>NZ_JBEZYB010000107.1:0-23772 GCF_040638285.1 Amycolatopsis sp. NPDC026612
GCGGGCGGCGAGTTGGCCGGACGCGACGGTGTGAAGCCGCCGGCCGCGCGCCGCACGGTGGCCTCACCGGGGTGCGGCATGCCGGGCCGAGCGGGAATCGAATCGAGCACCCGAAACGGGCACGCGCCCGAACCTCAGCGCGGCAGCGCGGAAGAGCGCCAGGCGCCGGGGGCCGGCCGCCCGGACTCGCCGGCCCACCGGGTGCGCGCCGGCGGTGGCCCGGCCGCGGCCCGGCCACCGAGCAGCGTCAGCACCAGCACCAGCGCGGCCAGGCTGAGGTCGTCCGGCTTGCCCCGCACGACCAGTGGCTCGTTCTTCACCGAAGACATGGGACGGCTCCGTCAGATCGGCAGGTTGCCGTGCTTGCGGGCGGGTCCGGGCTTGCGCTTGTCCTGGAGCATCGCCAGCCCGCGCGCGATGGCGGCCCGGGTGTCGGCCGGGTCGATGATGTCGTCGACGAGCCCCAGCTCGGCGGCGTACTGCGGGTTCAGGTACTCCTCGGTGTACTCCGCGACCAGCCGCGCCCGCAGCTCCGCGGGGTCGTCCGCCGCGGCCAGTTCCCGCCGGTGCAGCACGTTGACCGCGCCTTCGGCACCCATCACCGCGATCTCGTTGGTCGGCCAGGCGAGGGAGAGGTCGCAGCCGATGGACCGCGAGTCCATCACGATGTACGCGCCGCCGTAGGCCTTGCGCAGGATCACCTGGATCCGCGGCACGGTCGCTTCGCAGTAGGCGTGCAGCAGCTGGGCGCCCTGGCGGATGATCCCGCCCCGCTCCTGGTCCACGCCGGGCAGGAAGCCCGGGACGTCGACCAGGCTGACCAGGGGGATGCCGAAGGCGTCGCAGAACCGCACGAACCGCGCGGCCTTCTGCGCGGCAGGCCCGTCGAGCACCCCCGCGAACACCGCAGGCTGGTTGCCGACCAGGCCGACCACCCGGCCGTCGATGCGCGCGAGCGCGCAGAGCACGTTGCGGGCCCAGCCCTCGTGCAGCTCGAAGAACTCTTCGGCGTCCGCGATTTCGGCGAGCACCTCGCGCATGTCGTACGGCTGGTTCGGCGAGGCAGGCACGATTTCCGCCAGCCGCGGCCGGTGGTCCCCCGCGGCCCCGGTGGGTGCCGTGGCGGGCGGCGGCTCGAGGTAGTTGGACGGCAGCAGCGAGATCAGGTACCGCACGTCGGCGAGGCAATCCTCCTCGTCGTCGTGCACCACCGTGGCGACGCCCGAATGCGTGCCGTGCACGTCGGCCCCGCCGAGCTCCTCGTGGCTGACGTGCCGGCCGGTCACGGCCTCGACCACGTCGGGGCCGGTCAGGTACATCCGCGCGGTGTCGCGCACCATGAACGTGAAGTCCGCCAGCGCCGGCGAGTAGGCGGCGCCACCCGCGCACGGCCCGAGGACCACGCTGATCTGCGGGACGACGCCGGAGGCTTCGACCTGGCGGCGGAAGATCCCGCCGTAACCGTTCAGCGCGAGCACGCCTTCCTGGATCCGCGCCCCGCCGCTGTCGTTCAGGCCGATCACCGGCGCGCCGGTGGCCACCGCGAGATCGAGCACCTTGTGAATCTTCGCCGCGTGCGCTTCGCCCAGTGACCCGCCGAAGAGCGTGAAGTCCTGGGCGTAGACGAACACCCGGCGCCCGTCGATGGTGCCGGAGCCGGTGACGACGCCGTCGGTGTACGGCCGGTTCCCGGCCAGGCCCTGGTTCGTGGCGCGATGCCGCCGGTACGGCTCGAGCTCGACGAAGGAGTCTTCGTCGAGCAGCAGCGCGAGCCGTTCCCTGGCGGTCAGCTTCCCGAGGGAATGCTGGCGCCGCACCGCATCGAGCTTCCCTTCGGCGATGTGCTCGCGCAGCTCGCGCCGCCGCTGGCGCAGCAACGCCATGCCGGGCGGAGCGGGGGCGGGCGGCGCGGCGCCCGGCAGGGCGATCACCTGGGCGTCACCGCCCGTCCCGGACCGCTCGAGCCGGCGGCGCCCGCTGCGGGACTCGGCCCGCAGCGGGAACACCTCCGGCTCGTCGTCACGCTGTACGCCGCCGGGGGAACCGCTCACGCGGCGTCCCTCGTCCGTTCCTCGAGGTCACGGTCCATCTCGGCGACGATGTTCGACCAGACCACACCCCGGCCGAGCCGGGGCAGCGGCCGCACGGTCAGGTCGGCCGGCGGTTCCGCCGGGTGGAGGTACCGCGGTGCGTCGGCGTCAGCGTCGTTGACAGTCATGACTTACCTTTCCTTCGTCGGATCCCATACCGCTCGCGGGCTGCGCGCGTTCACGCCACCCGGTCCCGGCCGTCCACGTCGTGGTAGCCGCCGCCGTAGAACACGAGCGGGACCTGGCCGGTGCCCCGGCCGGTGGCGACCACGCGGCCGAGGAAGACCGAATGGTCGCCGCCCGCGATCACCTCGGAGAGCTCGCATTCCAGCCACGCCAGGGCACCGGTGAGCAGCGGCGCCCCCGTTTTCCCGCCCGGCGTCCAGTTGACCGAGTTGAACTGCGCCACGCCGTCCGGCCGCCGCCAGTCGGCGAAGTACTTCGACAAGCCCTCCTGGTCCGCGGCCAGGATGTTCACCGCGAACGAACCCGCGGTGACGATCGAAGCGTGCATGCGGGCCGCCTTGGCGACGCAGCACAGCACGAGCGGCGGATCCAGCGACACCGACGAGAAGGCGTTCGCCGTCATCCCGTGCGCGTCTTCACCGCCGGCCGTGAGCACCGTGACGCCCGTCGCGAACTGCGCCATCACCTGGCGCAGTGCCGGTTGCGGGCTGAGCCCGCGGCGCGCCGCCGACGTGGGCATCCGCCGCAACGGTGTCCGCTCGGCGGGCCCTGCTCCTGGGTGGCCCATTTACACTCCTTTGCCGTTACGCGCCGAAGCCGTCGTGTAAGGCGCCAGCGCCTCCAGCAGCGCCTCGGGCACCCGGACCGGCACGGTCGCCGCGTTCGGTCCCCGCATGCAGGCGATCCGCTGCCGTCCGCGCGCCACCAGGCGCTCGCCGTCCGGGTGCAGGTGGACGTAGTCGAAGGTGAACTGCAGCTGCGTCTGGGTCAGCTCCTCCAGGCGCATCCGGATGGACAGCTCGTCGAACCCGGTGATCTCCGCGAAGAACTCGCACTCCACCTTGAGCGTGTAGAGCTTCAGGTCGCCACGGATGTCCTCCAGCACCGCCGGAGCCCGCTCGAGGAGGAACATCTCGCGGCAACGCCCCTGCCACCGGACGTAGTTGACGTAGTAGACGTTGCCCACCATGTTGGTCTCTTCGAAGCCGACCGTGTGGCGGAGCTCGTAGTAGCCGGTCATTCTCGATTCCCCTCTGCGTGGAGGATGGCGAAGACGACGGGGGCCGTCCGGTCATCGACCGTGGTCGACCAGGTCGCGATCAGGGCGTCGCCGCAGGCGAGCAGCGCCCACCCGTCGGCCTCGACCCGGCGGACGGTGAGGGCCTGGGTCATCCCGCCGGTCTTTCGCACGCACTCCAGCGCGCTCCAGACCCGGGTGTTGGCCACCGTGACCGGTTCACCGGTGTCCGTGGCCAGCAGCCGGCCGACGGCGACGAGCTCTTCGCCCAGCAATCCGGCCCAGTCCTCTTCGGTCCGCTCGATCGCGCTCTCGATGTCGCACGTGAGCTGCCCGGCGCCGGTGACCGCCAGCGTCAGCTGCGCGGTGTGCGACGCGGTCACCTCGGCTCCGTCGATCTCGGGCTTGCCGTCGGGGCGGTAGCGGACCTCGACCGGCCGGTCGAGGCTGCGGCCCGCCGCCAGCGCGGTCTGGGCGCGCCGCTCGGCGATGCCCTCGCACACGCGGTCCGCCGGGTCCGGCTCCAGCACCACCGACCGCCGGCCGCCCAGGAGCCGCTCGCACGCCCGCTCCAGGTAGGACCCGAGCATCGACGGCACCCACGGTCCCGCCCCGTCGCGCTTGCGCACCGCGCGGAGCATCAGCCCTTCCCAGCGTTCGACGAGGGTGCCGTCCGGGTTGCGGACGTCCAGGTCGTAGACGTAGCTGTCCCCGTCCTGGGCCCGTTCGCGCGCGTCGAGCAGGACGTACTCGTCGTGCTGCTCGCCCGGCGCCGCCAGGTAGAGCTTCTCGATGCTCTGCGGCAGCAGGGTGGCGTCCGGGATGCAGCACTGGATCGCGTGCATCATCGCGTCCCGGGTGCCCGGGTCGGCCAGCAACCGCTCCTGCGGGAGGAACGGCGCGAACCACGACACGTTCGCCGACGTCGCGATCTCGGCGACGGCGTGCCGGGCGCTGGCCCGCCGGTACCCGAGCACGCGCTGGAACCGCTTGCCCTGGAACAGGACCGAGCCGTACAGCTCGCGGATCGGGTCGACCTGGACCGCGGGCAGTGCGACGTCTCGCCGCACGACTTCGCCGAGTGACTCCGGGCGGGCGAAGTTCAGCCGGGCCCGGAAGTGATCGGCGCTGAAGCCGGTCTCGTCGCTCCGGATCACGACGTCCACGGTGTCGGCGTCCCGGGCGAGCGCGGCCAGCCGGATGGTGGTCGACTTGCCGGGCGAGACGATGATCGGCCGCAGGAACTCGACGTTCTCGAGCACCGGCGTACCGCCGCGGCCGATGGTGGCCGACGCGACCTGGGTCATGGCCTCCATGCCGAGCACGGCCGGGAAGAGCAGCTGGCCGTCGAGCAGGTGGTCGGTCAGGTACGGGTCGCTGCCCGCGGACAGCTCGGCCTCGGTGATCAGCTCGACCCCGGGGTAGTGCACGACCGTCCGGTCGATGAACCGGGTCAGCGGCAGCTCGCGCCGCTGGATCGGCAGCGTGGGCAGGCCGTTCATGCGCCCGCAGATCACCAGCACCGGCGGGGTGGCCGGGTCGGAGAGCAGCCGGCGCAGGATGGTGATGCCCTCGTCGAGCGGGATCGGCGTGATGCCGTCGCGCATCAGGGCACTGACCACACCGAGCTTCTCGCCCATCCCGGTGCCGGACCAGACCGACCACTCCAGCGCGATCGCCCGCGCCCCCGGGTGTTCCCGGCCGAAGCGCAGGGTCGCCTCGGTCATCCAGTCGTTGGCCGTGGAGTAGTGCGCCTCACCGCGGAGGCCGGCGCGGCCGATGATGCTGCCGAAGGTCACCAGCAGCTTGATGCGGTCCTGGTCGACCGCGTCGAGCACGGCGGCGAGACCGTCGATCTTCGGGGCGAGGGTCTTGCGGAAGGCGTCTTCGGTCAGGCTGAACAACGCGGCGGGCTCGTTGCGGCCCGCCCCGTGCATCACCGCGGTGACCGGCCCCAGCGAGGCCTGCACGCGGGCGACGACCTCGGCGATCTGCGCGGCGTCGGTGACGTCGGCCCGCTCGTAGCGGTAGCGGATGCCCGCCGCCTCCATGCGGTCGAGGTTCTCCGCCAGTTCGGTGTCCTCTTCCGGATCGCTGCGCCCGAGGAGCGCGAGCTTCGCGCCGGAGTCCTTCGCCAGTGCCAGCGCGCTCTCCGCCGTGATGCCCTTGCCGCCACCGGTGACCAGCAGGACGTCGGTGTGGTCGAGGGTCTCCGGGATCGGCCCGGACGGCGCCGCCGGCAACCCGACCAGCCGCGGGACCGTACGGCCGCCCTCGGTGTCGTAGCGGGCTTCGACGAAGTCCGTCGTCGCCGCGACTTCGGCAACCACCGTCGTCACCGCCCGGTCGACCGCCTCCGGCTCCGCCGGGGTCGGGTCGGCCAGGTCGACGATCGTGGTCTTCGCCGACGGGTCCTCCAGCCGCAGCGTCTTCGCCAGGCCGGAGGCGCCGTAGCCGTGGTGCACCACGACGAACCGCGTGCCGTTGGGCGCGGCCATCAGCGCCCGGCCGGCGTCGAGGAACAGCCCGACGTGCCCGGCATCGCAGTCGGTGGGCAGGCACAGCAGGACGCCGTCACCCGCACCGCTGCGGGCGAGTGCCGCCCGCAGCGGCTCGGCGAGCGGGTTCCCCGGAGTGGCGAAGACCTGCCACTGCGCGGCCACGGCGCCCACGGGCAGGTCCGCGACCGGCCGCGCCGCGGGCAGGTACTCCACCGCGAACGGCCGCACCCACGGCCCGATGCCGGGCGCCTCGCCCTTGCTTCCCGCGTCCGACGGCTTCGCCGTCTGCGCCAGCTCGTCGATCATCTCGGCGAGGTCGCCGAGGCAGACGGTGGCGAAGTTCGGCATGCCCTCGAGTGCGGGCCTGCCCAGCGCCCGGGTGACGTCGTTGACCAGCTGCCCCACCGTGATCGACGACAGGTGCAGGTCGTCGAGCGGGTGGGTGTCGGCGGTGACCGTCTCCAGCGGCAGCTCGACGCGCTCGGCGGCGAGCTTGCGCAGCAGGTCCAGCGTGGTGCTTTCGGTGTCGGCGGTTTCCGCCTCGACCGGCCGGGCACTGGCGGCTGCCTGCTCCGCGGCGAACTCGGCGTCGATCGCCGGTGCCGCCTCGCACGGGCTGGCCAGGAACCGGAAGACGCCGTCGGCGGGCAGTGCCCGGACCACGCGGCCGGCGAACAGCCGCTCCGGGGTGACCGGGGCGCCCAGCGCGAACGCCGCGCCCAGCACCCGCAGGACGGCGCCGAGGGAGGCGCTGTCGGTGTCGAACGCCAGCACCGGCGTCCCCGGCGCGATCTCCTCGAAGAGCCCGGTGAGCACCCGGCCGGGACCGACCTCGATCACGAGGTCGCTGCGCTCGGCGACCTTCGCCGCCGCCTCCCGGAACCGGACCGGCTGCACGATCTGCTCGCGCAGCAGCTCCGGCAGGTTCTCCGCGGCGTGCAGCACATCGCCGGTCACCGTGGAGATCACCGGACGCTGGAGCCGATCGAAGGTGAACTCGCCGAGGCGCTCGATCATCGCGGCCGCGGCGGGTTCGACCAACGGGGAGTGGAACGCGTGCGACACCTTGATCCGGGTCGCGCCGACGCCCTGTGCCTTGGCCTTGGCGATCACTCGCTCGACCGCCTCGACCGGTCCCGAGATCACGGTCTGGTGAGGCCCGTTGTAGCCGGCGATGACGACGTCGGTGCCCAGCCCGAGCTCCTCGGTCCGGGACGGCGACGCCGCGACGCCCGCCATCGCGCCGGTGCCGGGGCCGACCTCCGTCGCCATCACCCGGCCGCGGATCTTGGCGAGCTTGGCGACCTCGCGCTCGCCGACCGCGCCTGCCCAGTGCAGCGCGGTCAGCTCGCCGAGGCTGTGCCCGGTCGCGGTGTTCGCTTCGACGCCGAAGGCGCGCAGCACCCGCAGGCCGGCGAGGGAGCCGGTCACGATCCGCGGCTGCGCCACCTCGGTGGAGGCCTGGTCGCCGGTGACCGGCAGCGCCGCCGCGTCGAAGAGCTCCCGGGCGGCGGCGAACCGACGGCGCACCGCGCTGTCGCCGCCGCGGCCGGAACCCTGGCCGGGGAACAGGAACCCGATCCGCGGCGCGGTGGGCCGCGAGCTCGCGAAGATGCCGTCGGTGCTTTCGAACACCGAGTCGCCTTCTTCGAGCAGTTCGAGCAGCCTGGTCAGCTTGCGCTCGGCCTGCTCGGGGTTCGCGGCGACGACCGCGGCCCGGACCGGCTTGCCCGACAGCTCGCCGGCGAGACCGCCGGCCAGGTCGGTCAGCTCGGCGAAGGACAGCTTCGGCACCACTTCGAGGAGCGCGGCGAGCCGCCCGCGCAGGGTGGCGACGTCGTCGGCGTCGAACAGCAGCAGTTCGGCGTCCTGCCGGCCGGCGACCAGGCTGCGAGAGCGCTCGTCGAGCTCGTCGCGGCGGGCGGCGTGGGGGCCTTCCGCCACGGTGACGTGCGAGTTGATCCCGCCGAAGCCCATCGCGGACACGCCGGCGCGCACCGGCCGGTCCGCCGGCCACAGCTCCGCCTCGCTCGGCACGTACATCCGCGCCGAGTCACCGGTCAGCAGCTCGTGCGCGTCGAAGTGCCCGGTGGCCGGCGGGATGACCTGGTGGTAGACGGCCAGGGTGGCCTTGATCAGCCCGGCGACGCCGGCCGCGGCCTTCGTGTGCCCGATGTTGCCCTTGATCGTGGACAGCGCCGCCGGCTTGGCCTCCGAGTCGGCGTCCCGGCGGGCGGTGGACAGCGCTTCGATCTCGGTGGCGTCCCCGAGCGCAGTGCCGGTGCCGTGGCCTTCGAAGTAGGACACGGTTTCGACGCCGTAGCCCGCCCGGGTGTAGGCGCGCTTCAGCGCCAGCCGGTGCCCCGCCGCTTCCGGCCGCGTGATGCCGCCCTTGCCGTCGGAGGAGATGCCCCACCCGGCGACCGAAGCGTAGATCCGTTTGCCCTGCTCGATCGCGTCGCTCTCGCGCATCAGCACGAGCATGCCCGAGCCTTCGCCGGGCCAGAAGCCGTTGGAGTCGGCGTCGTAGACCTTCATTTCGCGCTTGGCCAGCGCGCCTGTCTTCGCGAACCCGATCACCTCGAACGGGTCGATGGAGAGGTCGACCCCGCCGGCGATGGCGATGTCCAGGTCGCCCTGCGTCAGCGCGTTCGCCGCGCTCACCACCGAAAGCAGCGAGGACGAGCAGGCGCCGTCGACGGTGTACCCGCCGCCGGCGAAGTCGAAGTGGTTGCAGACCCGGCCGGCAATGGTGTTCGCCAGGCCGCCGGCGAGGGTGTCCTCGTTGATCTCCGGGAACGGCGCCTTGTACTGGGTTTCCAGCTCGCGCAGGAAGTCACCGGTCTCCTCGTCGCCCCAGCCGCGCCCGGCCAGCGCCGCGGCGACCGTGCGCCGGACGTAGGGCCAGCGCAGGCGCAGGACGTTGGCGCGGGAGAACTCGCCGGTGAGGCTGTTGCCGATGACCACACCGGTGGCCGTCTTCGGGGCCCCTTCGCCTTCGGGGAACCCCGCGTCCGCCAAGGCCTGCTCGGCGACGTCCAGGGCGAGCCAGTGGGTCGTGTCGGTGGCCCGGAACGTGCTGCCGGCGACCTTGTGCGCGACCCGGTCGAACTCGTAGTCCCGCAGCACCGCGGCCTTCTGCGCGTAAAACCGGTCCGGCGCCTTGGGGTCTGGTGAATAGTAGTCCGCCTGGTTCATCCGCTCGTCGGGCAGTCTGCGGAACGCCCGGCGACCGGCCAGCACGTTCTCCCAGAGCTCCTCCGGCGAACCCGCGTCCGGGTACCGGAGACCGATACCCACGATCGAAATCCGCTCACCGCTCATGCCACCGCACTCCCACTGGCTCTCATGCCCCGATAACCGGCCCGGTCCAGCATGGCCCCGGTGTTCCGGTTGTGTCTTCTTTCTGCATGCCCACGGCTCCCGGACCGCATCCGGCGAGACCCGTACGTCCACAATGGACCATTAGTGCTCAGTCGGTGAACTGCCCCGGCCGCCGTCCCTCGCCGGGCGCCCCGCGGTACGCCTGCGCGATGTCGAGCCAGCCGTCGGCCAGCGCTCCCTCGGCGCGCACGTCGAGGTCGTCACGGTGCCGTCGACGGGTGACCAGCAGGCAGAAGTCCTCGGCCCGCCCGACGATCCGCTCCGGCGAGTCCTCCGGGCCGAACGTCCACACCGCGCCCGACGGCCCGGTGATCTCGAACCGGAACTCCGTCTCCGGCGGCGTCAGGTTCCTGGCCTGGTACCCGAAGTCCCGGACCCGGACGGCGAACCCGACCAGGTGCCGCAGCCGGTCGGTGCGCACCGGCCGCACGCCGAGCGCGTCGGCGATGTCCTGACCGTGCCCGAACAGCTCCATCATCCCGGCGCACGCGAGGACGTACGGCGGGAGCGGGTTCACCAGCCACGGCACGAGCTGGTCCCCCGGCACCGCGGCGAGAGCCTTGATCGCGGTGTCCCGCTCGGCGCGCCACTTGGCCAGCAGCACCTCGCCCGGGTCGTGTTCGAACTCCTTCAGCGCGGCGCCGACAGCCGCGTCGAGGCCGCCGGTGAGCGACTTCGTCATCGCGACGAACGCTTCCGGCTGCGCCGCGGCGAAGCCCGCGATGCGCAGGATGAAGGTGAGGTGGGCGAGCTGCTCCCGGACCCGCCAGCCCGGCGCGGGCGTCGGCGTCTCCCACCCGGACTCGGTGAGGCCGGTCACGAGCGCGTCGACCTGGGCAGCCTCGGCGGTCAGGTCGGCGAGCACAGCCGTCGTGTCAGTCACGTTGTTCCGTCCTCTCGTTCGTCGGAGTCAGTTGCCGGCCACGAGGTCCAGTTTGGACACCGCGCGCCGTCCGGTGATGGAGCCGTCGGGAGCGGGCGCGCCGTACTTGACGTCGACGCCGCGTGCGGCCAGTGCCCGGACGATGCCGGGAACGGACCGCTCGGCGAGCGCGGCGATCGTCATGGCCGGGTTCACCGTCAGCGCGCCGGGAACCGAGGCGCTGTCGGTGACGAAGATGCCCGCGTGGTCGCGCAGCTCGTGGTTCGGGTGCAGCGCGGACGTCGCCGGGTCGTCACCGATGCGGCAGGACGCCAGCGGGTGCACGGTGTACGCGCCCACGACGTCGTTGGTCCACGGTGCGACCTTCGCCAAGCCGTCCTTTTCGATGATCGCCTTGCAGTCGGCGTCGGCCAGGGCCCAGCCGCGCAGGGTGTTCGGCGTCGGGTCGTAGCGCAGCGACCCGCGGCCGAGCATCTGCTGCGAGATCCGGTACGCGTTCCCGGTCGGGGGCGGAGTGCCGAAGACGCCTTCGTTGTCGTCCTCGGTCATCAGGAAGATCGTCAGCCAGTTGGACCACTTCTTGAGGATTTCCTTCTTCTCCGCGCCGAACCACCGCGGCTCTTCGCCGCCGGGCGCCTGCGCGAGGATGGTGCCGAGCCCGGGCGGGAAGTACAGCTGCTCCAGCGAGTACCGCTCGTACTCGGGCAGCGAGCCGTCGAGCTTGTCCCAGTTCGCCACGGTCGGGCCCTTGCCGATGTGGTTGGCCGCGTACACCGCACCGTCCTCACGGGACAGCCCGAGCACCTCGCGCACGCGGTCCTCGTCGATGATCGCGGTGTTCAGCCGTTCGCCGTTGCCGGAGAAGTACCGGCCGACCGCGTGCGGCATCCGGCCCAGCGCCGCCTCGGACCGCTGCAGGATCACCGGCGTCGCGCCGGCGCCCGCGGCGATGATGACGACCTTCGCCTCGATCACACCGGAACCGTTGTGGATGCGGTAGTCCTCTTCGTCGATCAGGTCGAAGTGGACGCGGTAGCCGCCGTCTTCGGTCCGCTCAAGCCGCTCCACCTCGTGCAGCGGCCGGATCTGCGCGCCGTGCGCCAGCGCGGCGGGCAGGTAGTTCGTCAGCATCGAGCGCTTCGCGTCGAACCGGCAGCCCGCCATCTGGAAGTTGCAGTTGGTGCAGCGGCCGTTGTCCACCGCCACCGGGGCCGGGTTCGCCGTGCGCCCCGAGTGGTGGCAGGCCGCGGCCCACAGCCCACCGGCGTACGACACGTCGTTCCAGTCCTGCCGGGACACCGGGATCGACTCGTCGACCCGGTCGTACCACGGCTCGAGCGAGGCACGGCTGATCTCCGACGGCCACATGCGGCGGCCGATGCTGCCCTGGCGGTCGAAGACGAACTTCGGCGCCCGCGGCATGGCCGCGAAGTACACGACACTGCCACCGCCGACGCAGTTGCCGCCGAGCACGCTCATGCCGTCGCCGGCCACGAAGTCGAAGACCCGCGTGTAGGACGACCCGAGCATGTAGTCGTGCTCGAAATCGTCCGCGGCCAGCCACGGCCCGCGTTCGAGCACGACGACCTTCGCGCCGCCCGCCGCGAGGTGGTACGCGGGGATCGAACCACCGAAGCCGCTGCCGACGATGACGACGTCGGTCTTCTCGATCGCGCTCATGCGGGACTCCCCGAGGGTGTCGTGTCGGGATGCAACTCGGCCAGCTTGCGGCCGTAGGAGAACTTCGGGAACCGCCACAGACCGTCGGCGTCCGGCGGCCGGTAGCCCAGCGCGAGCAGGCCGGGGTGGCCGGCCGCCAGCGCCTCGGCGGTGTGCCGGTGCGGCGCGGTGTCGTAGGCCATGTTGCAGAACAACGCCAGGCTGACCCAGCCCTCCTTCTCCGGGTGCCCCGGCTTCGTCAGCCGGGTCACCAGGGCCCGCCGGTGCTCGTACGGCAGCGCGACGAACGGCGGCAGGTCGGTGTCGAGCTCCAGCTCGACCTCACCCGCGTAGACCTTCGCGTGGTCGTTGAGCGACTGCACCAGGTACGGCAGGCCGGCGGTGATGCCGGTGGCGTCGTAGTTCAGCAGCTCCAGCGCGCCCGCTTCGACCGCACCGGCCCCCGGGGAAACGCCCGCCACCGCGCGGTCGTCCGGGGAACGCTTCTCCCCCGGCACGATCGTGTCGGCGTACGCCTCCAGGGTCAGCACCTGGACTTCTTCTTCGCCGGCCACCGGCCTACCTCCTGAGTGTCCGATCGGGGAGCGCCGGTGCCCGGCGCTGTGTTATCCGGGGCGTCGCCCCGAGCCGGGGGCTCCGCCACGCGGAGCCCCCGGTGATGCCGGGCAGGTCACGCCGCGAGCGGCTTCTCGTCGCCGGCCGGGACGGGCGGTGCCGCCGTCAGCTTCGCGGCCTGTGCCGCCTGCTCGGCCTCGAACTTGATCCTGGCCTTGTTCGAGAAGTGCAGGCTCCACAGGAACAACCCGCGGATCAGGCACACACTCGCGGTGGCGAAGAACAGCCCGTAGGCGATGTGCGACGCGGTGAAGAACCCGTACATCAGCGCGACCCCCGCCCCGAAGGCGAACTGCGAGACCGGCTTCGACGGCGTCGTGCCCGGGTCGGTCACCATGTAGTTCGTGTACAGCACGAAGGCGATCCCGGTCCCCATCGCCAGTGCCCCGGGGATGGACGTGCCGAACACCGCTCCCCGCAGGAACGCCTGGATGACGAAGAACGACAGCCAGCCCGCGATCAGCCACATCCGGCCGGTCAGCAGCGAGTTGAGCACCGTGCCCGAGATCAGGATGACCGCCACGATCAGCCAGCCGACCCAGGTGTCGACCTTCTCCGAGAAGTGGTACGGCGGCGTCATGTTGACCCACGGGAACACCAGCAGCATCACGGTGATCCCGAAGTTCGACGGGTTCATGTAGTGCCGCATCCGGCCGTACACCGGTGCCTGCAGGACCCACTTGGCGCCGACCGCGACGACGACACCGAAGATCATCGCCCAGACGTGGTCGTTGACGTAGGTCAGCATGTTCAGCGCCAGGCCGCTGATGTGCGCCGGGAAGAGGAACTCCACCAGTCCCCGGAACCCGTTGCCGCGGAAGCGGACCGGCCGCTTGGTGACCTTGGCGTTGATGATCTCCAGCAGGATCTCGGTGGTGTACGCGGTCCCCACGGCGAGGAAGGGGTACAGCCACGGCTGCTCGAAACCGAGCACGGTGTAGCCGAGGATGTTGAAGATCGTGATCGAGATGGCGAAGCGGCGCAGGGCCGTGATGACCTTGTTGGTCCGCTTCGGCGGGG
This sequence comes from Amycolatopsis sp. NPDC026612, assembly GCF_040638285.1. Classification (NCBI taxonomy): domain Bacteria; kingdom Bacillati; phylum Actinomycetota; class Actinomycetes; order Pseudonocardiales; family Pseudonocardiaceae; genus Amycolatopsis; species Amycolatopsis sp. NPDC026612. Next base: position 13,378 of record NZ_JBEZYB010000107.1, read on the forward strand.
CAGTGTCCACTTTGGTCGTTATGGGCGTCGCCATGACGTCACATCTCTTCCTTCGCCTGGGTACCGAGCTGGAACATGTGGCAGCCCGGTGCGAGCTTCAGGTCCTGCGTGCGCAACTGCCCGGTGCGGTCCCGCCACTGCAGGTGCACCGCGAGGGGGCCGGAAACGTTCTCGCCGAGCCCGATCTGGACGTCGAAGCTGCGGCGGCCGGCGTGCCCGCTGCTGCCGTCGACGCGGCCCAGGTACTTCTTGCCGTCCGCTGTGGTCACGGTGACCTGGGCGCCGATCGCCGGCGAGCCGGCCGAGGGCAGCGGGCCCGGTGCCACGGGTGCGTCGGTGCTGAGCTTCAGCTGCAGGAACTTACCGGTCTTCGGGCTGTCGTTGTGGTAGAAGACCGGCTGCTCCCACTGCCGCGCGACGGCGAACTCGGGCAGGCCGTCCCCGTCGGTGTCGCCGACGCCGATGCCGCGGGTGGGCACCGGGATCGCCAGGCCGAGCTGCGGCGCGAGGTCGACGTACGTGCCGTCCGAGCGCTTCACGAAGAAGTGCAGCGTCTGGTCTCCGGCGAGGTCGTCGCCCGGGCGGGCGTTCGGCCACCAGAACGGGTTGGACGTCAGGCCGTCGTTGGCCACCGCCAGCTCCTGCAGCTGCGGCCAGCGGTTGACCTGGCCCTTGATGAAGCCGGTCGCCTGGGCGATCTGCACGTCACCGCTGTTGTCGAAGTCCTCGATCTTCGGGTCCCAGCCCCAGCCGGACCACGCCGTCTTCGTCTCGCCGCTCTCGTCGTGGAACGGGGCCACGCCGTCCTGCAGCTGCTTGCGCAGGTCCGCGTTGTCCTTGGCGGTGTTGACGAACTGGAGGTTCGACTCCTCGACACCCCACGACGTCGTGATGTTGCTGACGAAGATGTCGTAGAGGCCGTCGTGGTTGAAGTCGCCGAAGTCGACGCCCATGCCCTTGAAGGAGTCGTTGCCGAGCACCTTCGACTTCGGGTCGGTGATCCCGCGGACGCCGGTGACCTCGCCGAAGGCCACGTGCCCCGGCGTGGACTTGTTGTACAGCAGGTGGTCGTGCCCGAAGTCGTTGGCGATGTAGAGCTCGGGCAGGCCGTCGGAGTCGATGTCGGTGGCGCTGGCGCCCAGGGACCAGCCGGAGCGGTCGTCCGCCGGGATCGCGGCCGAAGCGTCGGCGAAGGCCGCGGTCGGGTGCGGGCCGGCGGTGCTGCCGGTCCAGCGGTAGATGTACTTGCCGCCGCCGTTCTTGGCGTGCGACATCGACTGGTTCATCGTGATGCCGCCGTCGGCGTTCGGGTCGAGCACCCGGCTGTCCGGGAAGTAGTTGCCGACGAAGACGTCCACGTGCCCGTCACCGTCGAAGTCGCCGATGGTGGCCGCGTTGCTGTTCCACAGCGGCCCGTCGTACTTCCCGTCCGGGCCGCGCTTCTCGCCCGGCACCAGCTCGGACGGCTCGTACGCCGAGGCGTCCAGCTTGGTGGCGCCTGCCTTCTGCAGGAACACGACCGGCGTGCGGCCCCAGTAGTAGACCAGCAGGTCCATCCGGCCGTCTTCGTTGAAGTCACCGGGGACGCAGCCCATCGGGGCCATGTAGTCCCACGTGGGCAGCGGCGCCGGGTCGACCGCGAAGGGCGCGTAGCGGTTCTGCCCCTGGCCCGGCGTCGGCGTCACGACGACCTGGTCGCTGCGCGGGTCGACCAGGCAGAGGTCGTTGGCCAGGCCGTCGCCGTCGAGGTCGTTCATCGCGATCGCGGCGCCGGTCGAGGACATCCACGCCGAAATGTGCTCGTACTGCTTGTTCAGCGTCCGGACGTACTGCGACTTCGCCGCCGCCGGCAGCGCGATCGTCATCGGGGTGAAGTGGAACTTCCCCGCCAGCTGGTCCTGCTCGGCGGCCGAGACGCTCGGCAGGCGCGCGACGAGAAACAGCGTCAGCACCAGCGCGAGCGCCACGAGGCCCGCCAGCTGCCGGCGCAGCCAGCGCATGGTCGCGGTCATTTGTTCACTCCTCCGTGAGTCAGCACTTCGTCGGCGATCCGCTGCCGCCAGGTCTCGAACGCCGGGAGCTCGCCGTCGGCGACCTCCGTCGGCCACACCTCGTGGGTGATCGCGGCCGCCCGCTCGGCGGGCAGCCCGCAGATCGCCCGCGTGGCCACCTCGGTCTCGGGGATCAGCAGCCCCGCGGTCACCCGGGCGTCGGCCGCGAAGGCACTGCCCTGGGCGAGCTGCCCGCGGTGCTTGCCCGCGCGCCGGGCGAGCTCGGTCAGTTCGCCGGAGTTCACGCCGCAGGCGTAGGTCGACGCCAGGCCGACCCCGGCGTACAGGTCACCGTGGCGCGCGGGGTCGAACCCGGCGATCGTCTTGGTGACCAGGTCGACGTCCGTGCCGCAGATGAACCACAGCGCGCGGCCGATGCCCTGGTCGATCGCCCGCAACGCGTAAGCGCTGTCCGCCCGCGACGGCCAGGGGAAGTTCCGGTCCTGGTACTGCTGCCGGACGTACTTCTCGGTCTTGAAGTACGCCTGGTGGAAGCCGTAGCCGTCCAGCACCAGCCAGCGCAGCAGCGGGTCGAACCGATCCGCCTTCGGCCAGGCGAAGCGCGGCAGGCGGGCCATCGCCCAGCCGACGCCGACCAGGACGATGTAGTGCTGCCGCGTGCCGCCCGGGCCGGCGAGGAAGTCCTCGACGTGCCGCCTGCCGCCGAACGGCAGGCCGTCGAGCATCGCGTAGCCCATTCCCGCGCCTTCGTAGGCGAATCCGCGGAACTGCTCCGGAATGCGCTCCAGCCATTCCTCGCACTGCGCGGGGGTGCGGGCTTCCACGGCGTGGGCGTAGCCCAGCAGGAACTTTTCCCCCACCGTTTCCAGCAGCTGCTGAGCCTGTGGGCTCTTCTTGTGGAAACCCCGCTTGTCCAGCGACGTCTCGGAGACATCCGGTGTCAGGATCCGACGCCTCACCGTGCGCCAACCGTCGCCCAACGTACCTCCCCTTTCGGGATACGGACTTCTTTCGATGCTTGATTCAACTGTCACAGATTTGCTGCGGAAATGTCTACTTCACTCTTGCCGCCCCATTGACGGACCGCATTCAGCTCACCGCCCGCCGTGCGCGCGGCCGGAATTCCGCCCGGATCGCGGCCCGCCAGAGCTCGTACCGCGGGAGCGGGCCGCCGTCGTCGTCCACCGCCTCGGTCCGGTCGGAGATGGCCTGCAGTTCCCCGACCGGCAGGCCGGTGAGCGCGCCCGCGGCGAGGTGGCTGTGCGCGGGCACGTACCCGGCGTAGGTCCGGGCCTTCACCGCGAACACCACGCCCAGTGCCAGTTCGTCGTAGTACTCCCCGGCCGCCCGCCGCAGCTCGGCCAGCCCCTGCTGGTCGGCGCCGCCGGCGAACGTCGCGGCGAGCCCGGCACCGCTCCACAGGTCCGGGCGGCGCCGCTCGGCGAACCGCCCGATCGCGGCCGCGACGGCTTCTGGGTTCCCGCCGTGGATGAACCACAGCGCCCGGCCGACTCCCTGGTCGAAGGCCCGGCCGAAGTACTCCGGGCGCCCGGCCCACGGGTAGGGCACCGGGTCGGCCTGGTCACCGACCCACTTGTCCGTGTCGAAGTAGGCGCGGTCGAAGCCGTAGCCGTCGACGGCGAGCCAGCTCATCACCGGGTGGTAGGCCACCCCGGTCAGCTCGGGCAGGATGTTCTTCCACAGTGGACGCGGGAGCCGCGCCATGGCGAAGCCGACGCCGATGTAGGTCAGGAAGATGTGCGGGCGGCCCGGACCTTCGAGCAGCTCGCGCGTCCGGTTCCGCCCGCCGCCGGGCATGGCGTCGAGGATCGTGTACCCCATCGTGGCGCCCTCGTAGGCGAAGCCCCGCTGCTCGGGCTCGACCAGTGCCAGGCGGCGTTCGATCTCCCAGAGCGGAGCGCCTTCGATGGCCCATTCGAAGCCACACACCACCGCTTGCGGCACCGCCTCCAGCCGGGCCGTCGCATCGGTGTGGACTACGGGGAAACGGCGCTCCGCAAAACCCACCGAGGCGAGTGAAGGCGCCAGGAGGCGCTTGCGGAGAACTCCGAAAACCGTGGACATCGGGTAGCCGTCCTTCTTGTCGGGGTGATCAGGCGACGGCGCGCAGGTGCGGCTGCTGCGCGGCGAGCACGCGGTTGCTGAACGGCGGCTGCTTCGACGCCAGCGTGATGGCGATCGGCGCGTCGGTCGGCGCGGGTGCGCGCAGGGTCACCTGGCCGGTGGACCGGCCGTACGCCGACACCTGCACCTCCGAGTAGCCGATCGAGAACCGGAGCTCGCCGCCGCCCTGCTGGTGCTGCGCGACCGCGATCGCGGTCCACCGCCCGGCCGGCACGTCCTGGATAGCCAGCTCGCCGGAAGCCATGTTCGGCATGCCGCTGAAGGCGACCGGGCCGCACTGCGGCACCGCGTCGGCGAAGAGGCCGACCAAGGTGTTCGCGGGCGCCGCACCACGCGGCAGGTCGAGCCGCATCATCAGCGAGCCCGTGCCCGACCGCAGCGACGCGCAGCTCCGGCCGGCCGCACGCAGCACGTGCAGCGGGGGAACCTGCTGGAAGGTCGGGGAAATCGCGACGAGCAGCTCGGCGACCTGAGGCTCCCGGTACTGCGTCGGCGTCATCCCGACCGCACGGGAGAACCGGCTGGTGAACGTGCCGACACTGCTGTAGCCGACACTGCACACGATGTCGGAGACGTTCAGCGACGTCGTCAGCAGCAGCCGCTTCGCCTCGAACAGGCGCACCGCGGTCAGGAACCGGCCTGGCGTGACGCCGGTGGCGTCGGCGAACATCCGGGAAAAGTGGAACCGGCTGACGAAGACTTCGGAAGCGAGGTCGGCCAGCGTGATCGGCTCGTAGTACCTGTCCCGGATGGACGAGATCGCCTTCAGCACCGCCGGTCTGACCGACTTCTCCACCCGCTCGAGCGCCGGTTCCCGGATCGGAACGTCGAACTCACCGCCATGCCCGACAGCGGCAACAGAGTGCAACATCATCAGTCCAACCTCGAATCCCCTGGTGGCAGTTCTCCTGCTGCCAGGGAAGACGCCGCATGTCGGAGATCGATGGACGGCCGATGGAAGCTCTCCGGCAACCACCGCCACTCTTTGGTGTGACACCCGGACGTGCGTATGAGCAGCACCCGGGAGGGACGTGCGGAACACCCGGACGCACGTGCCGGATGCCCGGGTCCTCCGACCGGCATCGGTTCCGCCGCGTGCCCGGTTGGTCCGTTCGGGGACGCCCCGGGAACGCGCGGACCGCAGTTCGGCCGGACGGTGGGGTGCGTCACGCACACCGGGGACCTGCGAAACGCACGTCTCCGCAGAACCGAACGCAGGTCGCTACTGGTGGGCCGTTCACTGGCTGCCGGACCGGCGCTCTGTCACATTCGAATAGAAGCCCGGAGTTCGGAGGTCCACCGACCCGCGCGGTGCGGAACTGGGGAGCGCGAGGATGCATTGAGATGCTGGAGGCCTGCCATGTACTCCGAACAACGGCCGAGCGACGAGCCGGACCGCGGAAGCGTCCGCTTCACCGTCCTGGGGCCGGTGGAAGTTCTGCGCGACGGCGTCGACTACGCGCCGAGCACGCCGAAAGTCCTTCAGCTGCTGGCCGTGCTCGTGTTGCGGCCCGGCAAGATGGTGCACGTCGACACCCTGATCCGGGAGTTGTGGTCGGACCACCCGCCCAGGACCGTGCGCACCACGCTGCACACCTACGTCTACCACCTCCGGCGGTGCATCGACCAGAACGAGCTGGCCGCCGACGGCGCGGAGATGCTGACCACCAAGCAGTCCGGGTACACCTTCCACATCGACCCGGCCCAGGTGGACACCCACGGGTTCATCCGGCTGCAGCAGCAGGGCCAGAAGCTGCAGGCGGCCGGTGACCACACCGGCGCCGGCGACGCCTACCGCGCCGCCCTGGACCTGTGGTCCGGACCACCGCTCGCCAACGTCCCCTGCGGGCCGATCCTCTCCGCCTACCGCACCGAGCTGCTCGAACAGCGGCGGAGTGTGCTGCACCTGCGCATCGAAGCGGAGATCGTCAGCGGCCGGCACCGCGAGCTGATCGGCGAGCTGCGGTCGCTGACCACCAGCAGCCCGCTCGACGAGTCCCTGCACGGCCAGCTGATGCGCGCGCTGGGCCGCAGCGGACGGCGGTCCGACGCGATGGCCGTCTACCGCCAGCTCCGGTCGCGGCTGGCCGGCGAGCTGGGCGTCGAACCGTGCAACGACCTGCAGACGCTGCACCGGGACCTGATCTCCGAGGGAGATCCCCGCTGAACAGCCACCGCTTCCCCGGCACCCTGCCGCCTTCAACCCGAGAAGAAGTGAGGAATCCCGATGCCCACTCCGCACACCCGTGCCTATGGCCAATTCTGCGGCGTCGCCCGCGCGCTCGAGCTCGTCGGTGAGCGCTGGTCGCTGCTGATCATCCGCGACCTCGTGCTCGGGGCGAAGCGCTACGACGAGCTCCAGGCCGGCCTGCCGAAGATCCCGCCGTCGCTTCTTTCGGCCCGCCTCAACGACCTGGAGGCCACCGGCGTGATCCGCCGCCGCGTCCGCGCCGAGCTCGACGCGGGCCTGGTCTACGAGCTGACCCAGTACGGCAGCGAGCTCGACCAGATCCTGCTCGACCTCGGGCTCTGGGGCGCCCGCTCGCTGCACGCCCCGGCGGCCGACGAGGTGTTCACCCTGGACGCGGCGATCCTGTCGCTCTACACCACCTTCCGGTCCGAAGCCGCGGAAAACGTGCAGATCAACTTCGAGATCCGCTACGACGACCGGATGATCGTGCACGCGCTGGTCGAGAACGGCGCGGTCAAGGTCGGCGAAGGCCGCTTCCCCGGGGCCGAACTGGTGATCAGGGCCACGGCCGGCGCCGCACTGCTGGACGTGATGAGCGGCCGGCTGACCGCCGCCGAGGCGATCCGCTCCGGCAAGCTCGGCATCGAAGGGAACGTCGTGGACTTGGAGCTGTTCGCGCAGTTGTTCCACGTTCCCGCGGCACCGGCGCCGGCGAGCGGCATCGTCGTCCGCTGACCCGGCGCCCGGGTCAGGACTGGGGTTCCGCGCCGCGGGCCCTGTCCGCCCGGGCTCGCAGGTACCGGCGTTCCGGTCCGCTTTCGGTCCGGTCCGCCGCACGGAGGTAGTGCTCGAACGCGGCGGACGTCCGCCCGGCGCGTTCGAGCAGATGGGCTCGCACGGCGTCGACCCGGGCACCGAGGTCGAGCTTGCCGTCGAGCTCGTCCAGCACGGACAGGCCGGCGTCGGGCCCCAGCACCTGGGCGACAGCGACCGCGAGGTTCACGGTCACCACGGGGCTCGGCATGAGCTCGCCCAGCACGCCGTAGAGCTCGACGATCTGCGGCCAGTCGGTCTCCTCGGTGCTGGGCGCTTCGTCGTGCAGCGCCGCGATCGCCGCCTGCACCTGGTAGGGCCCGACCGGTCCGCGCCCGAGCGCGGCCCGGATCAGCCCGGCGCCCTCCGCGATCATCCCCGCGTCCCACCGGCCGCGGTCCTGTTCGGGCAGCGGCACGAGTTCGCCGTCCGGGCCGGTGCGCGCCGCCCGCCGCGCGTGGGTCAGCAGCATCAGCGCCAGCAGGCCCGTCACCTCAGCCTCGTCCGGGATCAGGGCGTGCACCGCGCGGGTCAGCCGGATCGCCTCCGCGGCCAGCTCCACGCGCAGCAGCTCCTCCCCCGACGTCGCCGTGTAGCCCTCGTTGAAGATGAGGTAGAGCACCTGGAGGACGACGCGCAGCCGCTCCGGGAAGTCGTCCGGCGAAGGTTCGCCGAACGTCGAGCCCGCGGCAGCGATGCGCTCCTTCGCGCGGGTGATGCGCCGCGTCATGGTCGCCTCCGGCACCAGGAACGCCTTGGCGATCTGCGCCGTGGTGAGCCCGCCGACCGCCCGCAGGGTGAGGGCGACCTGCGAAGGCTGCGACACCGCGGGGTGGCAGCACAGGAACAACAGGGTCAGCGTGTCGTCGGAGTCCGGGGGCTGCTCCTCGCCGGGCCCGGGGACGAAGGCCGCCGGTTCGCGCACGGCGGCCGACTCCTCGCGCCGGCGCCGCGCGCTCTCGCTGCGCCAGTGGTCGGTCAGCCGCCGGGACGCGACCGTGATCAGCCAGCTGCGCGGGTTGTCCGGGACGCCTTCGGCGGGCCACTGCTCGCTCGCCGCGAGCAGGGCCTCCTGGACGGCGTCCTCGCACGCGTCGAACTGGCCGTACCGGCGCACGAGCACGCCCAGCACCGGGGGCACCAGCGGACGCAGGACCTCGGCGACGGGGGTCACGCCATGGGGACTTCGGATTCGGCGTCGGCGAAGAAGACGATCTCGCGCACCTCGACGCCGAGGCCGTCGATGGCGGCGTCCGGGATCATCGACGCGAGCTCGACCGCGCGTTCCTTGCTCGCGCACTCCACGAGGTAGTAGCCGGCCAGGAACTCCTTCGTCTCCAGGAACGGGCCGTCGGTGACCGCGGGCAGGCCCGAGCGCCCGCGCACGACGGTGCTGTCGCCGGCCGCGGCGAGCGCCTGCGTGCTGATCATCTCCCCGGATTCCCGGATCGTGCGGATGAACTCCTGGTGCCCGGTCATGATCGCGTCCATGTCCTGCTCGGACAGCTTCGCCATCACGTCGGGGTTCAGGTACATCGCCAGCAGGTACTTCACGTCCCGGCTCCCTTCGGCCACCTCACCTGGTCCGCCGCATGACCGTAGCGGAGGCACGCCGCGCTCGTGATGCCACGCCGCAACCGGGGAGTGGAGCCGCCGCGACCACGCCTGCCAGCCTGAACCGGGGCAGTCGCGGTTCCCGGCACCAGGAGGGTGGCACCGATGGCCGACGTGTTCACGGAACTGCAGACCGAGACCGAGGCGCTGGCCGGGCTGGCCGAGCGCCACGGGTACGGCCCCGGTCCGGGACCCGACATCACCGGGCACTTCGCCCGGCTGACTTCGACCGCGCGGCTGGTCCGGCTCAGCGTCGAGAACCCGGACGTGTTCGGCGTGACGCCGCAGATCTCCTACGACTCGCTCGACGAGGCGATCACGATGTGGCTGATCGAGCAGCGGAAGGCCAACGCCGTGCTCGCCGCCGCGCCGCCGGAGCTGCAGCTGCCGTGGAGCGACGGCCCGCTGCGCCCGTCCGTGCTCGCCGCGGCGGTGCTGACCGAGGTGTTCGCCGCCGGCCAGGACATCGCCGACGCTTTCGGGATCCGCCCCCGGCGGGACGACTCCATCGGCCACGTCGCCTACTACGGCGTCCGCACCAGGGACCGCGCCTACCTGCGGCGGCAGGCGACGCCGCCTGCCGAGCAGTTCCGGTTCGAGCTGCGAGCCCCGTCCGGCGCGCGGTGGGACTTCGGTCCGGCGGACGCCGCCGACCGCATCGCCGGCCCGGCCGAGGACTTCTGCCTCCTGGTGACCGGCCGCCGCTTCGCCGAAGACCTCGCGCTGACCTTCACCGGCTGGAACACCGCCGAATGGCTGGAACTGATGGAGAGCTGAGCCTCAGGCGAACGGCTCCGGGTCACCCGCGCCGATCCGCAGGATCTCCGCCTCCCCGGAGGAGAAGTCGACCACGGTGGTCGGCTCCACCCCGCAATCGCCGGAGTCGAGCACCGCTTCCAGCTGGTGGTCCAGCTCTTCCTTGATCTCCCAGCCCTGCGTCATCGGTTCGCCCGAGCCGGGCAGCAGCAGCGTGCTCGACAGCAGCGGCTCGCCGAGTTCGGCCAGCAGCGCCTGGGTGACGCGGTGGTCCGGGATGCGCACGCCGACTGTCTTCTTCTTCTCGTGCATCAGCCGCCGCGGCACCTCCTTGGTGGCGGGCAGGATGAACGTGTAGCTGCCCGGGGTGACCGCCTTGATCGCGCGGAACACCGCATTGTCCACGTGGACGAACTGCCCCAGCTGCGCGAAGTCCTGGCACACCAGGGTGAAGTGGTGCCGGTGGTCCAGCTTGCGGATGGTGCGGATGCGGTCGAGCCCGTCGCGGTTGCCCGGCCGGCACCCGAGCGCGAAGCACGAGTCGGTCGGGTAGGCGATCAGCCCGTCGTTCCGGAGGATCTCGACGACCTGGCCGAGCGCCCGGCGCTGCGGGTTCTCCGGGTGCAGGTCGAAATAGCGTGCCATGACCGCAGAGCCTAGGGTCCGCGCGGCCGCCCGGCACGTCCGCGGGGGCTCCGGCAAAGTCGATCGCTGTGGCGGGCCTCCGCGGCGGGCCTTCGCGGCAGGCCGCTGCGGATGACCCGTTCGACCGCGGGAGGCCCAAGTCGGCGAATCCGCGCGACTTACCGGTCGCCGGTGCAGCCAACTCACCGCCCGCCGCGGCCAACTCGCCCGGGCTCCCGG
>NZ_JBEZYB010000108.1:0-23376 GCF_040638285.1 Amycolatopsis sp. NPDC026612
GGCTTGAATCACGTGAGTGCGTGATTCAAGCCGGAACTCGCGTGATTGGGGCCGGAACTCAGACCAGGGCGGGGAGCTGGGTGGCGACGTCGGCGGGGGACGGCATCGCCGCGACTTCGGCGGCGAGGGTGCGGGCCGCGTCGCGGACCGAGGTGTCCGTGAGCAGGTGACGGGCTTTCGACGCGACGGCGTCGGCCGTGACCTCGGGGCCGAGGAGGCGGTCGCCGACGCCGGCCGCGAGCACCGCGTCCGCGTTGCTGAACTGGTCCGCGCCCTGCGGGAGCAGCAGCTGCGGCAGGGCCGCGCCGAACGCGCCGAGCGTCGTGCCGCTGCCACCGTGGTGGACCACCAGGTCGACGTGCGGGAGCAGCGCCGCCTGCGGGACCCACGCCTCGAGCCGGACGTTCGCCGGGACCTCGCCCAGCGCGTCCTCGGGCAGCGACGGGCCGGTGGCGACCAGGACGTCGACGTCCAACCCGGCCAGGCCGGCGATCGCCTCGGTGAGCACGCCCGCGTGGCCCATCGCCGTGCCGAGCGTCAGGTAGACCAGCGGCCGCCGCTTGTCCAGCACGCCCAGCGGCAGGTCGCCCGGCTCGCTCCAGCCGACCGGACGCAGCGGGAGCCGGCGCGTCCGCGCCAGGAAACCCGGCTCCTGCACCGACTCCGGGCAGATGTCGACGAACGGGCCGCCGAACGCCAGGTCCTCGCCGACCTCGATGCCCAGCTCGGCGCCGTGCTCGCGGATCGCATCACGGATCTGCAGCACCATCGGGTCGTCGCTCGACACCCGGCCGAAACCGTGCGCCACGACCGGAACCCCGGCCTTCAGCGCGGCGAACGCCCCGCCCGAATTGCCCGCCTCGCTCACGACCAGGTCCGGCCGGACCTGCTCGAACAGCGGCAGCAGGTCGGCGAGGAACCGCTTCGGCATCACCTCGCCGAATACCTTCGCGACGACCGGGAACAGCTCTTCCCGGGGGATGTCGCCGGGCGGGCGCCGCGGGCCGGGTGGCCCGGACTCGGCGAACGCCTGGCCGAACGCGTCCTTGATGGCGAGCCCGGCCGCCGCCGTTTCGAGCCCGGCTTTCCGCAGCTGTGGCAGGAAATCTTCGGACGTGGCGAAGACGACGTCGTGGCCCGCGTCGCGCGCGGCGACCGCCAGCGGGACGAGCGGGAAGGTGTGGCCGAAGGACCCCAGAGAGGTGAAGAGTAAGCGCACCTACCCGACCTTAGCCCGTAGGCTGACGCGGTGACACTGAATTCCACCCTGCGTGACGCCGCTTTCCGCTGGATCGCCGATGACCCGGACGAGAGCACCCGCGCCGAACTGCAGGCCGTGCTGGCCCGCGCGATGGGCGGCGAAGCCGGGGCCGCCGAAGACCTGGCCGACCGGCTGGCCGGACCGCTGGAGTTCGGCACCGCCGGCCTGCGCGGCCCGGTGCGCGCCGGGCCGAACGGGATGAACGTCGCCGTCGTCACCCGCACCACCGCGGGCGTCGCGGAGTGGCTGAAGGCGCACGGGCACGCCGGCGCGCTGGTCGTCGTCGGCCGCGACGCGCGCCACGGCTCGGAAGCCTTCGCGACCGCGGCCGCCGAGGTGCTGACCGCGGCCGGCTTCGACGTCAAGCTGTTCGGCGGGCCGCTACCGACACCGGTGCTCGCGTTCGCCGTCGGCCGGCTCGGTGCGGTGGCCGGGATCCAGATCACCGCGTCGCACAACCCCCCGGCGGACAACGGGTACAAGCTCTACGACGCGACCGGCGGGCAGATCGTCCCGCCGTCCGACGGCGAGATCGAGCGCGCCATCGAGGCCGCGCCGGCCGCCGTCAGCGTGCCGCGGGCGCCCGGCGCCGAGGTCACCGACCTGCTGGACCGCTACCTCGACGAGGTCGCGACGCTGCCGATGGGGCACGAACGCGCGGTGCGGGTGGCCGCGACGGCGTTGCACGGGGTCGGCGCCGGCACGCTGCGCGCGGCGTTCGAGCGGGCCGGGTTCACCGACCTGCACCTGGTCGACGCCCAGGCCGTGCCGGACCCGGACTTCCCCACCGTGTCGTTCCCGAACCCCGAGGAGCCGGGCGCGACCGACCTGCTGCTGGCGCTGGCGTCCGATGTGGACGCCGACCTGGCCGTCGCGCTCGACCCGGACGCCGACCGGTGCGCACTGGGCGTGCGCGAGCGGGACGGGCGGTGGCGCATGCTGCGCGGCGACGAGACCGGCGTGCTGCTCGGCTCGTACGTCCTGTCCACAGTGGATCGGACGATGATCCCGGACCCGCTGGTGGCCACCACGATCGTGTCGTCCTCGATGCTCGGGGAAATCGCCAAGGCCGAGGGCGCCCGCTACGCCGAGACGCTGACCGGCTTCAAGTGGCTGGTGCGGGCCGGCGAGGGGCTGGTGTTCGCCTACGAAGAAGCGCTCGGGCTGTGCGTGAACCCGGGCTTCGTGCGGGACAAGGACGGCATCGCCGCCGCCACGCTCGCCGCGGGCTTGGCCGCGCAGCTGAAGGCGCAAGGCCGCACGCCGCTGGACGTGCTCGACGACCTCGCACAGCGCCACGGCCTCCACCTGACCGACCAGGTTTCGCTACGGGTCACGGATCTCGCGGTTCGCGGGGAGCTGATGGCGAAGGTGCGGGCGACACCGCCGTCGCGGCTCGGCGGTGTCGAGGTCGTCCTCGAAGACCTGCTGCCGGACGCCGACGTGGTGCGCCTGACCGGCGAAGGGGTACGCGTGGTCGTGCGCCCGTCCGGGACCGAACCGAAGCTGAAGGCGTACCTGCAGGTGGTGGCCCCGGTGCCGGGCTCACTGGCCGACGCGCGCGGCGCGGCGCAGGAACGGCTGACGGCGCTGCGGGCGGACGTCGAGGAACTGCTCGCCTGATGCCGAAACTGCTGGTCGTGCACCACACGCCGTCGCCGTCGACGCAGGCGCTGTTCGAGGCGGTCGTGGCGGGCGCGACGCACCCGGACATCGAGGGGGTGGAAGTGGTTCGCCGCGCGGCACTGGCGGCCACGGTCCCCGACGTCCTCGAAGCGGACGGCTACCTGCTGGGCACGCCGGCGAACCTGGGCAGCATGAGCGGCGCGTTGAAGCACTTCTTCGACACCATCTACTACCCGTGCCTGGACGAGACAAAAGGCCGCCCGTTCGGGTACTGGATTCACGGCAACAGTGACACTTCGGGCACGGAACGCCAGTTGCTGGCCATCACGACGGGCTTGTCGTGGACCAAAGCGGCGGAACCCGTCATCACAACGGGTGATCCGGACCGACGAACACTGGAAGCGTGCGCCGAACTGGGGGGCACGGTGGCCGCCACGCTGATGGGCTGAACCGGGCTGCACGAAGGAGCCCGGAAAATTAAGGGGCCTGTCACCGGAAGCCCTGGGGGTCGACCTCCGGCAACAGGCCGTGACCAAGGGTTCGCCCCGAGGAGCGATCAACCTTGGCGTGTGAAGCGTACTACAGACCGCCGATCATGACGAGTCGAAGGCGCGACAACCTCTCGCCTGAGCCGTTCCGTGCACCCCCAGTGCACGGACGGCCAGGCGAGAGGCGAGCCAACTGTAAACCACTGCATACGACAACTGTCAACATGTGCGTACAGCAGTTTCCGGTTAGAATTTCCACGGCTGGATTCCCAGGGGGTGGAGATGGCACCGGAACGGACCTTCGCGGAGCGCCTGAGCGCCCTGATCGCGGCCGCCCGGGTGGACGGCCGCGCCCCGCACAGCTACCGGGAGATCTCCGCCGCCGTCGAGCGGGCGGGCGGCCCGGCGATGTCGCCCGCTTACCTGCAGCAGCTGGCCACAGGCAAGCGGGTCAACCCGAAGATCCACTACGTCGAGGCGCTGGCGAAGCTGTTCGGCGTGCCGGTGACGTACTTCTTCGACGAAGAGCCCGCCGCGGCACCCGCGGGCGAAGCCCAGCTGATGGCCATGCGCGCGCAGGAACTGTCCCCGCGGGGACGGCGTCAGGTGATGGACCTCCTGGAGCTCGTCGAACGCTACGAGCGGGCCGAACGCGAGGGCCGGAACCCGGAGGACGGCGAGGCCCGGGGCCCGGGGGGCACCGGGCGATGAAGGAGCGCGAGCTGCGCCGCCGCTGCCGGAACCTGCTCAAGGAGCTGGACATCGGGCCACCGCTGGACGTCGAGGTGCTGTGCGCCCGGCTGGGCAGCCGGCGCGGGAGGCCGATCCGGCTGATCGCCTACCCGCTCGAAGTGCCGGGGCCGTTCGGCTGCTGGATCGCGACCTCGGCCGCGGACTACCTCTTCTACCAGGCCGAAACGACGAAATCGCACCAGGACCACATCATCCTGCACGAGCTGGGGCACATGCTGGCGGACCACCACCCGCACGGCGACGCCGAGCCGGCGGACTTCCTGCGCGGGCCCGCTCCCGATCTTGACCCGGATGCCGTACACCGCGCACTGCGCCGGTCGTCCTACGATGACGCACACGAGTGGGAAGCCGAAACGGTCGCGACGATCATCCTCGAATGGGCGTCGGTCCTGAACTACACGATCCCGCGGCGTGCCGCTGACCGGGATCTCCGCCGGATCCAGGGGGCGCTCGGCGATCACCAAGGGTGGTTGTGAGCACACTGTTCAGCCCCGTGAACCTGCTGGCACTGGTGCTGTTCACCGCCGCGCTCGCGTGGCGGATCTACCAGGTGACCCGCGCACCGACGGTGCCGAACTGGGCCGTCACCGCCTGCGTGGCGGGGTTCGCGGCGGCGTTCCTGCTGCAGCAGACCGTGATCTCCGACGAGGTCGACGCGCTGTTCGGCCGCGGCGTGGCGCGGGTGGCGAACAACGCGCTGCTGGCGTGCGGCCTCTGCGCGCTGGTGATCTTCTTCCTCGGCTCGGCGCTCGGCCCCCGGCGGTACCGGCGAGTGGCGGCGGAGCTGGCGCCGCTGACCGCGGCGATCGTGCTGATGATCGTCGCGACGGCCGTGACGCCGCCGGAGCTGCGGGGTCTCCCGCTGGGGCCGTCGACGGTCCACGAGACCGGGATCGCGGTGTTCTACCTCGGCGCCGGGCTGTACCTGATCTACGGCCTCCTCGCCTGCACGGCGTGGATCGTGCGGTATCTGCGGGTGGCCGACCGGAATCTGCGGATCGGCCTGCGGTTGAGCGCGATCGGCATGGCGAGCGCGGCCGTCGGCAGCATCTTCCGCGCGCTGTACATCGTGGTGGCGTGGGCGTTCGGGCCCGTCGTGAGGGTCCTGCTGCTGCTCGGCGTGCCCTTCGTGATCGTCGGCGGAATGCTGTTCCTCACCGGCGTCACCTACCCGGGGCTGCGGGCACGGCTCGCGGCGTTGCGGCGCCGCCGCCAGCACCGGCACGAACACCAGGCCCTCGCTCCCTTGTGGACGGTCCTGGTCGAGGCGTTCCCCAGCATCGTGCTGCGGAGCCCGCCGCGCCGCGGCGACCGGCTCTCCCCGCGCGGCATCCACCGCGTGCACTACCGCCGGGTGATCGAGATCCGGGACGGCCTGGTGCAGCTCTCGCCGTACCTGGACGCCGGCTTCGGCGAGGTCGTCGCCACCGATCCCGGCGCCGCGGCGGCCGCGCTGAAGGCGGCGCTGCGGCGGCACGCGGCGGGCGAGGTCAGCGACGGCCGCGCCAAGCAGGTCCTCCCCGCCGGGGCGGACGACCTCGAATCCGACGTCCGGCCGCTGCTTGCGCTGTCGGCCGCGATGACGAAGGGGAAGTGACGTGGACACCCTGATCACCGCCGGCCGGGTGCTGCCGCGGCCGTCGGCGCCGGTACTCGACGGCGCTGTCCTCGTCCGCGACGGCGTGCTCGTCGCGGCGGGCCCGCGCGCGGACGTCGTCGCCCAGGCCGCCCCGGACGCGGCCCGGCACGACTTCCCCACCGGGACCGCGCTGGCCGGGCTGTGCAACGTCCACGTGCACCTGGCGTTCGACGCGTCCCGCGAGATGCTGGCCCACTTCTCGGAAAACGAAGACCTCCTCGAGGGCGCGCGCTCGCGGCTCACGGCGATGCTGCGCAGCGGCGTCACGACCGTGCGGGACCTGGGCGACCGCGGGCACCTCGGCGCGGCCGTCCGGCGGTCGTTCGACGGCGAGGCCGCACCGCGGTTGCTCGTGTCGGGGCCGCCGATCACCGTTCCGGGCGGCCATTGCCACTTTTTCGGCGGCGAAACGGCTTCCGACGACGAAATCCGCGCCCTGATCGACGCGAACGCGGCCGCGGGCGCGGACGTGCTCAAGGTGATGGCCAGCGGCGGCCAGATCACCGAGGGCGGCGCCGACATGTGGGAGTCGCAGTTCGACGTCCGGCAGCTGCGCGTGATCACCGAGCACGCGGGGCGGCACGGGCTGCCGGTCGCCGCGCACGCCCACGGCGCCGACGCGATCGAGGCGGCGGTCGAGGCCGGGGTGTCGACGGTCGAGCACTGCAGCTTCTTGACCGGGCCTCGCTCCTTCGACCGCCGGGAGCACGTGGCGAAGCGGATGGCCGCCGAGGGCATTTCGGCGTGCTCGACCAGCAGCCGCAACTGGCGGGTGATCGTCGAGAAGCTCGGCGACGAGGTCGCGCAGGCGATGTACGGGCGGCTGCCGTGGCTGGAGGAACACGGCGTCCGGCTGCTTTCCGGCACCGACGCGGGCCTGCCCGGCTCGGTGTTCGACGACCCGGTCGGCGCGTTGGAGCTGTACGAATGGCTCGGGTTCCCCCGGCGCCGGATCCTGGAGATCGCGACCGAGGACAGCGCCGCCGGGCTCGGGCTCGCCTCGGTTACCGGCCGCCTCGAAGCCGGGCTCGCGGCGGACGTCCTGGTCGTCGAGGGTGACCCGCTCGCTTCACTGGCGGCGCTCCGCACCCCCCTCCTGGTGCTGGCTCAGGGCCAATCCGTCGCTTTCACGTGAAAGTGATCCGGAGGTAGCTCCTCCACGTCACTTTCACGTGAAAGCGACGAATTTGGTGACAGTGTTTTGAAACAGTGTTATTGTTGTGTCACCACCCCGCGAAGGAGCTTCCGATGCATGGACCCACCCAGCTGTTCACGGTGATCGCCCTGGTCTCCCTGCCGACCGTGATGTACGGCGGCTACGCGCTGATGGGCGTCATGCGCGACCGGAAGCTCACCGACCACCAGCGGGCGATGTTCCGCGCCGGCCACGCCCACGCCGGCGTCCTGCTGATCCTCGCCCTGGTCGCGCTGCAGATCCTCAGCCGCACCACGCTGTCCGACCCGGCGCTCTGGATCGCCTGCTTCCTGCTGCTGACCGGGATCCTCGCCCAATCGGGTGGCTTCTTCCTCCACCTCCTGCCCGGCAAGGGCCGGCTCGGCGGCCGCGTGACGTCCGCCGGCGCGGTGCTCCTGGCGGCGGCGACCCTGCTCACGGCGTACGGGGTCGCCTTCCCCTGAAAACCCGGATGCGGCCGGTCGTTAAGCTGGTGACGTGCCTGAATACCTGCCGACCGCGCCCTCCAAGGGGCTACGGGACTTCCTGCCCGCCGAAATGTCCGTGCGTACCCAGGTGTTCGGTCATCTCTACGACGTCCTCGAGCGCCGCGGCTTCCTCCGCTACGACGGCCCGGTCCTCGAGCCGGCCGAGATCTACGAGCGCAAGTCCGGCCAGGAGATCGCGGACAAGCAGCTGTACACGCTCACCGACAAGAGCGGGCGGCGGCTGGCGCTGCGCCCGGAGATGACGCCGTCGGTGGCGCGGATGATCGCCGGGAGCGCGAAGTCGCTGTCGTTCCCCGTCCGCTGGTACAGCCACCCGAACTGCCACCGGTACGAGGCGCCGCAGCGCGGCCGCGTGCGCGAGCACTGGCAGATCAACGCGGACATCTTCGGCTCGGACAGCGCCAACTGCGAGATCGAGATCTTCGAGCTGGTGCACGACATGATGGCCGCGCTCGGCGCGACGCCGGACATGTTCGTGCTGCGCGTCAACGACCGGAACCTGCTGTCGTCGGCGCTCACCGACGTCGCCGGCGTGTCGGCGGATCACCTGACCCAGGTGTTCGGCCTGGTGGACCGCTGGGAGAAGTACCCCCGCGAGAAGCTCGCCGAGAACGCCGCGGAGATCGGGCTTTCGGACAAGCAGTTCGAAAAGCTGGCCGAGACGCTCGAAGCGGGCGATGCGCTGCTGGACGAGCTGCCGGCCGAGGTGCGGGAGCAGTCGAACCTGGTCAAGGTGCTGAACAGCAGCGCGCGGGAGCTGGTGAAGTACGAGCCGATGATCGTGCGCGGGCTGGCGTACTACACGTCGACCGTGTTCGAGGTCTTCGACACCTCGCCGGAGAACCGCCGGGCCCTGTTCGGCGGCGGCCGCTACAGCGACCTCGCGTCGATGTTCACGCCGCAGCAGATCCCGGGCATCGGGTTCGGCATGGGCGACGTCACGCTGATCGACTTCCTCGACACGCACGGGCTGACGCCGGCCCCGCGCAGCGAGGTCGACGTCATGGTGATCCCGGTGACCGAGGACCTCTCGGACGCGGCTCGTTCGGTGGCGGCGTCGCTGCGCGCCGCCGGGCTCCGGACGTCGACGCCGATCGAGCACCGCAAGCTGGGCAAGGAGCTGACCCGCGCGGACAAGGCGGGCGCGGCCGCGGTCGTGATCGTCGGCCAGGAGGACTGGGCCGCCGGCAACGTCACGGTCCGCAGCCTGGCCACGCGGGAGCAGAGCCCGGTCGCAGTCGCGAACGCCCCCGCAGCCGTCCAGGCACTACTGGCCTAACCGGCTCTACCCCTTCCGTCGCCCGGAACCCGCGTGTTCAGGCCCGGAACCCGCGTGATTAAGGCCGTAACTCGCGTGATCAGGGACGGAACTCGCGAGTTACGGCTCCAATCACGCGAGTTACGGCTTCGATCACGCGGGATCCGGCTCGGATCACGTGGGGTCGGCGCGGAGGAGGCGGAGGGTGAACGTGGCTCCGGCGCCGGGGCGGGCCACGGCCGCGATCGTGCCGCCGTGGCCCGTCACCACCTCGCGGACCAACGCCAGGCCGAGGCCGAAACGACGGCCGTCGCCGTCGGAGCCGCGGGCGAAGCGCTCGAAGAGACGCTCCGCGTCGGCCGCCGGGAAGCCCACGCCCGTGTCGCGGACCCGCAGCTCCACGTGCCGCTCGTCGGGCACGCCGAGCCACACCTCGATCGACCCGCCCGGCGGGGTGTGGCCGAGTGCGTTGTCCAGCAACGCCGACAGCACGCGACGCAACGCCGTCGGCACGCCGTGGACGACGTACGGCCGCCGCTCCCGCGTCACCGCCAGCCGCACCTGGTTCTCCCCCGCGCGCACCGCTTCCGCCGCGACCGCCTCCTCGGCCAGCCCGCCCAGCTCGACCAGCTCCAACGAGGGCCGTTCGCCGCACGCCCGCGCGGACAGCAGCAGGTCCTCGACGACCTCGCCGAGTTCCCGCGTGCCGCGCACGAGCTGGTCGAGTTCGTCCGCGTCGCGGCCGGACGCCCGCCGGGCCAGCAGTTGGGCGCGCGTGTGCAGCCGGGTCAGCGGGGCGCGCAGTTCGTGGGACGCGTCCGCGACGAACGTCCGCTGCCGTCGCAGGGCGTCTTCCAGCGGCCGGATCGCCCGGCAGGCCAGCACCCGGCCGCACCCGACGGCCGCCAGCAGCGCGAGCACCTCGGCGACGCCGAGCCCGAACACCAGCGACGCGCGGTCCTGGACCTGGTAGCGCTCCTCGAAGAACGCCTGGGACACGACGCCACCGCGGTTCTCCACCCGGATCGTGTGCGTCATCCCGCCGATCGACCGCCGTTCGGTGTGGACGTCCCCGGGGGACGGCACGAACGCGTTCAGCTCGGGGATCGGCATCCCGGCGGGCGGTGTCCCCGACGGCGCGTGCGCCTCCGGCGTGAACAGCCACACGCAGCCCGGCGGGGTCGTGCCGGGGCCGAGCTGGATCGTCCTGGCCAGCGTCCGGTCGGCGTCGGCGTGCTGTCCGGACAGCAGCATCCCGTACGCGATCGCGCCCGCGACCGCCACGAGCAGCGACACCACGACGGCGATCTGCGCGGTGATCACCCACCGCGCCCGCCGCAGGGCCCGCTCTTCGGGGTCGCCGCGGGGCTTCACACCACGCCGATCTGGTACCCGAGGCCGCGCACGGTCCGCACGGCGTCCCGGCCGAGCTTGAGCCGCAGGTAGTACACATACGTGTCCACAATGGACTCTCCGGTGGAGTCGGTGAACACCCGCGTGCGCAGCGCCGCCCGCGGGTGGATCGCCTTCGGCCGCTGCGCCAGCGTCCGCAGCAGCTCGAACTCCCGCCCGGACAACGTGATCCGCTCGCCGCGTGGCAGCACGACCTCGTGACGCCGCAGGTCGAGGGCCGCCGTGCCGAGGGGCAGGCACTCGGCGCCCTCCAGGTCACGGCGGCCCAGCGCGCGCAGCCGCGCCAGCAGTTCCTCGGCCTCGAACGGCTTGACGAGGTAGTCGTCCGCGCCGGCGTCGAGCCCGGCGACGCGGTCGGCCACCTCGCCGAGCGCCGAGAGCACCAGGACCCGCGTGGTCACCGCACGGGCCCGCAGCCGCCGGAGCAGCTCCAGCCCGTCGAGCACCGGGAGCCGGCGGTCGATGATCAGCACGTCGTAGTGTCCGGTGAGCCCGAGGTGCAGGCCCCGCTGGCCGTCGTGGGCCGCTTCGGTTTCGTAGCCTTCGCCGGCGAGCAGTTCGGCGAGCATGCCCGCCAGTTCCCGGTCGTCTTCGACCAGCAGCACTCTCGGTTTCGCCACCCCATCGCGCACGGATCCATACTGGCAGTGATTTTCCGAAATTGAAGAATCAACTTTTCCCGGTCACCGGGACGGGTTGGGCCGTCAGGAGCAGGTCGGTACTCCCCTTGCGGGCATCACGCCGATCGAGCCAGCTGAGGAGCGGCGCGGTCATGATCGTGGTGACCAGCGCGACGAGCACCAGCACGGTGAACAACGCCGGGGACACGATGCCCGCCGCCAGGCCGACGTTCAGCGCGATCAGCTGCATCAGCCCGCGGGCGTTGACCAGCACGCCGACGCGCGACGCGATCTCCGGCGGCTCCCCCGCCAGCCTGGCCGCGCCCCACGACGCACCGAGCTTGCCGATGATCGAGACCAGCACCGTCACCAGCGCGAAAGCGAGCAGCTTCGGGTCGGCGAGCAGCGCGAACCGGGTGTTCAGGCCGGAGTAGGTGAAGAACAGCGGGACGAACACGATGCGGCCGATCGGCATGATCTTGGCGAGCACCGCGTCGGAAGCGAGACCGCGCGGGAACGCCACTCCGACGGTGAACGCGCCGAACACCGCGTACAGACCGATGGTGTCGGTGAACCAGGCGGCCGCGAACAGCGTCATCGCGGTGATGAGCACCCGCTGGTCGGCGGTCACCCGGTCGCTGCCCATCATCCGGTTCAGCAGGCGCCGCCCGATGGTGAACACGCCCACCGCGAACACCAGGCCGCCGCCGAGAGCGAGCGCGACCGGCCCGGCGGACCCGGCGTGCATGCCGAGCACGACGGCCAGCAGCAGCCACGCGAGCACGTCGTCGAGCGCGCCGCAGGCCAGGGCCAGCGAGCCGAACTTCGTCGACGCGATCCCGCGTTCGGTGATGATCCGGACCATCATCGGGAACGCCGTGATCGCCACCGCCACCCCGACGAACGCGGCCGAGGTGACCAGCGAAACGCCGTCCTTGCCGATGTCGACCCACGACGTGCCGAGGACCGCGATCCCGATCCCGAGCGCCAGCGGTACCAGCGTCCCCGCCGAGGAGATGGCCGCGACCGACTTCCGCGACTTCACGACGCTGCTCAGGTTGAACTCGTAGCCGGCGCCGAACATGTAGATGACCAGGCCGATCTGGCCGCCGACGTAGAGCAGCGAGCGGATGGCGTCCGGGAACAGCGCCGCCTGCACGCCCGGCAGCAGCAGCCCGAACAGCGACGGGCCGAGCAGCACGCCGGCGATCATCTCCCCGACCACCGGCGGCTGGCCGAGCTTGACCGCGGCCAGGCAGACCAGCCGGACCACCGCCAGGATCGCCACGACGGCGAGGAAGAAGACCGGTGCCGCTTCGGACGGGCTCATCGGTTACCTCCGGCGAAGTAGGTCGAGCAAAGGGCTTTGTGACGGGCGTCGAGCACCATGTACGTGCCGAACACGAGCTGGGCGAAGCTGCGCCAGACGTCTTCCCAGCGGTCGCGGACCGCGATCCACACCAGCGGCCAGCGCCGGCGGCGGGCACCGCGGGGCGTCAGCAGCACCGGGCCCCGGTTGGGGATCGAGCGGGTGTGCGCGGCCGTCGAGGCGATGCCGAAGCGACGCAGCACTTCCTGCGCCACGACCCGCATGGTCGGCGGCGCCAGCCCGCGCGCCGGGCAGGCCCGGTTCTGCGCGACGCCGAACGGGATGAACTCGTCCTTCGGCGATCGGTCGGCGAAGTCGGGGTAGCTGAAGCACAGCACCGTCCCGGCCGGGATGGTGAGGTGGTCCAGCTCGATCTCCGCGGTGGAGATCCGGTGCGCGATGCCGAACAACGGATACTCGCGCAACCCGTCGTCGATGACGCGGTCGAGGTCCTCCGGGTGGTCGACGAGCCGCTGCTGGATGCCGTCGTCCTGCGCGATGATCATCAGCAGGTGCGCCATCGCCTCCGACATCTGCACGACGGCGGTGGTGAAGAACGTGCCCTGCAGGTAGTAGGCCCGCTCCGCGGGTGTCAGGGACTCCGGGAGCGGGTGCGGGACGTCGGCGAGGCGCTGCCTGAGGTACTTCGTCAGCCGGGCCCGGCGGCGCATGTTCCGCGGCCGCACGCACTTCAGCGCCGAGGCGACGTCGTCCGCGTGCGCCACGATGAGGTCCCGCGCTTCCGGCGGGCACGGCTCGTCGAACACGAGCTCGTAGTACAGCTCGGCCCAGATCGGCATCATCTCGTCGCGCAGCCGGACGAGCCCGGGGCGGACGCCGTCCAGGACGTGACCGGCAACGCGCCGGGTCAGCTCTTCGGAGTCCTTTTTGGACTTGATCAGGATGTGCCGGGTGCACTTGGCGACCTCGTCGTAGCGCGGCCCGGCTTCGAGGTGTTCCTGGTGCACCTCGGGCCCCGGCGACAGCCAGTACCAGAACAGGTCGGACAGCGCGGCGCCGCGGCTGCGGCCGTTCGCCGCCGGGTCGGCGTAGACGCGCCGGAAGTCGGCGACACCGACCTGCGGACCCGGAATCGTCACCGCGTCCTGGCCGTTGACCAGCGCGAAGATCTTCATCCGCAGCGCCACGACGCGGGCGGGCAGCCACGCGAGCACTTTGCCGATCATCGCCGCACCTGGTCCGGGGTGAGATCGGCCGGGTGCCGCCCGCCGCAGAGGGCGAGGGCCTGGTCGAAGTCGGCCCGCAACATTTCCAGCACCTCCGAGACGCCTTCGCGCCCGCCCGCGGCCAGGCCCCACACGACCGGGCGGCCGACGCCGACCGCGTCCGCGCCGAGCGCCAGTGCCTTGACGACGTCGGTGCCGCGGCGGATCCCGCCGTCGAGCAGCACCGGCACCGCCCCGCCCACGGCCGCGGCGATCTCGGGGAGCACGTCGATGGTGGCCGGCACCGTGTCGAGCTGGCGCCCGCCGTGGTTGGACACGACGATGCCGGCGACGCCGTGGTGCACGGCCAGCCGCGCGTCCTCGGCGTGGAGCACGCCCTTGATCAGCACGGGCAGCTTGGTCTTCGACCGCAGCCAGGCGATGTCGTCCCAGTTCAGCCCGGCCGACATGACGATCTCGCGGACGTGGCTGGCGTTGCCGCCACTGCGGTTTTCGCCGATGTTCCGGAGGTTCTCCACGGCCAGTCCGGGCGGCAGGTCGTGGAAGGCGTTGCGGTCGTCGCGTTCGCGGCGGCCGAGCACGGGCGAGTCGACGGTGACGACGAACGCCTTGACACCAGCGCTCTCGGCCCGTCGCACGATCGCCTCGGTGAACTCCAGGTCCGGCTGCAGGTAGAGCTGGAACCACAGGCCCGGGTCCGGGGTCACCTCGCGGGCCGCCGCGGCGATGTCCTCGATCGCCGTGGTGGCGGCCATGCTGACGATCATGATCGTGCCGGCCCGCGCCGCGGCCCGGGCGGTGGCGAGCTCGCCGTCGCGGTGCGCGAGCCGGTGGAACGCCGTGGGCGCGACGAGGATCGGCATCGAGGACGGCGTCCCGAGCAGCGTCAGGCTCAGATCGCGCTTGTCGCTGCCGCGCAGCACCCGGGGCACCAGGCGCAGTCGTTTGTACGCGTCTTCGTTTTCCCGCAGGGTGATCTCGTCCTGCGCGCCGCCCGCGAAGTAGTCGTAGTGGGCCGGATCGAGACGCTCGCGGGCCGCCGCCTCGAACTCCGCGACCGTGCGCATCACAGCTCCCGTGTGAAGAAGGCGGTCAGCGGCTCGACGTGCACCTCTTTGTCCCACTCGTTTTCGAGGTTTTCGGTGACGTGGTGGGTCGCGACCAGCTCGCCGTGGCGGTAGTGCCGGACGATCGGGTGCAGGTAGTGGCCCTCGCCGTGGTCGTTGGCCTTGTCCTGGGCGGCGCGGGCGACGAAGTCGAACGGGTCGACCTTGTCGTGGTCCGGGCCGTAGTCGAGGGTGACGACGTAGGCGTCGGCCGGCGGGTCTTCCAGCACCCGGTCGACCGGCACCTCTTCGAGGTAGCGGGCGGTGTCGCCGTCCACGACCACGACGTCGCCGAGGAAGCCGAACTGCTGGTACAGCGCGGAAGTCCGGTTGATCCGCGTGATGACGGCATCGGTGAGCGCGTCCGGTTTGGCGGGCAGCCCGGCGTGCGGCCACGGGACGTCGTGGTAGCGCTCGTTCAGCACCTTCGCCAGCGCGCGTGCGCCGTAGCGGAAGCCGTGGATGAAGGCGCTGGTGGCCTTCTTGAAGTCGCGGACCTGCGTGATCGTGCCGGCGAAGTAGAGACCGGGGACGTTGACCGACTCCCAGCTCGCGGTCTGGGCGGGGAACCGGTCGTTGATGGTGAGTTCCGGGCGGCAGTCGTCGTCGAACAGCGACGCGTCGAACCGGAAGCCGGTGCAGCCGATCACGCGGTCGTAGCGGATTTCCTTGATGACCTCGTCGGCGCGGGCGAAGGCGAACTTCACGTGGTAGCCGTCGGCGTCCTTGCGGATCTCCCGGACGTCGCCGTCGAGGATCGCGTGCTGCAGCTTGAGCTGGTACATGTCGAGGATGCCCGCGTTGTACGCGCGGAGGTGGCCGACGAAGTGGGTGCGCCAGGCCAGCTTCACCGGCCGGGGACCGCCGACGTGCACGACCGCGGCCTGCTCGATCAGGTTGTCGGCGGTCTCGAAGGCGGAGTTCCCCTTGCCGAGCACGAGGACGCGCTGGTCGGTGAAGCTCTTCGGGTCGACGTCGACGTCCACGTACTGGTCGATCAGGTCGGCACCGGGGAAGTCCGGGATGTACGGCTTGGTCACGCCGGTGGCCATGATCAGCCTTCGGGCTCGGAATTCCTTCTCACCGGCAGTGAGGACGAAACTTTCGCCTTCACGGCGGATGCGCGTCACCCGGGTGTCGTAGCGGACGTTCAGCTGGTACTTCGCCGCGTAGTCGGCGAGGTAGCGGAGGAGGTTTTCGGCGTCCGGGAAGAGCTTTTCGCTGTAGTCGGTGAAGAGGACCGGCTCGTCGTCGCCGTCGGCGAGGATCGAGTTCCAGTCCATCCGCATGCGCAGCTCCGGGTCGGTGTACCCGGTGTGCTTCTTGTTGATGGAGATGAGGGTCCGGTGCCGCGGGAAGGTTTCGAAGAAGTGCCCGGGCGCGGAACCGCCCTCGAGCACGAGGTACCGGTGCCCGGCGTGACCGAGGTGCTGCGCCAGCTGCAACCCGGCCGGCCCGGCCCCGACGACCAGATAATCGAGTACTTCCTCCGCCACGACGACCTCCTGGAGCTCGGCACCGACCGCATGATCGGCGCCGAGCCTGCTCCGAAGATCTCAGAAAAGCCTCAGAAGAAAGTTCCCACCGGCCACTCACCTGTGCCCGAAGCCGTATCCCGCGTGATTGGAACCGGAACTCGCGTGATTGGAACCGGAACTCGCGTGATTGGAGCCGTGACGGCCCGGATCACGCGAGTTCCGGGCTCGATCACGCGGGATACGGGCTTACCGGCCGGCGGCGCGGGCGAGCCGCTCGGGGTAGCGCTCTCCGGCGATCGCGTCGGCGGGCGCGGCCGCTTCGATCGCCTCGATGTCGGCCGCGGTCAGCTCCAGCGACGCGGCCGCCGCGTTCTCCTCGAGGTACTTGCGGCGCTTGGTACCCGGGATCGGCACGACGTCCTCGCCCTGGGTCTGCACCCACGCCAGCGCGAGCTGACCGGCGGTGACACCCTTCGCTTCGGCCAGTTCGCGCAGCGCCTCGACGATGGCCAGGTTCCGCTCGAAATTGCCCTCGGCGAACCGCGGCAGCCCGCGGCGCATGTCGTCCTCCGGGAGGTCCCGCACCGACGTCACCGCGCCGGTGAGGAAGCCGCGGCCCAGCGGGGAGAACGGGACGATCCCGATGCCGAGCTCCCGGCACGTGCCCAGGATCTCGCCCTCGATGCCCCGCGTCCACAGCGACCATTCGCTCTGCAGCGCCGTCACCGGGTGCACGGCGTGCGCGGCCCGGATCGTCGCGGCACCGGCCTCCGAAATCCCGGCGTACCGGATCTTCCCGGCCTCGGCCAGCTCGGCGAGCGCGCCCCACGTCTCTTCAATCGGCGTGTCCGGGTCGACGCGGTGCTGGTAGTAGAGGTCGATGTGGTCGACGCCGAGGCGCCGCAACGAGTCGTCGCAGCTCTGCTTGACGTACGCGGCGTCACCGCGGGCACCCATGGCGCCGTCGTTCCACACGATGCCGAACTTCGTGGCGAGCACGACCTCGTCGCGGCGGCCGGCGATCGCGCGGCCGACCAGCTCCTCGTTGACGCCGTTGGCGTAGACGTTCGCGGTGTCCAGCAGCGTCACGCCGAGGTCCAGGGCGCCGTGGATCGTCGCGACCGACTCCTCGTCGTTGTCGCGGACGCCGTAGGCCTGGCTCATCCCCATGCAGCCCAGCCCCTGGGCACCGACTTCCAGTTCGCCGAGCTTCCTGGTCTTCACGCGGATATCTCCTCCATGCCCGGTTCGATGCCGAGCACCTTCTGCTCGACCCGTTCGTAGTTCTCGATCTTGTAGTCGAGGATGTCGAGGCAGCCCTGCAACTCGGCGATCCGCTCGGCGACCGACCGGCGCTGTTCCACCAGCAAAGCCTTGCGGCGGGCCGCGCTCGCGACGCCGTGGCGGCGCAGGGAGGCGTACTCGCGCATGCTCTTGATGGGCATCCCGGTGGTGCGCAGCTTGGTCAGGAAGCCCAGCCAGTTGAGGTCGTCGTCGGAGTAGGCCCGGCGGCCGGCGGTGTCGCGCGCGGGCGGATCGAGCAGTTTGATGCGCTCGTAGTACCGGAGAGTGTCGATGGACAGTCCGCTACGTCGAGCGGCTTCCGCTATCGAGTAGCTCATGCGCCCGACACTACGACCTGGAGTGCACTCCAGGTCAAATCCCGGCGCTGGCCTTCAATAACACTGTTCCGATACGCTGGGTGCATGGCGCGACCACGCACGCACGACGAAGCGCTCCGGCTCAAGCTGCTCGATCGGGCCGGTGAGCTCATCGCGGCCGACGGGCCGAAGGCGCTTTCCCTGCGCAAGCTGGCCGGCGACGCCGGGACGTCGACCACCGCCGTGTACTCGCTCTTCGGCAGCAAACCCGATCTGGTGAACGCCCTCTACACCGAGGGCTTCCGCCGCTTCGGCGCCCGGATGGCCGGGACCCCGCTGACCGGCCACGCCGTCGAGGACCTCGTCGCGCTCGGCAGCGCCTACCGCACGAGCGCGCTGGCCGACCCGCACCTGTACGGGATCATGTTCAGCAGGTCGGTGCCGGGGTTCGAGCCGAACGAAGACGCCGAGAAGCTCGCCCGCGAAACGCTCAAGCCGCTCGAACGGATCATCCGCCGCGCCATCGCCGACGGCGTCTTCCTCGACGCCCCGCCCGAGACGATCGCGGTCGGGTGCTGGGCCGTCGTGCACGGGCTGGTGTCGCTGGAACTGACCGGCAACCTGCCGGAGGAGTTCGACGTCACGGGCTCGTACGAGGCCGCCCTGCGCGCGAACGCCTCCGGCTGGCTCCGGCGTCAGACCAGCGGCAACGACCCGTTGTAGAGGGTCGTGCCGCGGTCGTCCCGCACCACGACGTGCACCGTCGCGTCCGGCAGGATGTCGATGTTCTCCGGGATCCAGGTCGCGGCCATGCCGTTGACGACGTCGACCTCGGCGCTCGTCCCGATGCCGAAGTCGATGGTCATCTTCGCCGCTTTCGGCGGCACGTCCACGGCGAACGGCATCCGGGACTTCCCCCGCTCGCCGCCCGCTTCGACCGCGCCCAAGGTCGCCACCCGCAGGGTGCGCACCGGCAGTGCTTGCGGTCCGGTGAAATCGGGGTACACGTGCGCCTTGCGCTTCCCCGGCCGTTGGTGGTCGGGCTCGGTCGTGCAGACCAGGACCCGGTCGCCGCGGCGGCCCAAGACCACCTGGTAGCTGCCGGTTTCGAGCAGCGGCCCCGGCGCGTACGCCTCGGCCTCCGGGACCACCTCCTCCGCGGCGGCCAGGCACGCGCCGAGCGCCCGCCCCGCCGGCGACGTCCGCTCGGCGGCCGACGGCCGGTCGGCGACCGAAAGCAGCGGCGGTGGCGCCGCGGACAGCACAGTCCCGTCCGGGATCCCGGGCTGGATGAGCGTCAGGGTCGTCCGCGCCGGGTCGGTACGGGTCAACGCGACGAACTGGCCGCTGACCGGGGAGGACCGGATCGACACCGACCCGGATTCCCCGCCTTCGGTCCGCCAGCCGAGCGAAGGCTCCGCCGTTCCCGCGCCGAGGACCCCGCCGGCCAGACCGGTCGCGCTGTGCAGCAACACCACGGCGCGCCCGGCCGGCACCGAGGCGGGAACGGCTCCCGGATCCGACAGGGTCACGGTGGTCGCGGTCGTCTCGCAGAACATCGGCTTGCCCGCCGCGGTCGCCGCGACCACCGAGTCCGCCTGCCCGACCTCCGTGAACAACGGGACCCAGTCCTCGCGCGGTGGCAGCCGGCCCGCCTTGCCCGCGGCCCGCGCGGCCGCCCAGCAGCGGTCGAGCGAAGCCGTCGCCACCCGGGCGTCCAGCGTCAGCTCGCCGCTGGTCGCGGGGGCGGGGCGGACGTCGGCGGGCTGCCGGATCGCCCGCGTCGCGACGACCGCGCCCGCGGCCAGCACGACGACGGCCACCGCGGCGGCGTACCAAACGCGCGACGGACGGCGGTGCGCGATGCCCTGGCGCACCTCGGCACGCAGCCGCGCGCGGACGTCGTCCGGCAGCGGACGCCGCGGCGGGAGGTCGAAGTCGTTGCTCATTTCTCCTCCAGCAGCGTGCGCAGCCGGGCGCGGGCCCGGGACAGGTGAGCGCGGACGGTGACCTCGGCGACGGCCAGCAGCACCGCGGCGTCGGCGATGGCCAGGTCACCGAGCAGGCACAGTTCGACGACCTCCCGCTGCGACCTCGGCAACGTCCGGACGGCTTCGACGATCTCCCGGAGCCGCCGTTCGCCGTCGAGCCGCTCGGCCACCGCGTCGGCGTGATCGGACACCACCGGCACGTCCGGGATCTTCCGCAGCAGCCGGAGCCGCCGTCTCGCGCCGCGGTGTTCGTCGCGGGCGGCATTGCCGGCCACCGTGTACAGCCACGGCAGCGCGCTGTCCCGCACCAGTGTCACGTCGGCGCGGCGGCGCCAGGCGATGAGAAAGGTGTTCGACGTGAGGTCCTCGGCGGCGGACCACGAACCGGTCAGCCGGTAGGCGTGGTTCCAGACGGCCTCGGCGTGCCGTTCGAAGAGCTCACCGAAAGCCGCTTCGTCGCCTTCGGCCGCCCGCTCCCACAGTGCCTGATCCCCCGGCTCCTGATCCCCCGACGCCGGATCCCCCGAGCCCACCGGCACCCCCGACGCGGTCGCATGGCTGGTCACACCCTTCAGTGGCCGGCACCGGCCGGGATGTTGCGCGCAACTTTCGCGAAGCGGGCGGCCACTTCCGGTCGTGATCATGGAGCAGGTCCGGACGACGGACAACCAGACCAGGCCATGGCGGCTGCCGGTGGCCACCGCGTGCGTGTCGGCGATGGTGTTCCTGGCGGCCCGCCCGCACCTGGTCGACGACACGTTCATCACGCTCTCCTACGCGCGGAACCTGGCGTTCCACGGCCACTGGGGACTGCTCGCCGATGCGACGTCGAACTCCGCGACGTCCCCGGCGAACGTCCTGGTCCTGGCCGCCTTGACCTTCGTGGTCCGCGACGCCGTCTTCGCGGCCGGGGTGCTGTACGTGCTGTGCCAGGTCGCGCTCGTCCTGGCCCTGCGGCGGCTCGGCACCGCGTTGCCGCGCTGGTTCCCCGCGCTGACGTTCACGGCGCTGACCGTGAACCCGCTGCTGCTCTCGTCGATCGGGCTGGAGGTCGCGCTGGGCGCCGCGGTGCTCGGGTGGCTGGCGGTGTTCGCGGGAGAACGGCGGCCGCTCGCGTTCGGGCTGACCGCGGGCGCGCTCGCCCTCGTGCGGCTGGATCTGCTGTTCTTCGCCGTCGTCCTGGGATTCTCCGTGCGCTCCGGACGTGCGGTGCTCGGCGCCGCGCTCGTCGCCCTGCCGTGGTTCACGGTCAGCTGGGTGGTGCTCGGCGCGGCGGTGCCGGACACGTTCGTGATCAAGACCCTGCAGGGCGCGCAACGAGCCTGGGGCGGCTGGGAGTTCGGGAACGGCCCGCTCTTCTACGCCCGGACCGCCTGGTGGACGACGTTCCTGTCGTTCCTGCCGCTCGCCGTGATCCCCTTCGCCGTCCGGCGGTCCCCGGCGCTCCGGCCGTTCGCACTCCTGGCCCTGGGCGGCGCGCTCTACCACGGGGCGTACGTGCTGCTGACCGTTCCGCCGTACCACTGGTACTACGGTCCGGGCCTCACGGCGGCGACGGTGTTCGCCTGCGCTTGGGCTTCTTCGCACCGGCTCGCGACCGGGTGCGTCCTCGCGGTGGTGCTCGCTTCCGTGGTGGCCTACGCGGCGCCGGGGCTGCCGCGCGAATTCGCGCCACTGACGTCCAACTACGCCTCGACGGCGCGGTACGCCGAAATCGGCCGGGACCTCCGCGCGCTGGCGGGTTCGCGCGTCGTCGGCAGCGCCGGGGAGATCGGCGTGCTGGCGTACACGTGCGAGTGCGCGATCGTCGACGTCTTCGCCGACCGCGGCCTGCTCCCCGCGGCCATCGACGCCCGCGGCGCGGGGAACCGCTGGCTGCGCGCGGCGCTGCGGGTGGACTACGCGTTCTTCGACTTCGACGTCCACCCGCGCCGCCCCGACCTGGTGCTGCGGCGGTTGCCGGGCCCGCCGCCGGACGCGCTGGCGCACTGGACCCTCGACGCGCCGACGCTCGGACGGCAGGAGCTGTACCTCGTGCCGGCGTGACTCAGACGGCGCCGTACTGGCGATCACCCGCGTCGCCGAGGCCCGGGACGATGAAGCCCGAGTCGTTGAGGCGTTCGTCGATGCTCGCCGTGACCACCCGCACCGGCAGGCCGGTCTTCTCCAGGTGCGCCAGGCCCTCCGGCGCGGCGAGCGCGCAGATGGCCGTGACGTCGTCGGCGCCGCGGTCGGTCAGCAGCCGGATCGTGTACTCCATCGAGCCGCCGGTGGCGAGCATCGGATCGAGCACCAGCACCGGCCGGTCGGCGAGCGAATCCGGCAGCGACTCGAGGTACGGCGTCGGCTTGAGCGTCTCCTCGTCGCGTGCCAGGCCGACGAAGCCCATCTGCGCGTCCGGGATCAGCTTGTGCGCCTGGTCGGCCATGCCCAGCCCGGCGCGCAGCACCGGCACCAGCAGCGGCGGCTTGGCCAGCCGGTAACCGTCGGCGCGGGCGACCGGCGTGTGGATCCGCTCGATCTTCACCGGCACGTCGCGCGTGGCTTCGTAGACGAGCATGACGGTCAGTTCGTGCAGCGCGGCCCGGAAGGCGGCGCTGTCGGTGCGCGCGTCGCGCATCGTGGAGAGCCGGGCCTTGGCCAAGGGGTGGTCGACGACGTGCACATCCATGCGGATCAATCTAGCCGTTGCGCGAAGCTCTTCACCCAGCCGCGCTGCCAGGGGGTTTCGACGGCTCGTTCGTTGTAGTGCGCCCGCACCCAGGCGACGGCGTCCTCGGCCGGGACGCCGGAAAGGACGGCCAGGCAGGCCATCACCGTGCCGGTCCGGCCGGCACCGCCGTAGCAAGCGACTTCGACGGTTTCGGTCCTCGCCCGTTCGTGGAGTTCCGTGATCCGGCGCCGGGCGGCCGCGGGGTGCACCGGCAGCAGGAAATCGGGCCAGGTGACCCATTCGTGCGGCCAGGTGATGCCCCCGCCGTGCTTGCGCCGCAGCCGGCTCGTGCCCAGGTAGAGCCCGAAGTCCGGCTCGGGTTCGGCGGGCCGCGGGCGGCCCAGCCCACGGCCGCGGACCCGGACGCCGTCCGGGAATTCGACGGTAGTGGATCCCATCGGCCCAGTGTCCTCCGGAAGAGGGACACACCGGGTGGTTTTCGCCGATAGGCTACGCCGGGTGAGCGAACTGACGCCCGACCAGATGCGGGCCTCCGACGCGGACCGCGAACGCGTCGCCCAGGTGCTGCACAACGCCCTCTCGGAGGGGCGGATCACGGTCAACGAGCTGGAAGAGCGGCTCACGACGGTCTACGCGGCGAAAACGCTCGGCGAGCTCAAGCCGGTGACGGCGGACCTGCCGGTTTCTCCCGGGAGCATCGAACCCGCGACGACCCGGGCCCTGGGCTTCCCGGACCAGCGCATCGGCGGCCACCCGGGCTCCCCGGTGTCGATCGGCGTGCTGTCCGGCGCGGTCCGCAAGGGCAGCTGGGTCCTGCCCCCGCAGCACAACAGCTTCGCGTTCTGGGGCGGCACGGAGATCGACCTCCGGCGAGCGCGGTTCGCGGACAAGCACTGCACGATCACCGCGGTGGCGATCATGGGCGGCATCCAGATCACAGTCCCGGACGACGTCAACGTGGACGTCACGGGCATCGGCTTCATGGGCGGGTTCGTGCTGGAGGACAAGTCGGGCGCACCCCCGGCCCCGCCGACGGCCCCGACGGTGAAGATCAACGGCCTGGCGTTCTGGGGCGGCGTCGTCGTGTACCGGAAGCCGGCGAAGCGGACCGAACCGCCGCAGATCGAAGGGTCCTGACCCGCCAAAGCGCCCCAATGTGGCCTTGGGTGCGTTGAACGCACCGAAGGCCACATTGGGTGCGTTCAACGCACCGAAGGCCACATTGGGGC
>NZ_JBEZYB010000109.1:0-22422 GCF_040638285.1 Amycolatopsis sp. NPDC026612
GGTGCGCGCGCACCCGCGGTGCCGACGGCACCGTCGAGGACAACGGGTGCCACTCCGCCACGGTTCCCGGCCACGCCGGCTTCACGACGGCCCAGGCACCGGGGTCAGAGCGTCAGCAACAGGTTCGCGGGACGCCAGGTCCCGCCGTCGGGTGCCCGGGGCACGTCGCCGGCCAGCGCCACGTCCGGGAAGCGGGCGAACAACGCCGACAACGCCACCTCGGTCTGCACCCGCGAGATCGACGCGCCCAGGCAGAAGTGCGGCCCGTGCGAGAACCCCAGCTGCGGCGGCCCCGAGCGGGTGATGTCGAAGCGGTCCGGCTCGGCGAAGACCCGCGGATCACGGTCGGCCGCGACGATCGCCGCGGTCACCCGCTCGCCCTCGCGGATCAGCTCCCCGTCGATCTCGACGTCCTCGCGCGCGAACCGCGGCGTGGTCAGCAGCTGCGGGCTGCACCACCGCATCAGCTCCTCGACCGCGCCCGGCCACCGCGCCGGGTCCGCCCGCAGCAGGTCCAGCTGCTCCGGGTGCCGCAGCAGGGCTTCCACGGCGTTGGCGATGAGGTTCACCGGTGTCTGCCCGCCCAGCACCAGGTGCCAGACCAGGGTGACCAGCTCGGTGCCGGTGAGCCGGTCACCGTCCT
Source organism: Amycolatopsis sp. NPDC026612 (assembly GCF_040638285.1). NCBI lineage: Bacteria > Bacillati > Actinomycetota > Actinomycetes > Pseudonocardiales > Pseudonocardiaceae > Amycolatopsis > Amycolatopsis sp. NPDC026612. Next base: position 644 of record NZ_JBEZYB010000109.1, read on the forward strand.
CGGCCTGCGCCCGCACGAGGTCGCCGATGAGGTCGTCACCCGGCTCGGCGCGGCTGCGCGCCACGGCCTCCTTCGCGCCTTCGATGATCGCCGGGATCGCCGCGGCGAAGTCCGGGCCCATCCCGCCGGCCACGGCGGCGCCGTACTCGCGCCAGCGGAGCCGGTCGTCGGCCGGGATGCCCACCAGGTCGCAGATCACGTCCATCGGCAGCGGCCGGGCGAAGTGCGGCACCAGATCGACGACGCCGTCCTCGGCGTGGGCCGGCAGGTCGTCGAGGAGCCGTTCGGTGATCGTCACCAGCCGGGGCCGCAGCTGCGCGGCCCGCTTCGGCGTGAACGCCGGCGCGACCAGCCGCCGCAGCCGCAGGTGTTCGGGGCCGTCCTGCTCCGCCATCGTCCGCATGTACTCGAGGCAGTGCTCGGGGAGGCCGGGTGGCCGCATGAAACTGGCGGAGTTCACCTCGAACCGGGGATCGCTCAGCATCGCCCGGGCCTCGGTGTAGCGGGTCAGGGCCCAGAACGGGCCGAAACCGGGAATCACCAGCTTGGCCACCGCGCCCTCCTCTCGCGCCCGGTCGTAGGCGGTGAACGGGTCGGTGAGCACTTTCGGGTCGGTCAGGTCGATCTCGGGGGCCATCCACCACTCCAAATGTTCTAAACAGATGTTCTTGTCATCTCAGTGGTCACGGTATCTTGATCCGGGACGTCGCGGCAAGGAGGACGATGGCCAGGCTCAGCAGGGCGGAAACCCAGGAACGCAACCGTGCGAAGGTGCTCGCCGCCGCCCGCGACGAGTTCGCCCGCCGCGGCTTCCGCGAGGCGAAGGTCGACGTCATCGCCGAACGCGCCGAACTCACCCGCGGCGCGGTCTACTCGAACTTCCCCGGCAAACGAGCCCTGTACTTCGCCGTCCTGGCCGACCTCGCCGAACGCGCTCCCCGGCCCGCGGGCCCCCCAGCACACGCGAGCGCCGCCGGCGCACTGGCCGCGTTCGCCGGAGCCTGGATCGCGCGGCTCCCGCTGTCCACCGACACCGAGAGCGAGGACGCCCGCCTCGGCCGCGACCTGCTCCCGGAAATCCTCGCCGACGAACACACCCGGCGGCCGTACGCGCAGCTCATGCGGGTCAACGCGATCCTGCTCGGCCTCGCCCTCGAACGCCTCCGCCCAGGACGGCGCCTGGTGCGCGTCGCCGAAGCCGCCCTCACCACGCTGCACGGCGCGAGCCAGCTCGCCGCCGCGGCCCCCGGCTTCGGCGAGCCGTTCCACCTGGTCACCGCGTGCGCCGCGCTGCTCGACCTGGACCTGGCCGACCACTGGCCCGCCGAACCGCCGATCACCACCCAGGCCCGCCCCGCCGCCGACCCCTGGCAGCCACCGGCCGCGACCGACCTGCTGACCGGCGAAACCGTGCGGCCCGGCGACGGCGTCGTCACCATCCTCGGCCTGCACCGCGCCGCCGCCTTCGAAGAGGCCGTCCGCGTCGGCGCCGACGTCACCGCCGTGCTCGTCACCAGCGACCCCGCCGAACTGCTCCCGCTCGCCCGGCTCGCCGTCGCCGACCTGCGCAGCTGCCTCGACCAGGCGATCGCGCCCCCGGCCCGGCCCCGGCTGCGGATCGTCTGCGACGCCACCGGTGAACTCGCCGCGGCCGCCGGCGTCACCGCCGTCAGCGACGCCACCGAGACGGCCGTCCGCGTCGACGGCGGCCGGATCGTCGCCCGCGCCGAAGGGTTCGGCGCGTGTCACGCGGTGGCTGTCGGTTCCGTGCCCGGCCGTTCGTCGGGTGGGTGACCGGCACCGGGAAGGAGCGGGTGTGGTGGACGTCGAGACCGCGGTCGCCGAAGCGTTCCGGGAGGAGTGGGGCCAGGTCGTGGCCACGCTCATCCGGATCACCGGCGACTGGGACCTCGCCGAGGAATGTGCCCAGGAAGCCTTCGCCCTCGCCCTGCGCACCTGGCCCCGTGACGGTGTTCCGGACCGGCCCGGCGCCTGGCTCACCACCGCCGCCCGCAACCGCGCCACCGACCGGCTCCGCCGCGACGCCGTCGGCGCCGCCAAGCTCCGGGAGGCCGCCCTCGTGCCCGACCACCCCGCACTCGGCCCCGCACCCGGTCCCGGGCCCGACGACAGCGGCGTCACCGACGACCGGCTGCGCCTCATCTTCACCTGCTGCCACCCGGCGCTGGCCACCGAAGCCCAGGTCGCGCTCGCGCTGCGCACCCTCGCCGGCCTGTCCACCGCCGAGATCGCCCGCGCGTTCCTCGTCCCGGAAGCGACCATGTCCCAGCGGCTCGTGCGGGTGAAGCGCAAGATCCGCCACGCCCGCATCCCCTACCGCGTCCCGCCCGCGCACCTGCTGCCCGAACGCACCGCCGCCGTGCTCGGCGTCCTGTACCTGACGTTCAACGAGGGCTACTCCGCCAGCACCGGCCCCGACCTCCTCCGCCCCGACCTCGCCGCCGAAGCACTCCGGCTCGCCCGCGTCCTCGCGCAGCTGATGCCCGACGAACCCGAGGCACTCGGCCTGCTCGCCCTGATGCTGCTCCAGCACGCCCGCCGCGCCACCCGCGTCGACGCCGACGGCGTCCTCGTCCCGCTCGAAGAGCAGGACCGCCGCCGCTGGGACACCACCGCGATCACCGAAGGCACCCGCGTCCTGGAGGCCGCGCTGCGCCGCCACCGTCCCGGGCCGTACCAGATCCAGGCCGCCATCGCCGCCTGCCACGCCATCGCCGCCGACGCGAGCGACACCGACTGGCCCCAGATCGCCGGCCTCTACGGCGAGCTGCGCAAACACGTCCCCAGCGCGATCGTCGAACTCAACCGGGCCATCGCGGTCGGGATGGCCGACGGCCCGGCGGCGGCCCTGGCCCTCCTCGACGCGCTCCCGCTCGAGGGCTACCACCTGCTGCCCGCCACCCGCGCCGACTTCCTCCGCCGCCAAGGCCGCTACGCCGAAGCCGCCCTCTGGTACGAGAAGGCCCGCGACCTCGCCGGCACCGAAGCCGAACGGACCTACCTCACGCGAAGAATTTCGGAGGTGGTGTCGGTCGCGGGCGACGCCGTTCGTCGGGTGGGTGCAGCCCGACCACCGGAGGAACACCCATGACCACCCTCGCCGTCCCCGGCGCCACGATCACCTACGACGTCCACGGCAGCGGCCCGGTGCTGCTGCTGGTCCCCGGCGGGCCCGCCGACGCCGCGGTGTTCACCGCCATGCGGCCACTGCTGGCCGAAGACCACTCCGTCGTCACCTACGACCCGCGCGGCCTGTCCCGCAGCCCCCTCGACGGCGACCCGGGCCCCCACCCCGTCCGCGACCACGCCGAAGACGTGCACCGGCTGCTCGCCGAGGTCGGCCCCGCCGACGTCCTGGCCACCAGCGGCGGCGCGATCACCCTGCTCGAACACCTGCGCCACCACGCCGCCGACGTCCGCACCGCCGTGCTGCAGGAACCGCCGGTCACCCGCTACCTGCCCGCCGGCGCCCTCGACGGACCCGACATCCCGGCCCTCTTCCACGACCAAGGCCTCGCTGCCGCCTACGCCGCGTTCATGAAGACCGTGGGCGTCGACCCCGCCCCACCGCTCGACCCGCACGCGGAAGGCAACTTCGCCTACTTCTTCGGCCACCTCATGCCCGCCATCGGCGCCTACGAACCCGACCTCGACGCGCTCCGGGCGACGCCGGCGCGGCTGGTGGTCGCCGCCGGCGAGGAGTCCGCCGGGCTGCCGGCCCACCAAGCCGCCCTCGGGCTGGCCGCCGACCTCGGCGTCGCCGCCGTCCCGTTCCCGGGCGGCCACGGCGGCTTCGCCACCGAACCGGAAGCCTTCGCCGCGCGCCTGCGCGAAGTCCTGGAAGGATGCTGACATGCAGTACCTGCTGATGATCGCCGGCGACGAAACCGCCGCGGCCCACCAGAACGACGGCTGCGGCGGCTGGAGCGAGGACCTGGAACGCCGCGGCAAGATCCGCGGCGGCGGTGGCCTCCGCCCGCCCACGGAAGCCACCACGATCCGCGTCCGCGACGGCGAAGTGCTGCTCACCGACGGGCCGTTCACCGAAGCCAAGGAACAGATCGGCGGCTTCGTCATCCTCGACTGCGCCGACCTCGACGAAGCCCTCGAACTCGCGGCCAAGCACCCCGCGGCGACCTACGGCAGCATCGAGGTCCGCCCGATGCTGGGACCGGCGGACTTCGCCTGATGCCTGCCGTCGTCGACCGGCCCGCCCAGCGGTACGTCGCCGAACGCGCCACCGTCGGCGTCGCCGGCTTCCCGCGGATCGCCGACCGGCTGCCACCCCTCATCAGCACGCTGGCCGCCTTCCTCGGCGAGGTCCCGGCGGGGAAGTACGTCCTCGACACCTACGTCGGCGCCCCCGGTGGCCTGGCCGCCGCAACCGAGGCCGTCCTCGCCTGGGGCGCCGCCGAGGGCCTCACCTGGGACCGCACCGACGGCCCGGACGGCGAGGAATGGGGCGGGCGCCTGGAAGTGCTGCGCAGCGAACCCCGCGAGGTCCCCGACCCCGCGCAGTGGGTCACCGACCTGCTCTTCCGCCTCGCCTAACCGCGCCGGGTCAGCACGGCGGCGACCAGGCAGCCGAACCCCGCCGTGCTGACCAGCGCGCGCAGGACGTTCCAGCGCACCCACGTCGTCTCGAACCGCGCCCGCAACGCCGCGTAGTCGTCACCCCCGCTCTCCAGCGCGTTGTTCAGCGGGACGTGCACCACCCCGGTGAGCAGCACCACCGCCACCAGCAACCCGAACCCCGCGATCACCCACGGCCGGGGCCCCGGGTTCAGGAACACCGCCACCCCCGCCAGCAGCGGCGCGCCCAGGAACGTCACCAGGAACACCGGGTTGACGATGGCGACGTTGATCCCCCGCATCGCCTCGACGAACGTCCTGTCGTCCCCGCGCGCCAGCCCCGGCAGCACCGAGCAGGCGTAGGCGTAGAACAACCCGGCGATCAACCCCGCCGCGACCAGCGCGGCCACCAGCACCACCGTCGACATCGGTCTCTCCGTCCCCTGCACCGTCATGCTGGTGAGTCAAGCGGCTCCTGATGAGACTCTCCATAGTTCAAAGCCTCGATCGCATGTTCCGGCGTCTACAGTGGCGTCCATGGATCCGCTCGCCGCGCTCCTCGACGGCCCCCGCGCCCACGGCGCGTTCCTGCTGCGGTCGGTGCTGACCCCGCCGTGGTCGCTGCGCATCGAAGACCGGGCGCCGCTGACCGTGGTGGCGGTGGTGCGCGGCGAAGCGTGGATCGTGCCCGAGGGCGGCAAAGGCGTCCAGATGGGCGAAGGTGACGTCGCGATCGCCCGCGGCCCGGATCCGTACCTGGTCGCCGACGACCCCGCCACCCCACCGCAGGCGCTCATCCTGCCCGGCCAGGAGTGCCGCACCCCCGACGGCGGCCACCTCAGCGGGCTCGCCGACGTCGGGGTCCGCACCTGGGGCCACGGCACCGACGGCCCGGTCGTGCTGCTCACGGGCACCTACGGCACGGCAGGCGAGCTGAGCAACCGGCTCCTGGCCGCGCTGCCGCCGGTGCTCGTCCTGCGGGCGGCCGACTGGCCGACCCCGCTCGCCGGGCTGCTCGCCACCGAGATCGGCAAGGACGTCCCCGGCCAGGAAGCCGTCCTCGACCGGCTGCTGGACCTGCTGCTGATCGCCGCACTGCGTGCCTGGTTCGACCGGCCGGACACCCACGCGCCGGCCTGGTACCGGGCGCACGAAGACCCGGTCGCCGGACCGGCGCTGCGGCTGCTGCAGCACCAGCCGGCCGAGCCGTGGACGGTCGCCAAGCTCGCGGCCGACGTCGGCGTTTCCCGGGCCGCGCTGGCCCGGCGGTTCACGGCCACGGTCGGCGAGACCCCGATGGCGTACCTCACCGGGTGGCGGCTCGCGCTGGCCGCGGACCTGCTGCGCCAGCACCCGGACGCCACCATCGGCTCGGTGGCCCACCAGGTCGGGTACGGCAGCGCCTTCGCCTTGAGCACGGCGTTCAAGCGCGAGTTCGGCGTCAGTCCCCACCACTACCGCTCGGGCTGATCGCCGGCCGCACCACCAAAGACGTGAACGAACGGGTCGAAGCGGCGGACACCGTTACGACTGGAGTTCCTTGCCCAGCCTCGACAGCCAGTCACCGGTACCTTGCTCGCGCCACTCCGGCTTCTCGGCGCCGTCGAGGAAGGTGTCCTGCTCGGTGAGCACCAGCCGCGTGCCGTCGCCTTCGGGGAACAGTTCGACGGTCGTGGTGGAGACGGTCGCGAGTGCGCCGTTGCCGGTGAGCGTGCCGGAGAAGACGATTCGCTGCTCCGGCACGATGTCGTGGTAGGTCGCGACGAAGGTCATGGCTCCGCCGCTGGGCGTGCGGCCTTCGATCGTTTCCCGGCCGCCGACCCGGAAATCCAGCTCGTGCGTGCCGGCGGAAACGAACCAGCGTTCCTTCGCCGCCGGGTCCGCCCAGGCGGCGAACACCCGCTCCGGCGGCACCGGGTAGCTGCGTTCGAGACTGAACGTGCTGTGCAGAACGGTCATGACGGGCTCCCTTCCGAGGTCCCCGGCCCGGCGAGGAAGTCGCCGAGCCGGTCGAGCTTGCTCTCCCACGTGGTGCGCTGCAGTCCCAGCCAGTGCTCACCCGCGCGCAGGGTCTCCGGATCGATCCGGCAGGTGCGGACCCGCCCCACCTTCTCCGAGCGCACGATCCCCGCGGTCTCCAGCACCTGCAGGTGCTGGACCACCGCGGCGAGCGACATCGTCAGCGGCTCGGCCAGTTCGCTGACCGAGGCCGGGCCCTGCACGAGCCGCTCGACCAGCGCCCGCCGGGTCCGGTCTCCCAGAGCGCGGAACACCAGGTCCAGTGCCTCCTCATGGTTAAGCATGTACTTAAGTTAACCTCGACCCGGACCATAGTCAAGCAACTACTTGAGCATTTCCCGGACGTCCTCCGAAAGCTCGAGCCCGGGGATTTCCCGCAGCACGCCGAGCGTCCTGGTCAACGCGCGCTCGGCGGTGCCGGCCCTGGCCGTGCACGCACGGAGTTCGGCGCCCAGGTTCGTGGTGGTCTCGTGCATCGACCGGACAGTCTGCTCGTGTGCCGCCTGCACCTCGGCGAGCCGCCGGTCGGACGCGGCGCGCAGCTGCTCGGCCTCCACTTTCGCCCGATCGAGCATCGCCGCTTGCGCGGCCTGGTGAGCGGCGATCGTCTTGGCCAGGTCCGCGCGGGCCGCGTCCAGCCGTTCGGTGGCCGCGTCGGCACGGGTCTCGGCCGCCTCGGCCCGGGACACCGCGGCCCGGCCGCGCCCGCGTTCCTCGTCGAGCGCGGTGCGCGCGGCCGCCAGTTCCGCGGTCAAGGTGGCCATCACCGCGGCGCGCTCACCGGCGAGCGCGGCCGTGGCTTCGGCCCGCTCGCCGACCCGCGCCAGCTCGTCGCGGACCGCCGCCAGCTGCCCCTCGGCGCGCTGCTGTTCCTGCAGCGCCGCCCGGCTCGCCGCGCGGGCGGCCTCCCGCTCGCGCAGGGCCGCGGCTTTCTCCTTCTCCGCGGCCGCGGCGGACTCGGTCGCTTCGTCGGCGATCTCCCGGGCCCGGACGGCTTCGGCTTCGGCCAAACCGCGCGCGCGGCGGCTCTCGTCGGCTTCGGCGAGAGCGGCGTCCCGTCCGGAAAGCGCGGCGGCGGTCGTCGCCTCGAGCTGGTGACGCAACGTCGTCAGGGTCTCGACGAGCCCGCGAGCCGGCTCGAGCACCCGGTCGACCTCGCCGGCCAGCGCGGTGACAGCGGTGTCGTCCAGCTCGGTGTCACTCTCCCGCAGCGATTCGGCGTCCGAGAGCACGGCCTCGGCGTCGCGGCAGCTGAGGTTCCGGCGCCCCCAGGTCTTCCCGTCCTGGCAGAAGCGCGCCCGGCTCCCGCGTCCCACCGCAGGCGGCAGCGGCGCCCCGCATCTCCGGTACTCGCACACGCGCACTTGACCAGCGTCTTCCGTCATGATCAGTACCCTATCAAAGCTTCTGATCAGAACTAGAAGGAGCTGTTCACAATTAGAACATTGATCTCGATGGCTTTGGGTTTGGATAAGGTCACATATCCAAACCCAGATGACGCCGGACGACCGGCAGCCGGATCTGGTAGTAACGGAGACCCCGGTCTCGACGAGTCAGGAACCGATGAGCGCACAGGAGTTCGGTGACGACGACGTCGTTCCGCTTCAGACCGTCGACGGCGTCTCCTACGCCGTCGCGCTGACCGAGCGCCCGTGGGAGCTTCCCGTCCACGCACTGGCCATCTCCGTGGGCGCCGGCTACGGCGGCCTCGGAGACGCGATGCGGGCCGAGTTCCCCCGCGCAGGCTGGGGCGAGGTCCCGCTCACCTCGATCACCCCCGGCTCGCCCGCCGTCCTGGCCCTGAGCGCGCGCACCGGCAACCGGCGGCTGCACTTGGCGATCCTCGCCACTCCCCACGACCAGGGGATGCGCAACGAACCGACACCGGCCGCGATCACGATGGCGACCGTCGCCGCCATCACCGCCGCGGCCGGCGCCGGGGCGACCGCCATCGCCCTGCCGCTGTTCGCCACCGGGCGGCTCGGTATGGAGCCGTCGACCGCCGCCCGCGCGCTCATCACCGGCGCGCTGGGCACGGGGTCCTCCGTCCGCGAAGTCGTCTTCTTCTCCGACTACGGCGCCCACGTCGACGCGATCCGGAGGCAGTGGGCCGCGATGGTCGCCGGAGCACCGGCGTTCCCGGCCGCGGGGACCACTCCCCCCGAACCGTCGCCGGTCCCCCGGGTACCGGTGTTCTCCGAAGACGAACTCGCCGGCGGGGTCACCAGGGACCTGGTCGACCCGAACGAGAGCATCCCGCTGGCCGACGACCACCTCGGGGTCACCCCGTACGTCTCCATGCTGGCCACGGTCATCGCCGCGAAGGACACGCCGCTGCCGTTGTCGATCGGCGTCTTCGGCGAGTGGGGCTCGGGCAAGAGCTTCTTCATGGGCATGCTGCGCGGCCAGGTCAAAGCCCTGGAGGGGACGCCGGGCCACTGCGCGAAGATCGCCCAGGTCGGGTTCAACGCCTGGCACTACGCCGACGCCAACCTCTGGGCCAGCCTCGGCGACGAGATCTTCCGCCAGCTCGCCGAACCCGCCCGCCGCCCCGGCGAGCCGGACGCCGAGCACCAGGCCCGCCTCCGGGAAGGCGAGCGGCTGCGCGAACAGCTCGCGGCCGAACTGGAGCAGCGCAAGCAGCTGACCGCGGTGACCCAACGCGCCCAAGCCGAGGCCGCGGCCCTGAAGAGCCGGATCGGCGAAGCCGAGCGGGATCGCAAAGTGCGGGCCGGCGACCTGCTGCGCGCCCTGCGCAAGTCGCGCGCGTTCCACGAACAGTACGACGGACTGTGGCGCGAACTCGGCGTCGGCGACCTGGCCGACCAGGGCAAGCTGCTGGCCGACGAGATGCGCGGGGTACACGCCGAAACCGAAGCGCTGGGCCGGATCGCGCGCTACCGCCACGGAAAGACCGCGCTGGTCACCGCGGCCGTCGTGCTGCTCGCCGGCGTGGCCCTCACCGCTTTCGTCCCGGACGTGAAGGCGTGGCTGACCGGCGTCGGCGTGGTGTTCGCCGGCGTGGCCGGTGTCGGGCTCAAGCTGGTGACCGCGGCCCGCACCGGGCTGCGCCGGCTGCGGGTGCTGGCCGACGACCTGCGCGGCGGCCTGGACACCGGTGCTCAGGAGGAGCTGCTCGCGCTGCGCAAGGCCGACGCCGACCAGCAGATCGCCGAACGGCAGCTGGCCGAGGTCGTCACCCGGATCGGGGAGCTGGGCCGTCAGCTCACCGAGCTGACCCCGGGACGGCGGCTGTACGCCTTCCTCGCCGAGCGGTCCCGCGGTGAGGACTACCGGGGCAACCTCGGCTTGATCTCCACGATCCGCAAGGACTTCGAAAAGCTCGTCGCCCTGATGACGGCCCCGGTGGCCGACGGCGAGGACGGCGCCCGCCCGCTGGACCGGATCGTGCTCTACATCGACGACCTCGACCGGTGCAGCCCGCAGCAGGTCGTCGACGTGCTGCAGGCGGTCCACCTGCTGCTCGCGTTCGACCTGTTCGTGGTGGTCGTCGGCGTGGACCCGCGGTGGCTGCTGCGGTCGCTCAGCACGCACTACGACCGGTTGATCGAAGGGGACGCCGTCGTGCGGGCCGACGGCTGGCACGTGACCCCCGAGGACTACCTGGAGAAGATCCTCAACATCCCGCTGGTCCTGCCACGGATGCCGGCGGGCAGCCTGCAGCGGCTGCTGTGGTCGATGACCGACACGCCGTCCGCCCCCGCCGAAGGCAGGCGGCCGCCCGCCTTCCCACCCGACGAGGCCACGACGCCGGTCGTGTCGTCGTCGGGCGGTCCGGTGCCCGCCATCCCGGTCGAGCCGGGTTCGCAGGTGGCGGCACAGCTGGATCCCCAGCGCCCGGCCGAGGTCCCGCGGCCGCTGACCGATCCGGAGATCGCGCTGCTGTCCCGGCTGGACAGCCTGGTCGACACCCCTCGGGACGCGAAGCGCCTCATCAACCTCTACCGCATGCTCCGGGCGACCAGGGACCTCTCGGACGCCTCGACGTTCCTCGGCGGCGAATACGAAGCCGTGGTCGTGCTGCTCGGGACGTGCACCGCGCACGGGCGCCTGCTCGGCCGGTTCGTCGACGCGCTGCTGGACACCGCGCCGGAGACTCCGTGGCGCGACTTCGTCGGGCGGCTGCGGCCGGTGGAGCGCGACACCCATGTCTGGGAAAGTGCGGCCGTGGGCCCGATCTCCGCGGACGAGGCCGCGCAGTGGGAGCACCTCCACCGCAGCCTGGCCGAGCTCGCGCCGTCGATCACGCTGTCCGACGTCCGTGTCTTCCAGACGTGGGTGCCGCGGGTGCGCCGGTTTTCCTACGTGCTCTCACCCGCCACCCGCTGAAGCCCGCTTCCGTTCCAGCAGGGCCCGCTCGGCGGCGTTGCGGGTCAGCTCGATCGCCGTCGTGTACGCCGCCGTCGCTTCCTCGCCGCGACCCAGCCGGTCCAGCAGGTCCGCGCGGATCGCGTGGTACAGCGGGAAGTGCGGCAGCTCCAGCTCGTCGACCAGGGCCAGCGCAACGCCGGGACCGTCGACCTCGGCGACGGCGACCGCCCGGTTCAGCGCCACCACCGGCGTCGGCGTCACGGCCAGCAGCTGGTCGTAGAGCGCCCTGACCTGCGCCCAGTCCGTGGGCGCGTCAGTGTGGACGGCCTGGATCGCCGCCTGGAGCTGGTACGGGCCCGGCTGGTTGCGGCGCAGGCAGCGGCGGACGATCTCGTGGCCTTCGGCGATCAGGTCCGCGTCCCACCTGGCCCGGTCCTGATCGGCCAGCAGGACGAGGGCGCCGTCGGCGGTGGTGCGGGCGGCGCGCCGCGCGTGGATGAGCAGCATCAGCGCCAGCAGACCCCAGACCTCTGGCTCGTCGGGCATCAGCCCGGCCAGGACGCGGGTCAGCCGGATCGCCTCACGGCACAGTTCGTCGCGGACCAGATCCGCCCCCGCGCCGGCCGCGTACCCCTCGTTGAAGATCAGGTACAGCACGGCGAGCACCGCGGCCAGCCGGGCGGGCAGGTCGGCGTCCCGCGGGACGCGGTACGGGATGCCCGCGTCGCGGATCTTGCTCTTCGCGCGGACGAGCCGCTGGGCCATGGTCGGCTCGGCGACCAGGAACGCGGCCGCGATCTCCGCGGTGGTCAGGCCGCCGAGCAGCCGCAGCGTCAGCGCGACCTGGACGGGCCGGGCCAGCGCGGGGTGACAGCAGGTGAAGATCAGCCGGAGCCGTTCGTCGGGCACGGCGCTCTCCTCCCCGGGGTCGGCTTCGGTGTCGAGCGAAGCGGCGTGCAGCAGGGCGGCCTGGGCGTGCTTGTCCTCTCGGGCGGCCTCGCGGCGCAGCCGGTCGATGGCGCGGTTGCGGGCGGTGGTGATGATCCAGCCCGCCGGGCTCGGCGGGAGCCCGGCGGACGGCCACCGCCGGACCGCCTCGGCGAACGCGTCCTGCACGGCTTCCTCGGCGACGTCGATGTCCCCGAAGACCCGCACGAGGACCGACACCGCGCGGCCGTATTCCGCGGCGAAAACCTCCTCGACCGTCATCCGCGGAACGGCCGCACCTCGACGGGCAGCGGAGCGACGGCGTCGGCGAGCCGGCCGCCCCACGCGAGGGCGGCGTCGAGGTCGGGCGCGGTTATGACGGTGAACCCGCCGAGGTGCTCCTTGCCTTCGGTGTAGGGGCCGTCGGTGACGAGGGTGCCGCCGTCGCCGGCCCGCAGCACGGTGGCGGTCGACGGCGGGTGCAGCCCGCCGGCGAACACCCAGGCCCCGGCCGCCTTGAGATCGGCGTTCAGTGCGTCGAGGTTCTTCCCGATGCCGTCGAGCACCTCCGGCGGCGGGGTGGGGCCGTCGGGCTGGTAGATGCTGAGCAGGTACTGCTTCACGTCGTCCTCCTCGGGCTGGTGCCTTCACCGCTGATACGAACACCTCCCGGGCGGATCGACAGCCTCGCGGCACGAATTCCCGGTGGACGCCCCGACGCGGTGGCCGACGGCATGGCCCGGTTCCTGCCCGGCGAGATCGACATCCCGTAACCTCGGCGCGTGCCCGACCTGGAACCGGTGATCGACGCCGCGCTGAGCGCGCAGGACCGGCTCGCGCTGCTGGACGAAGCCGCCGCCCGGCACGTCGACGCGCAGCGGCCGCCGAACACGCTCAAGGCCTACGCCCAGGACTGGCAGGTCTGGCAGGACTACACCGCCGAAGCCGGGATCCCGCCGCTGTCGGCGTCGATCGGGGCGCTGACCGGGTTCGTCGTGTGGCTGGAACGGGGACGCACCCTGCGGCCGAGCGAACGGGCCGTGCCCGAAGTGCCCGAGCGGGCCGCCCCGGCGGCGCCGTCGACGATCGAGCGACGGCTCACCGGGGCGCTCGCCGGGCTGCGCCACCACAAGGTCTTCGTCGATCCGGAAGCGAGCCGTGCCGCGTGGCGGGCGCTCAAGGGGTACCGGCAGCGGCTGGCCAGGGAGGGGATCCAGCGTGGCCGCGGCAAGGCCACCATGGTCACCCTCACCGACCTGCGGGCGATGTCGCGAGCGTGCCCGGACACGCTCGCCGGCGCCCGGGACCGGGCGATGCTGCTGATCGGCTTCCCGATCGCCGCGCGCTGTTCCGACCTGGCGAACCTGCTGGTCACTGACGTGCAGCCGGTGGACGACCGGGGGCTGGCGGTGACCGTCCGGCACGGCAAGAGCACCGGCGACATGGTTGTCCCGCGGCGCGCGAGCCCCGACACCGACCCGGTGCGGGCGTGGCACGCGTGGCGGTCCGGCGCCGGGATCACCGAGGGGCCGGCGTTCCGCCGCGTCGACCGGCACGGCAACGTCGGACGGCCCGCGCTGACCACGACCGGCGTCAACCAGATCCTCACCCGGGCCGGCGTCCGCGCGGGGCTGCCGTACCCGGTGACCGGGCACTCCCTGCGGTCCGGGTTCGCCACCGAGGCGCGCCGGGCCGGTGCCGACGACCTCGCGATCGCCGACCAGGGCCGCTGGGTGCGCGGCAGCCGGGCGCTGTACGAGTACATCCGCCGCGTCGACCAGTGGAACGACAACGCGGCGGGTGCGCTCGACCTCTGAGTCACGGGCTCGGCCGCGCGCGGGTGGCGCCGACGACTTCGCCGTCGAGGCGGGCGAGCCAGCTGCCGCAGACGCAGCGCACGTAGTCGAGCCGGTGGGTGGCGGGCCGGGCCGCGGCCGCCGGGAGTTCGGCGAGCGGCCAGCCACAGCGGGGGCAACGGTTACGATCCATGCCCTGATCGTGCTGTAATGGCTCAGTGCACTTCAACCCTTACGGCGGCCCAGCCGCGCTGGTGGCCGCCGACCTGGTCAACGCCGGCTCCGCGAGCGAACTCCTCGACGGGATGGTCCGCAACGGCATGGCCGTCGAGGCACTGACCGGTGGCGAAGCGGCGTTGATCGGCGCGTGGGGCCGCCGGCTGCGGCCGGTGTTCGCCGCGGACCCCGCCGCGCGCCCGGACCTGGTCAACGAGCTGCTGGCCGAAGCGGCGTGCCGTCCGTACATCACCACCCACGACGGCAAACCGCCCCATCTGCACTACTCGGCGGAGGACGCCGGTCCGGTCGGCCGCGTCCGCGCGTACACCGCGGGCGGGCTCGCCCACCTCGTGTGCGAGGCCCCGGATCGTCTGGGTCTCTGCAGCCGCGAAGGCTGCGAAACGGCGTACGTCGACACCTCGCGCAACGGGCGTCGCCGCTTCTGCTCGACGCGGTGTGCCACGCGGGTGCATGTCGCCGAGCACCGGGCCCGGCAGGTCAGCGCTTAGGTCAGTGAGTGAACGGCCGCCGCGGAGCCGTCCTCGGACAGGCCCAGGATCGGCGTTCGGTCCGGGAGCGCCACCGCGCTGAGGAGGTCGCCCCACAGCTCGAGCTGGTACGGCAGCTCGAAACCGTCGCGGAGGTCCCGCACCAGCGAGCCGGCCGGCAGGTCAGGGCTCAGTTCCTTCGGCGTAAGGCTTTCTCGCCCGCCAGGCGAGGACCGTCGGCGTGGGCGCGCCACCTTCGGCGAACCGCTCGAACGCCAAGCCCGCATCGAGGACCGCGCCCAGCAGCTCCGGCAGCGGCCGGTGGGTGGCACCGACCTTGTCCCGCAGGCCCTGGTCGCTCCACGACTCCATCGTCCAGCCGGGCTCCCGGTAGCCGGGCCGGATGACGACGGCGCGGGCGTCGGTGCGGTCGGCGAAGCCGCCGCAGAAGCACGGGTGCACGCCGATGTGCACGAACACGCCGCCGGGTGCCAGGACACGGGCCGCTTCGCGCAGCACGTTCGGGTAGGCGGGCATGTCGGTGTGGACCATGATCGCGACCACGGCGGGCAGTGCGCCGGTGGCGATCGGCAGCGCCGTGGCGTCGCCGGACACGACCGGCAGCCGCCCCGCCGCGTGGCGCAGCATCCCGGCCGACACGTCGATGCCGAGCGGCGTGCGGCCGAGCTGCCGGATCCGGCCGGCGTGGGCGCCGGTGCCGCAGCCCAGCTCGAGGCACGGTCCGGTGCCCGGCCCGAGCAGTTCCCGCAGCGTCGGCCCGAATTCCAGCGGGTCCTCCCGCCAGCTGGGGACGAGCGTCGTTTCGTACCAGTCGGCGATCGCGTCGTAGTCGGTCACCCCCTTCCGTGTACCGGGCGGGCGCCCGGCGAGCCACGGATTCCGCGTGGGGCGAACCGGGGAAGGCCCGGCGGGGCGCGTTCCGGCTCTGCCTAGACTGAGCGCATGAGCAAGCGCTTAGTGACCCTGGGGGACTCGTTCACCGAAGGTGTCGGAGACGACGACCCGTCCGCCCCGAACGGCGTGCGCGGCTGGGCCGACCGCACCGCCGAGCAGCTCGCCGCCCGCGAGCCGGACTTCCGGTACGCCAACCTGGCCATCCGCGGCAAGCTGCTGGGCCAGGTGCTGGCCGAACAGCTCGAGCCGGCGCTGGCCATGGCCCCCGACCTCGTCACCCTCTACGCCGGCGGCAACGACCTGATGCGGCCCAAGGTCGACATCGACGGGCTGATGGAGAGCTACGAGACGGCGGTCGGGCGGATCCGCGCGACGGGGGCCCGGCTGGTGCTGTTCACCGGGGTCGACGGCGTCGAGGACGCCCTGTTCCGCAGGATCCGCGGCCGGGTCGCGATCTACAACGAGCACGTGCGCGGCATCGCCGCCCGGCACGGCGCGCTGCTGGTGGACCTGTGGGCGATGCGGCAGCTGCGCGACCGGCGGCTGTGGGCACCCGACCGCCTGCACCTCAACGCGTTCGGCCACACCGAGGTCGCCATCGCGGTGCTGGACGTCCTCGGCCTCGAACACCCGCTGGCCGCCACCGAGCTGGGCGCGCGAGACGTGCTGAGCCCGGCGCAGCGCCGCAGCCAGAACCTGCGGTGGGCGCAGGAACACGCGCTGCCGTGGGTGCGGCGCCGGCTGCGGGGCGAGTCCTCCGGTGACACGCTCACCGCGAAGCGCCCGGCACTGGCCCCGGTGGACTCAGCGACGCTCCCCCGCTGACGGGCGAAGGCCGTCGAAGAGGATTTCCACGGCTCGTTCGCGCAGGACCTCGTCCGGGCCGGCGTACTCCGCGGCCCGCGCCACGCCGATGATCACCGGGATCAGCTCGCCGACGGCGAGGTCAGCCCGGACCGCGCCCGCCGCCTGCGCCCGGGACAGCAGCACGCCGAGCGCCGATATCAGCCGCGCGCCGATATCGGACTTCGCCACCGGCACCGTGACCCCGGCCGCGGTGAGCGCCTCGAAGTAGGCGTTCTTCGCGCTCGACATCTCGATCCAGCTGGTGAGGAACGTGAAGAACGCGCCGCCCGGGTCGGCGGACTCCGCGGCCACGGCGGCCTCGGCCTCGTCGACGAACCGGCGCAGCCGCGCGAACAGCACCGCTTCGAGCAGCGCCTCCTTCGTCGGGAAGTGCCGGAACACCGTGCCGATCCCCACGCCGGCGACGCGGGCGACCTCCTCGGTGGGTGCCCCGGTGCCCTTGGCGGCGAACACGTTCTCGGCCGCCTCCAGCACGCGCGCCCGGTTGCGCCGGGCGTCGGCGCGCAGCGGTTTCGTCTCGGCCGGATCAGCGGCGGCGGGGGTCACCACGCGATCGTACTGCGCCGGTGGTGACCCATCCGGCTTCGTAGCAACGGTTACGTCTCGCGTGAGCGCCGGCCTCCATCGGTCCGGGCCGGATCGGGGAGCGTGTCCAGCAAGCGGGCCAGCGCCCGTGGCACGTGGGAGCGCCAGCCGCCGCCCATGATCCGCCGGGAGACGCGCTGGAACTCGTCGTCCGGGTCGAACCCTTCGTGGCTGAGGAACAGCCGGGTGCCGGTGCCCTCCGGCTCCAGCCGCCATGTCACCGTCCACTGCGGACCCCAGCGGATGCTGAGCTTGCGTTCGGGCTCGACCTCCAGGACCTCGCACGCCACCGGGCCGCCGGCGAACCCGGCGGCGGGCACCGGCTCGGCCAGCAGCTCGAACCGGTGTCCCACCACGGGTTTGATGTCGTTCGGCATGCTGATCCAGCGCTCGAGCAGGTCCGGCTCGGTCAGCGCCCGCCACACCTTGCGGGCCGGGTGGGCGAGGAACTGGTCGACGTGGACGGCGGTCGGGTCGTCCTCGGTCACAGGTCCTCCTCGTCGAGCAGGTCACGCAGGTTGGCGAGCTTGGTGCGCCAGAAGCGCTCGTACGGGGTGAGCCAGTCCGCGACTTCCCCGAGCGGGGCCGCGTCGAGGCGGTAGACGCGGTTGCGGCCTTGACGCTGCTCGGTGACCAGGCCGGCCTCGCGAAGTACCCGGAGGTGTTCCGAGAGGCTGGGCCGGGCCATGGCGAACCGCTCGGCGATCGCGCCGGCGGCCATCGGGCCGTCGAGCAGCAGCCGCAGCACTTCGCGCCGCGCCGGGCTGGCGAGCGCGGCGAAGACGTCGTCGTTGACCGGCATCAGCGTGGCACGGCCCCGAAGTCCGACGGCTCGAGCAGGCCGAGGGTGTGCCCGTCGAGGTCCTTGAACGACGTCGCCCGGCCCCACGGGCGCGCCTCCGGGTCGGCGACCTCCACCCCGGCCGTCCGCAGCGCGGCGACGTCGGTGTCGAGGTCGGTGGTCTGCAGCTGGAAGTGCTGCGGCCCGCCTGCGGCACCGGTGACCGGCTGGTCGGTCAGCACCACGCCCGTCTGGGCCCCCTTCGGCGCCACCATCACGAACCGGCCTCCCTCGAGCGTGCGGCGATCGACGAGCGCCTCGAACCCGAGTTTGCCGACGTAGAACTCCCGTGCGCGGGCGTGGTCGGCGACGGGCAGGGTCAGGAACTGCACGTGGGTGATCGTCATGCCGAGACCATACGTAGGAGATCTCCTACGCGTCAAGAGGGTGGCCGAACCACCGTTCGAGGGCCGCGCGCAGCGTCTTGCGTTCCGTGTCGTCCGGCTCGGCCGAGCCGGACGCCCAGGCCACGTACCCGTCGGGACGGATGAGCAGCGCGGTCGCGTCGCCCGGCGCGTGGCCGGGGACGAGGTCGACCCGGTCGGTCCAGCCGCGCAGCTCGTCGCCGAGCGAGCCGGTGAAGTCCAGCAGCAGCGGCCGGGCCGTCGTGGTGAGCTCGGCGAGCCGGGTGCCGTCGGCCAGCACGAGGTCGGGGGCCCAGCGGCCGTCGAGCGGGTGGTCGGTGCCCGGCGCGTACCGGATGTCCGCGCCGGCCATGAGCTCCGCGATGTGCTGCACGGTGCCCGGGAGCCGGAGCAGTTCGCCGAACAGCTCGCGCAGCGCCGTCACCTCGCGGCTCGGGGCGATCAGCGCGGACTGGGCCTGGGTGTGCATGACCACGCGCTCGGCCACCGGACGGCGTTCGCTCTCGTAGGTGTCGAGCAGGCCCGCAGGCGCCCAGCCGTGCAGCTCGGCGGCGAGCTTCCAGCCGAGCCCGGCGGCGTCCTGCAGGCCGAGGTTGAGCCCGGGCCCGCCGATCGCGGAGTGGACGTGCGCGGCGTCGCCGACCAGCAGCACCCGTCCTTCACGGAACCGTTCGGCCAGCCGGGTGTTGCGGCCGCGCAGCCGCCGCAGCAGATGGGGTCCTTCGCCTTCGGGCGGGCCGATCGGCAAGGCGAAACCGAGGACGCGCTCGATGCTCGCGCGCTGCTCGTCGAGGGTCATCGGGGGCTCGTCGCCGGTCTCCTCCTCGTCGGTCCACTCCATCGTCGTGACGAGCGTGCCGGTCGGGAACGGTGCGTAGACGAACAGGCCGGTTTCGGTGCGGTAGTGGAAGAACGGCGGGATGACACCGTGGCCCGGCACGCGCAGGCCGCCGGAGCCGGCGTCGACGAACTCCGTGGGCACGGTGGCGTGCGCGGTGGTGGACATGGTGCGGTCTTCGGTGACGCCGGGGAAGCCGATGCCGGCGAGTTTGCGCGTGACGCTGCGGCCGCCGTCCGCGCCGGCGAGGTAGCGGGTCGTGAGCCGGTAGCCGCCTTCGGGCCCGGTGACGTCGACGGTGACTGCGTCGGCGTCCTGGACCAGGCCGGTGAGGGCGTGTCCGCGCCGGACCTCGACGCCGAGTTCGGCGGCGCGCTCGTTGAGCATCGCTTCGACGCGGCGCTGCGGCACGCCGAGGATGTTCAGCGGGTTGGGTTCGGCGAGGGTGAGGTCGAGGCGCATCGCGCCGAAGACGAACGCCGGCGTGGGCGGCCCGATCGGGCCGGCGAGCCGCTCGTGCAGCCCGCGGCGGTCGAGGAGGCGGACGACCTGGCCGACGAGGCCGTTGGCGCGGTTGTCGGTGGTGGGTTCGGGCAGCCGTTCCAGGACCAGTGGCCGGATCCCGGCGAGAGCGAGTTCGCAGGCGAGCATGAGGCCGTTGGGACCGGCTCCGGCGATGACGACGTCTTCCATGGCGGACTCCTCGTTTTTCGGGCATGGCGAAGCAACCCGGCGTGCAGGCGCTCTTCGGGCGAGTGGGGCGTTAGCGCGGTTCGGGCAGGCCGGCGGCGAGCCGGCCGAAGACGTCGCGCAGGACGTCTTCGAGAGGTGGTCGCGGCTCGGCGATGAGCCACTGCTGGGTGACGACGTTGAGCGCGGCGCCGACGACGCCCGCGACGAGCCGCGGGTAGACGTCCTGGGCGACGTCGGTGCCGGTGCGTTCGGCGATCGCGGCGGCGAACTCGGCCTCGGCCGCCGCACCGGCCTTCTGGAACTCCCCCTGCAGCGCGGGTTCGGCGACCATCAGCCGCAGTCCTTCCAGCCACGACTGGTCGGCGGCCTGTCCGTTGGGGGCCGGCCGGCCGAGCGCGAACCCCTCGAGCGCGGCGTGGGTGATGGCGGCCCAGATCGGTTCGCCGTCGGGGCGTTCGCGCAGCGCCGCGGCGATCGCGCGGGCCCGGTCGTGGTGGCGGGCCACGATGGCCTCGCCCTTGCTGCCGAAGTAGTTGCTGAAGGTGCGGGTGGACACCCCGGCTTCGGCGGCGATGTCTTCGATCCGGACTCGGTCGAAGCCGTGTTCGACGGTCAGCCGGATCGCCGCCCAGCTCAGCGCGATGCGCGTTTCCTGCTTCTTGCGCTCCCGCAGGCCGGCGCGGTCGGTGTCCATGACACCAAGGTAGCAAAGCTTGCCGAATCTGCAAACTTTCTCAGTCGGCAAGTTTCGTGGAGGGTGCGCCGGCGAGGAAGGCTCCTTTGACCCTGCGTCCCCGACTGGACAAGAAATCGCCGAAAGCGTCAACGCGCGTCACACTGTTGTGTGACATCGGTCACCGGAGGTGTTGCGAGATGGTTCTGGGAGACGACAGCGTCACTGAGACGAGGACGCCGGACAGCAGATCAGGCCGGGTGCAGGTCCGGCGGGCGGCGCTGGCGAGCGCCATCGGCACGACCATCGAGTGGTACGACTTCTTCCTCTACAACACCGCGGCGGCCTTGGTCTTCCCGCACCTGTTCTTCCCCGCGTCGAGCGCGTACGCGGGCGCCATGCAGTCGTTCGCGACCTACGCGGTCGGGTTCGCCGCGCGCCCGGTCGGGGCCGCCATCTTCGGGCACTGGGGTGACCGGATCGGGCGGAAGGCGACGCTGATCGTCACGCTGCTGCTGATGGGCATCTCCTCCGGCGTGGTGGGGATGCTGCCCGGGACGTCGGCGATCGGGGTCGCCGCCCCGCTGATCCTGGTGCTGCTGCGGCTGGTGCAGGGCATCGCCATCGGGGGCGAGTGGAGCGGCTCGGTCCTGCTCGCGATGGAGTGGGGTGACCAGCGCAAACGCGGGCTGCTCGGCAGTTTCGCGCAGATCGGCGTCCCGGTCGGGCTGGTGCTCGGCACCGGCGGCATGACGCTGCTGTCGGCGACGCTCTCCCCGGCGGCCTTCGACTCCTGGGGCTGGCGGCTGCCGTTCCTGGCCAGTCTCGTGCTCGTCGCGGTCGGCCTGGTGATCCGGTTGAAGATCCTCGAGACGCCGATGTTCGCGAGACTCGTCGAAAACCGGCAGACCGCCCGCACACCGGTGCTCGACGCGATCCGGCACCACTGGCGGGAGATCCTGCTCTCGGCCGGCATCCGGTTCAGCGAGCAGATGCCGTTCTACCTGTTCACCAGCTACGTGCTGGTCTTCGTCGTCGCCCGGCACGAGTTCAGCAAGACGTTCGTGCTCAACGCGGTCCTCGTCGGGGCGGCGTGCGAGCTGGCGATGATCCCGCTGTTCTCGACGCTGTCGGACCGCTTCGGCCGCAAACGGGTCTACCTGTGCGGGGCGGTGCTCACCGGGGTGATCGCCTTCCCGTACTTCACGATCCTCGCGCACGGCAACCACGCGCTGGTGTTCGTGGCGGTCGTGGTGTCGTTCGTCCCGCACGCGCTTCAGTACGGTCCCCAGGCCGCGCTCATCGGGGAGAGCTTCCCGACACACCTGCGCTACGGCGGTGCGGGGCTCGGCTACCAGCTGGCGTCGGTGTTCGCCGGTGGCCCGGCGCCGCTGCTGGCGACGTGGCTGCTGCACCAGACCGGGACGCCGTACTCGATCTCGGGCTACATCGTCCTGTCCGCGGTGGTCACGATCCTGTGCGTGATCGGGCTGAAGGACCGTTCGAAGGCGGACATCGACGACGTCGCCGTCTACCAGCGAACCTGAACCGACCACTCACGTGACGAGGGCCGCCCACCGGCGGGGGGGGGGCCGGGGGACCTGTGGTGGGCGGCGCGGGGCGCGGCA
>NZ_JBEZYB010000110.1:0-21917 GCF_040638285.1 Amycolatopsis sp. NPDC026612
CAGCGGCCGCTGCACCGTTCCGCGGGGAGGTGGGCACCCATCGCCGCGACGAACCCGCGGGCCGCGATTTCCCGTTGCTGACTCGCCACCGGGAACTGCACCACTGCGGTGCCAATGCCGGCCAACGCGACTGCGACCTCGGAGAAGGCGCCGCAGCACGCCGGTATCACCGCCGGCGCCCAGCACGAAGTCGGCGCGTGGCGGTCGATGTGGTGATGGATCAGCTGGGTCGGGTGCATGAGCGGATCGCGGGCTGGTGGACGCCGTGTCGGGCAGGGGAATTTCGATCGTCGGGCAGATTCCCTGATTGATAGAATTTACTTTTCCGTACGGTCGATTCGTCGAATCAAAGGCGAGTCGGCATCCATTCGGTACGTCAAGAACAAGTTCAACACGTCACGGTGGATCGCGTTATCGAGCAGGCGTGCCTCAGAGAGTAGTGAAAACGCGGCGACAACTCGAAAGCGGACATGCAGGCGTTGCACTTCGCGTGCAGACTGCAGCAGAAGACGATCATCTCCCGGCTCGGGTAGCGCAGTTGTCGCCGCAGAGAGGGCAAGTGTCCAAACTTCTTCCTGTGTGCCGCGCCGCGAATCAGCACAGTCTGCTCCGCCGGGAGGTAGCGGATCGGTCAGCCGCCGCTGGTGTATGGCGACCCGACGTCCGCCGTGGCCGACGGAGCCGCCGGCCACGCCTATACCCGCGCGCATTGCCCGTCCGCCTTCCAGCCGCCCGGACCGGACCCCGTCGTCCTATGCGCGTAGGAGCGGCAGGGAGCCAGGCCGTCACACATCCGGCCCGGTTCGATCCCAATCGGCCTAAAAACGCAGTTCAGGCCCTATCTGGCCACGAAAGGCGCCAGTTCGGGAAACGATGCCTCGAGTTCTGGCACAAGGGACGCCCGCCGCCCAGGCCGCGGGGTCGTCCCAGGCGGACAGCCGCCGCTCGCTGGTGAACCGGCGGTGCGCGCCGGTCAGCGGGTCGTCGAAGTCGAGGACCTTGGCCAGCAGCTGCAGCGGTTTCGTGAAGTCGCCCAGCGGCTTCTCGCGCAGCACCGGGTAGAAGTCGTCGCCGAGGATCGGGATGCCGAGGCCGCTCAGGTGCACCCTCAGCTGGTGGGTCCGGCCGGTCGAGGGCACCAGCCGGTACCGGCCCCAGCCGTCGCGGTGCTCGAGCAGGTCGACGTAGGTCTCGGCGTTCGGTTCGCCCGGGATCTCCTGGGCGGCCAGTACCCCGCGCTCCTTGACGATCCGGCTCCGGACGGTCCGCGGCAGGTCCAGCGCCGGATCGTACGGCGCGATCGCTTCGTACTCCTTGTGCACCCGGCGGTCGCGGAACAGCGTCTGGTACTTGCCGCGCAGCTCGGGCGTGATCACGAACATCACCAGCCCCGCGGTGACGCGGTCGAGCCGGTGCGCGGGGGACAGGTGCGGCAGGTCGAGCTCGCGCCGCAGCCGCACGAGCACCGTCTCGAGGATGTGCTGCCCGCGCGGGATGGTCGCCAGGAAGTGCGGCTTGTCGACGACCAGCAGGTGCTCGTCGCGGTGCACCACGTCGATCGCGAACGGCACCGGCACCTCGTCCGGCAGGTCGCGGTGGAACCAGATGAACGAGCCGGGCGCGTAGGGCGTGTCGACGCCGAGCGGGCCGTCGGTGCCGTGGATGCGTTCTTCGCGCAGCATCTGCTCGATGCGATCCGGCGCGACCCGCGGCAGCCGGTCGACGAGGTGCGCCAGCAGCGTCGGCCACTCGCCGTCGACGGGCAGTTTGAGCCGGGCGGGCTCCAGCCCGTGGCGGGGCGGGATCGGCGGGCGGAGCTTGCGTCTCATCGTGCCCCGACTCTAGCCAACTCCTCCGCCGGTCACCCCTCCGACGGTGTCCGGTAGCGCGCGAGGTACCGGGCGGTCACGTCGGCGTTGGCCGCCTCGGACGCTTCGGCGCGGAGGCGGCGTCCGGTGTGGTGCGGGAACCCCTGCCTGCCGAGCCGGTGCTCGATGCTCTCTTCCATGTACGCGCACGAGTAGAAGTACGCGACCAGGGCCGCCATCAGGACCAGGGAGAGCCGCAGCCCGATCGGGCCGGGCAGCAGCAGCCACACCGCGCACAGCGGCACGAGGCCGACCGACCGCTGGAGCACGTACCGCGCTCGCCAGTGTTTCGACGTCGCGTCGTGCAACGCCCAGTCGTTGTACCGCTCGGGGAGCCGCACGCCCACGGCGTAGCCGATCCAGCGAACCACACTCGGTCGTTCCATGAGGTTGATAGTACGCTAATACTTAGCATGCTAATCATTAGGGCGATCGACGACACAGTAGGATCGGAACATGATCGACCTGGGTGAGGACCCCCTGAAGCTCGACCGGCAGGTGTGCTTCGCGCTGTCGGTGGCTTCGCGCAGCGTGATCGCGATCTACCGGCCGCTGCTCGAGCCGTACGGCCTGACCCATCCGCAGTACCTGGTGATGCTCGCGTTGTGGGAGCGTTCGCCGCGCTCGGTGAAGGACCTCGGCGCGGCGCTGCGCCACGACCCCGCGACCCTCTCACCGCTGCTCAAGCGGCTGGAGGCCCTCGGCTACGTCACGCGCAGCCGCAGCCGGACGGACGAACGCCGGCTGACGGTCGAGCTGACCGAGGCCGGCCGGGCGCTGCGGGCGGAGGCGGAGAAGATCCCCTACAAGGTCGTCGAGACACTCGGCATGGACGTCTCGGAGCTGGAAGCCCTGCACGGCGTGCTGACCCGGGTCATCGACGCGACGGCCTGAGGAATTCCCCGCCGCCCGGCGCGTTGCTCCCGGAGAGCCTTCCGGGAGGAATCGTGCTGAAGATCAGGGTGGGTGTCGCCCCCGCGGCCGGCACCGGGCCGGCGGAGTTCGCCGGGCTGGCGCCCCGGCTGGAGGAAGCCGGCGTCGACTCGCTGTGGCTGTCCGAGCTGGTCTACTCGCCCGAAGTCGACCCGATGATCGGCATGGCGCACGCGCTGGCGCGGACGTCGAAGCTGAAGGTCGGCACCGGGGTCGCGATCCTGCCGGGCCGGCACCCCGTGCTCGTGGCGAAGCAGCTGCGCACGCTGGCCGGGCTCGCGCCCAAGCGGGTCCTGCCGGTGTTCGGCCTCCGCCCGGCCCGCGCGGCGGAAGCCGTCCTGTTCCCGGTGCCCCCGGGCCGCCGCGCCGAGGTGTTCGACGAGTCCCTCGTGCTGCTGCGCCGGCTGCTGGAGGAGGACGAAGTGTCCTTCCACGGCGAGTTCTTCGCTGTCGACGGCGTCCGCCTCGGCCCGCGCCCGGCGAAACGCCTGGACGTCTGGCTGGGTGGATCGGCGCCGGCCGCCCTGCGCCGCACGGGGCGCCTCGCGGACGGCTGGCTGGGCAGCTTCCACACACCCGCCCAGGCACGTGCCGCGCGGATCGCCATCCAGGAGGCCGCGGCGGAAGCGGGGCGCGAGATCGAGGAGGACCACTTCGGGCTCAGCCTGGCGGTCGCGGACCAGGGGATCCCGGACGCGCTCGCGGCGGTGGCGGCGCGCCGGAATCCCGGTGTGCCGGTGACGGACCTGGTGGCGACGAGCTGGGCCGAGGCGCGGCGGCTGGTGGAGCAGCACATCGAGGCCGGGCTGTCGAAGTTCGTGATCCGGCCCGCGCACGGGGATTTCGCCGGGTTCCTGGAAAAGTTCCAGGCCGAACTGGTGCCGCTGCAGAACTAGGCGTCACCCGTGGTGCAGGTCACCGTGCACCTGGCCGATCTGGAACGCGGTGCCGCTCACCGGTCCGCTGATGACGTTCGTCGTGCTGCCCGGCGCCGGCGGCACGATCGTGGCCTTGGCCGCGGCCAGCTCCTCCGCGTAGCCGCCGCCCACGCCGGTGCGCAGCAGGTCTCCGCTCGGATTCGGGATGTACAGGTAGATCGTGCCGCGGTATTCCTTGATCTCGACGTCCGCCGGGACGACTTTCGTCGAAGGCAGCTTCGCGTATTCGCTCGCCAGCACGTCTTCGAAGACACGCTGGGACAACGCCACCGCGAGGAACGTCTGGTCCGGATCCGAGCGCTCCAGCACCGCGCGCACCGGGGCGGCGTCGAGCAGCCGGTGGGTGGTGATCACGGCACTGCCGATGGCGGCCGCCGAAGCCGTGCCCGGAGCCGGTTCGAGGATCGGGCCGACGTTCAGGCTGGCCCGCATCCGCAGGCGGGCCGACCGCGCGGCCGACCGCAGGCGCGCGTCGCGCTCGGCGAGCACGGTCTGCAGCTCGTCGAAGAACCTGGTCACCACCGCGGGCAGGAAACGCGGGTCGAAGCCGAGCCCGTAGCCGTCGCCGGTCCCGTGCGGGAACAGGGCGGTTTCCCAGACCTCCCGCAGCCCGGCGCGCTCGAAGGCCTGGGAAAGGACGTCCGGGATCGCGGCGGAGAGCATCGCCTGGGTGGCGTCGGGATTGCTGCCGAAGCCCTTGGTGTCGACCACCAGCAGGGCGCGGTACGGCGGGAGTTCGGCGAGCACGTCGTCGACGGACAAGGTCGGCCTTCCCGGTCGCTGGTGGCTCTTCGATTCTGACGGACCGGCGGTGGCGCCGTCCGGCGGTCCGTCACCCGGGCGACCGGCTTCCGGCCGGCGAGGTCACCGGCCGGGGGACCAGGTGAGGGAGTGAGGCCGGGGAGACGAGGACCGCTCGGGCGGGTTCGGTCAGGCCGAGCAGCTCGTACATGGTCTTCCGGAGGATCTTTCCGGCTTGCCCGGGGCGGGCGGTCAGCAGACCGGCGATGCGGGGGCCGAGTCCGCGGCTCTGTGCTTCCGTGGCGGCGTCCAGCTGCGGGAGAAGGGGTCGTTCCCGGTTCCACAGCGGGGTGTGGTCGGCCAGCACCGCGGTGGGGCCGCCCGGCAAAAGCGGCTGAGGCTCGTGAGGAATCCGCAGGACCGGGCGGCCGAACCCGGCCGCGAACGCGCTGACCGAGGTGTAGTCGCCCAGCACGTAGTCGGCGGCGGCGACCGCGCCGCGCCAGTCGGTCCGGGGAGCCAGGACGCGCAGCCCGGCTTCCATGGCGTCCGAGAGCCAGCCGAGTACCTGGCCGGTGCCGTGCTGCGACCAGATCTGCGGGTGCAGGGAAGCGACCACCAGGAAGTCGCGCGGCGCCGCGTCGACGACGTGCCGGAAGAGGTCCGGGTCGCTGCCGAAGCCGGACCGGGGGGACCAGGTCACCGGGACCAGCAGGATTTTCCGGTCGTCCGTGACCCCGAGGGCCCGCCGGTAGTGCTCGCGGCAGGGAGCGCTCGCGACGAGCCGGTCGAAGGCGATGTCCCCGGCGACGACGGCGTGCGGCAGGGCCTGCGGGCAGACGCGCTCGAGCAGGTCCAGTTCGCGGTCGTGGGTGAGCACGATCCGGTCGGGCCGGACCTGCCCGCCCCGCAGCAGCTGCGCGGGGTGGAGGCCCGTGACGAGCTCGCCGTCCGCGGCCGTGCGCCAGGGGCGGTACTGCCCCAGCGCGCCACCGTGCGGAACCAGGAGCACCGGCCCGAGCACGTCGTCGATACCGCGAGTGCTCCCGGCGAGAACCAGCCCGTGGGTTTCCCGGCGGGCCTGCCGCATGGAAAGGAGGACCTCGCCCCGGGCCCGGATGAACTCGGCGGCGTCGGGCCGGTCTTCACCGCTGTCCGGCACGGCGTACACCCGCAGCATCCGGTGATCGGCCTCGATGAGCGGAAGGAGGTCGTCGAGCCTGGCGAGCGCGACGATGTGCGGGGCGAGAACCAGCACGGACCGGCCGATCCGCGTCGCCCAGTGCCGGTCGGGTACTCCGTCGTTCATCGGGGCCGCCCCGGACGGCGTGCGGCGTGGCCGAGGGCGCCGGCTCCCGGGGACGTGCGGGGGAACGGTCTGTGGTCAGCAAGGACTTCGAGAAGCACAGTGCCGTTTTCGATACGGATGATCTCCCGTCGCTCAGCCGGCATGCTGGCAATATGCCACAGGGCAGGTGGCGTGCGGCACTTCGCGACCTGCCTGAACGCCGCTTGGCCGACTGTTTACCGCAATTCGCCTCTCAGCACATCGAGAAGCCGGAGAAAGCCCTCAGAACTCCAGTGGTTCCGTCTTCCTCGGCATCAGCAGCAACGCTCCCACCGACAGGACGGCCACCACCAGCAACCCCAAGAACACCGAGTGCGTCGCATCCGCCAGCGCGCCGCGGACGAACGTCGTCGCCGGGGAATCGTCCGCGTGGCCACCCAGTACCAGGCTCGTCGCGTCCACCGAAGCCGGCAGGCGCCCCGCCACCTCCGCAGGCGGGTGAGCGAACCTCGACGCCAGCGTCGCGTTGGCGATCGCCCCGAACACCGCCGCCCCCACCGCGCTGCCCAAGGACCGGCTGAACAGGTTCGTCGCCGTCACCACGCCGCGGCGGTCCCAGCCGACCACCGACTGGATCGCCACCAGCGTCGGGCTGGCTGCGAGACCCAGGCCCAGGCCGAGGACGAACGCCGCGAACGCCGCCGCCCAGAGCGACGAACCGGCATCCAGCAGCGTCACCAGGACGCCGCCCGCGATGATGAACACGCTGCCGATCAACGCCGTGTCGCGGAAGCCGATGCGCAGGTAGATCTTGCCCGCCAGGGCCGCCGAAACCGGCCAGCCGACCGTCAGCGCCGCCACCGCGAACCCGGCCACCAGCGCGCCCGCGCCGAGCACCCCTTGCGCGTACGTCGGCAGGTACGACGTCAGTCCCATCAGGACCGCGCCGACCACGACCGCCACCAGGTTGCCGCCCACCAGGACCCGGCGGGTGAACACCCACAGCGGCAGCACCGGCTCGGCCGCACGCTTCTCCACCAGCACGAACGCCGCCAGCAGCAGCACGCCCGCGACGAAGATCGCCACGCTCGGCAGTGAGCCCCACGCCCACGCGACGCCGCCTTCCAGCAGCCCGAGGATGATCAGCGAACAGCCGACGGTGAGCAGCGCCGCGCCCGGGTAGTCGACCTTGCGCGGCTTGCGCTCCACGCGCTCGGCGAAGTTGCGGAACAGCATCAGGGCGGCGATCGCGCCCAGCGGCAGGTTGACGAAGAAGATCCAGCGCCAGTCCAGGTACTCGGCGAACACCCCGCCGAGCGTCGGGCCGACCACCGAAGCCGCGCCCCAGACACTGGCCACGTAACCCTGCACCCGGGCGCGTTCCTCGACCGTGTACAGGTCGCCGATCACGGTCATCGACATCGGCTGGATCGCACCCGCCCCGATGCCCTGCACGGCGCGGGCGGCGATCAGCACCGGCATGCTCCACGCGGCGCCGCAGAGCACCGAGCCGACCAGGAACGCCGCGATGCCGAAGAACATCACCGGGCGGCGGCCGAGCACGTCGGCGAACTTGCCGTAGAGCGGGACGGTGACCGCCTGGGTGAGCAGGTAGATCGAGAACAGCCACGGGAACTGCGCGAACCCGCCGAGGTCGCGCACCACCGACGGCACGGCGGTCGCGATGATCGTGCTGTCCAGCGCGACGAGCGCCGTGCTGAGCATGACCGCGATCAGGACCGGGCCGCGCTCCGACCGGAAGCCGACCCCCCTCGTGGCGGCGGACGTCGTCATCGGCGGGGTGCTCCTCGGGACGGTCATGACCGGGGTCAACTGCTTTGCAGTCCTAAGCATTCCATCCGGGCGGGGCCGGCCGCAGCGAATTTCCGGGCCCCGGTGGCGCAAGATGGTCAGGATGAGCGACTGGATCCGGCCGATCGGGCGGGGCTGGGTGGTCCGCGACGCGGTCCCCGGCCCCGACGTCGACGAGTTCGCCGAGCCCGACCGCGTGATCGCGGCGCTGGCCGCGCCCGGCGCCGCGGACAGCCTCCTGGCCGTGCAGCACCCCGCCCGCACCCCCGCGGCACTGGCGCGCGGGCTCGGCCTGCCCGCCGCCGTCCCGGTCGGCCGCGCCGTGCTCGAACGGCTCCGCAAGCGCTTCTACCGGCCGGTCCACGACATCGTCGCGCCGTACCGGATCGAGGGCCCGGACGGGGTGGCGCTCGGCCTGCTCTGCCTGGTCGACCCGGCGGCGGTGGCCGACGACGGCGCCGCGCGCGTCCGCCACACCGAGGACGTCTACCCCGAGGTCGTGGCCGAACGGGCCGCCGTGCTCGCCGGGCTCGGCTGCGCGACCAGTGCGGCACTGCTCGTCCCGGCCACCGGCGGCCCGGAGCTGACCGAGCAGGTCGAACAGGCCTGCGCCGGCCTCGGCCTGCCCGATCTGTCCACTTCGGACGCGGCTGGGCGGCGGCACGACCTGTGGCTGGTGCCCACCGGGGCCCTGCAGAGCCGGCTGCTGGCCGCGGTCGCCGGCACGGACCTGCTGGTCGCCGACGGCAACCACCGGGTGGCCGCCGCCGCGGCGGCCGGGCACGGCGCGCTGCTCGCGCTGGTCACCGCGGGCCCGGACCTGCGGATCGGCGCGATCCACCGCGTCCTCACCGGCACCGGCCTCGGCCCGGAAGACCTGGTGAGGAGCTGGTGCGCGGCCGGCCTGGACGTCCGGTACGACGAGCACGCCGTGCCGGTCACCGGCGAGGCCGTCGTGCGCGCCGGTGCGGCCGTGCTGAGGGTGCCGCTGCCGCAGCCGGGCGGACCCCGGCCGGTGATCGACCACGAGGTCGTCGAGCAGGTCCTGTTCGCCGGTGCCCTCGGCATCGACCCCGACGGACCGTGCGTCCGGCCGCTCCCCGCCGGGCGCCCGCTGCCGCCGGACGCGGACGCGGTGGTCCTGCTGGCTCCGGTGAGCTACGCCGACGTCCTGGCCGTGCACGCGGCCGGCCGCCGGATGCCGCGGAAGGCCACGTACTTCACGCCGAAGCCGCGCAGCGGCCTCGTGCTGGCGGAGCTTTAGCGGGCGTCCCACCAGTTCAGCACCCGGGTGGCGAACAGCGTCAGCCACTTCGACGGCTGCCCGGCCGGGACGTCCACCGCGCACCACACCCGGCCGGAATCCGTCCGCTGCTGCAGCCACGTCCCGTCGGGCTGCCGGGCCGCGCGGATCAGGGCGATCGCGTCGGCCAGCCGCTCATCCGGCCGGCCGGCGTCGCGGAAGTAGGACGCCGCGTTGAGCACGTCGTAGCGCCAGCGGAACGGGTAACCGAACTCGCGGACCCACGGTCCGATCGGCTGTCCCGTGGAACGGCGCCGGAACAGCCCGCGCTCCAGCAGGTATTCCTCCCCGGAACGGCGTGCCGCCCGGGACACCGCGGTGCCACCCGTCGCGGTTTCGTGCGCGAGCAGGCCCTTGAGCGCGTTGAGCGTCGAGTGGACCGACGAGCGCGCCGAGCCCTCGACCCACGCGCAGTTCCAGCCGCCGTCGGGCATCCGGTGCTCGACGAACCACCCGGCGATCCCGGCGACGTCCGCGCCGAGCCACACCCCGTTGGCGAGGGTCCAGCCGTTGATGCAGCAGTCGACTTCGCCGCCCCAGTACGGCAGGTCGTCGTACTCCCAGCGGGCGTGCCGGGCGAGCAGCTCGGCCGTGCCGTGCAGGACGGCGGCGTCGAGGCCCCATTCCCGGAGGGCGTTCAACGTCCACGTCGTCGCCGTCCACGGCTGGTCCTCGTCGCCGCGGTAGCCGGCGGGGAAGAACGCGCCGCCCGCCCACCGGCCGTCGGGGTCCTGCGCCGCCAGCAGGCGGGCGCCGAACCCCTCGGACGTGATCCGCGCCCGGGTCGCTTCCCAGACTTCCGGCGGCTCGCCCGCCAGGTCGCGCTCCACCTGCCAGCGCAGGGCCGGGTCGGAGTCGCGCAGCCAGGCAAGCAGGTCCATCAGGCTCCCGTGACCCCGTCGATGGCCTCCCGCAGGAAGTCGGCGTGGCCGTTGTGCCGGGCGTACTCGTGGATCATGTGCAGCATCACCAGCCGCAGCGAGACGTCCTCGCCCCAGCGCGCCTGGTAGCCGGTCACGTCCAGGGACTCGGCCGCTTCTTCGATCTTGCGCGCCTGCTCGACCTCGGCCTGCCACCCCGCGAAGGCTTCCGACCGGGTCGAGGTGCTCGCGTCGTAGGCGGCCTGGAAGTCGTTTTCGACGGCCGACCACACCATCGGGACGTCCTCGGCCGCGATCACCCGCCGGAACCAGGTGCGCTCGACCTCGGCCATGTGCCGGACCAGGCCGAGCAGCGAAAGCGTCGACGGCGGGCTCGACGCCCGGCGGAGGTCCTCGTCGGACAGTCCGTCGCACTTCATGGCGAGGGTGGCGCGGTGGAAGTCGAGGAACGTGCGCAGCATTTCGCGCTCGTCCCCGGTCAGGGGCGGTTCCGGGCGTTCGGTGGTCACGCGACAGTGTCTATCACGCCCGGAAATGTCGGTGGGGTCAATTACGATCGCCGCGTGGACTTGCCCGTGATGCCGCCGGTGCGGCCGATGCTCGCGAAAGCCGTGCACGAGGTGCCTCGTGACCCGGGGCTGCTGTACGAGCCCAAGTGGGACGGCTTCCGCTGCGTGGTGTTCCGCGACGGCGACGAGATCGAGCTCGGCTCGCGCAACGACCGCCCGCTGACCCGCTACTTCCCGGAGCTGGTGGAGCTGCTGGCCGCCGCGCTGCCGCCCCGCTGCGTCGTCGACGGCGAGATCGTGCTGGTCACCCCCGCGGGTCTGGACTTCGAGGTGCTGCAGCTGCGGCTGCACCCCGCCGCTTCGCGCGTGCGGAAGCTCGCCGAGGAGACGCCGGCCAGCTTCATCGCCTTCGACCTGCTCGCCCTGGGCGACACCGACCTCACCGAGGAGCCCTTCCGGGAGCGCCGCAAGCAGCTCGAAAGCATCTTGCGCACCGCGGCCGAAGGGCTGCAGCGCGTCCACCTGACCCCGCTGAGCGACGATCCGGCGCAGGCCGAGGACTGGTTCACCCGCTTCGAGGGTGCGGGCTTCGACGGCGTCATGGCCAAGCCCGGCGACCTGCCGTACGAGCAGGACAAGCGCACCATGCTGAAGGTCAAGCACGAACGCACGGCCGACTGCGTCGTCACCGGGTTCCGCTGGCACAAGGACGGCGCCGGCGTCGGCTCGCTGCTGCTCGGGCTGTTCGACGACGCCGGCGTCCTGCACCACGTCGGGGTGGCCAGCAGTTTCACCAAGGCGCGGCGGGCCGAGCTGGTCGAAGAACTGGCGCCGCTGCGGGAGAACGCGCTCGAGAACCACCCGTGGCGCTCCTGGGCCGAATACGAGCCCGAGCCCGGTCGCCAGCCGGGCGCGAACAGCCGGTGGGCCCCGCAGAAGGATCTCTCGTGGGAGCCGCTGCGCCCGGAATGGGTGGCCGAGGTGCGCTACGAGCACCTGCAGGGCGGCCGGTTCCGCCACGGCGGGCGGCTGGTCCGGTTCCGGCCCGACCGCACGCCGGAGTCGTGCACGTACGCCCAGCTCGACGAGGCACCGCCCGCCGAGCTCGCGAAGCTGTTCGGGGAGGCGCGATGAGCGGCGCGGTCCTGCTCGACGTCGACGGCGTCGAGGTCAAGATCAGCAGCCCGGACAAGGTCTACTTCCCGGAACGCGGCGAGACGAAGCTCGACCTGGTCGAGTACTACCGGGCGATCTCCGGGCCGCTGCTGGCCCGGCTCGGCGGGCGCCCACTGCTGCTGGAGCGCTACCCGGACGGCGCGGGCGGCAAGAACTGGTTCCAGAAACGCGTCCCGAAGGGCACCCCGCCGTGGCTGACCACCACGGTCGTCTCGACGCCGAACGGCACGACGAGCGACGCGCTGGTCGCCAAGGACCTGGCCCACATCCTCTGGGCGGTGAACCTCGGCTGCCTCGGCTTCCACGTCTGGCCGTACCGCACGGACACCCCCGAGGTCACCGACGAGCTGCGCGTCGACCTCGACCCGTCGCCCGGCATCGGCTTCGACGAGCTGCGCGAGGCCGCGGTGCTGACCAGGGAGTTCCTGGCCGAGCACGGCATCGAGAGCCAGCTGAAGACGTCGGGTTCGCGCGGGCTGCACCTGTACGTGCTGCTCGAGCCGCGCTGGGACAGCTTCCAGGTGCGGGCCGCGGCGGTCGCGCTGGCGCGGGCCCTCGAACGCCGTCACCCGGAGAAGATCACCGCGCAGTGGTGGAAGGAAGAACGCGGCGCGCGCGTGTTCGTCGACTTCAACCAGAACGCCCCGCACAAGACGGTGTTCGGGACCTGGTGCGTGCGGCCGCGCGTCGGCGGCCAGGTGTCCACCCCGATCGGCTGGGACGAGCTGGACACCGTCGAGCCGGACACGCTGACGCTGAGCACGGTGCCCGCGCGGGTCGCCGAGCGCGGCGATCCGTGGGCCGGCGCGGGGGAGCGGCCGCAGTCGATCGAGCCCCTGCTGGAGCTGTCCGAACGGGACATGGCGAACGGGCTGATGGACGCGCCGTGGCCGCCGGTGTACCCGAAGATGCCCAACGAGCCGCCGCGAGTCGCGCCGAGCCGCGCGAAGAAGACGTGACGGCGTCACGGCGGTGGCGGCCCGAGCCGGCGGTGGAGCTGGCTCCACGCGATAAGCGCCACCAGGGCGGTCAGCCCGAACACCGCCGCGGAGCCGAGGCCGGCGGCCAGCGCGCCGGCCAGCGGTGACGCCGCGGTCTGGCCCGCGCCGAGCCCCGCGAACGACCACGTGATGCCGCGGGCCGGCCGCTCGGGGAACAGGCGCGCGGCCCAGAGGATGCACAGCCCGGTCAACGCCATGTAGGTGCTGCCGAACAGCGCGCTGGAGAGCAGCGCCGCGGGCACCCCCGGACGGGGCAGTGCCAGGAGCGCGATGCCCGCCGCCGACAGCGTCCACGTCGCGAGGTTGACCACCCGCAGGCCGGCGTGCTCGGCCGCGCGCCCGGCCAGGCCGCCGAGCAGCCCGGCCACGCCGATCGTGCCCCAGCACCAGGTCGCGGCCACCGGGCTCAGCCCGGCTTCGGCGAGCCGGGAGGTGGAAAACGTCCAGTACGGCGCGCTCGTCACCCCGATGAGGACGGAGTTGATCACGAGCGGAACCGTGCCGCGGACGGGCCCGGCGGCCGCCGGGACGCCGGTGGGTCCGGGCGACCGCGGCAACGCCCGCGCGGCGATCAGCGTGACCACCAGGCCCAAGCCGGCGAACGCCGCCCAGATCACCGGCCAGCCGAAGGCCAGCAGGGGAGTGAACGCCGACGCGGCCAGCCCGAGACCGGTCCCGGTGTTGGCCCAGGTCTGCGCCCGGGCGCGGCTGCGCGCCCCGACCGTTTCGCCGATGAGCTGGGCGACTCCCGGTGAGACGAGCCCCGCACCGGCCCCCGCGACGACGATCCCGGCGCCGAACACCGTGACGTGCGGGGCCAGTGCCATGAGCCCCAGCCCGAGCGTGGCCGACACCGCCGCCAGCACCACGGTGGCGCGCGCCGACCACGCGGACGCTCGCGGGGCGAGCACCAGCCCGAGGCCGTACCCCGCGGTGGAGAGGCCGCCGAGCACGCCGACGCCGACGGTGGTGAGCCCGAACGTCTCGCTGAAGCGCGGCACGAACGGGCCGTACGCGTAGCGCGCGAACCCGTAGCAAAGCGCGATCACGATCGCGCCGGCCGCGGCCGTGGACCACCACTTCTCCGTCGTTCTCGTCTGTATCGCCATTGCCTCCAGCGAACAGACAGGTCTGTCTGGTGTCAAGTGATGTTAGGATTACCGCAGGTAGCAAGCCATACCGACCTGTTCGGAGGAAGCTGTGGGCCGGACCCGTCCCGGAGATGCGGGCGCCAAGGTGCTCAAGGCCGCGTCGACGCTGTTCTACCGCGACGGCATCCACGCCGTGGGCGTCGACACCGTGGCGGCCGAGGCCGGGGTGACGAAGGCGGCCCTCTACGGCAACTTCGGGTCCAAGAGCGGGCTCGTCGTCGCGTACCTGCGGGAACGCGACCGGCAGTGGCAGGAGGAGATCGACCGGATCACCGCCGCCCACGCCGATCCGCGGGAGCGGGTGGCGGCGGTGTTCGACACCTACGAAGCCTGGCTGTCCCGCGACGGCTACCGCGGCTGCGCCTTCCTCAACGCGACCTCGGAATTCCCCGACCCCGCCGACCCGGTCCGCGAAGTCGTCCGCCACCACAAGACGGCGCTGCACAGCTATCTGCGGGCGCAGCTCCGCCACAGCGAACCGGAACGCGCCGAGGCCCTCGCCGACGAGCTGATGCTGGTGCTGGAGGGCGCCGCGGTGACGTCGGTCGTCGCCCAGGGCCCGCAGCCGTTCCACACGGCGAAGCGGCTCGCGCGGACCCTGACCGGCTAGACCGGCTAGACCCGCAGATCGAGGGCGAGCTGGCCGCGGTCTTCGCCGCCGGCCGCGCCGGACAGCGTCGCGAGGCACGCCGGGCACGGTGTGACCTCCGAGGTGGCCGGGTCCACCGCCTTCCAGCTGCGGGATTCCCGCTCACCGCAGGCCGAACGCCGGTAGCGGAGGTCGCCGGAGCGGGTCATCAGGTGGGCCAGGGGGACGTCTTCGGGCAGCACGCCGACCAGGTACCAGCGTGGTGCGCTCACCGCGGTGGTCGTCATGGCCGTCAGTGTCCGTCGCGGTGGGTGGGGCCGAAGCGCATTTGCCGATCTTCGGCGTGGCGGCGCGGTCAGGCCTCGCCGGGCAGGTAGCGGAGGATGTGCAGCAGGCCGCGTTCGTCCACGGTTCCCGGGTCTTCGGCCAGGCAGCGGTCCAGGTCGGCGAGCACGGCGCCGGTGTCGATCCCGGCGCCGATCAGCACCAGCTCGGTCCGCCGGGGGGTGCCCACCGGCCACGCCGACCGCTCCAGCTGCACGAAACCGCCCACGGTGTGCAGGTGGAAGCGCGAGTGCGGGCCGATGGGGCCGAAATCGGCCTGACCCTTCATCCGGTAGAGCCCGGCCGGCCGCCGCTCGAGGAACTCGACGAAGGCGCGCGGCGCCAGCGGGGTCGCGGCGGTGAACGTGACTGTCTGGTACTCGGCGTGCAGGTGCCGCGAGTGGTCGTCGTCGTCCGCACGCAGGTCGTCGAACGACAGCTGGCCGGCCCGCTCGCCGCGGGGCTCGGGGTCGAAGAACAGCCGGGGGTCGACCCGGCCGTGCGCGGTGACCAGCAGCGGCCGGCCCGGGGCCAGCTCTTCGACGGTCGCCGTGAGCTTCGCGAGCGCCTCGGCGGGCACCCGGTCGGCCTTGTTCAGCACCACGAGGTCGGCCAGCCGCAGGTGGTCGGCCAGTTCGGGGTGGCGTTCGCGAGCGGCGTCGAACTCGGCGGCGTCCACCACCTCGGCGAGCCCGCCGTAGCGGATGTCGGGGTTCTCGCTGGCGATCATCAGCCGGATGAGGTCGCGCGGCTCGGCGATGCCGCTGGCTTCGACGACGATGACGTCGATGCCCGCTTCGGCGCCCGACAGCCGGCCGAGCATCGTGTCCAGCCCGCCGGCGTCGACGGCGCAGCACAGGCAGCCGTTGCCGAGCGAGACCATCGTGTCGACCTGGCCGGCGACGGCGAGCGCGTCGACGTTCACCTGGCCGAAGTCGTTGACCACGACGCCGACCCGGGCGCCCTCGCGGTTGGCGAGCAGGTGGTTGAGCAGTGTCGTCTTGCCCGCGCCGAGGAACCCGGCGACGAGGACCACGGGGATGCGGCGGCTCACGAAACGTCCTTCCTCTGCCGATCACCGCGACTCTAACCCCGGCGCCCATACACGGACGGGCGCCCCCGGTGAAGGCCGTTCGGCGAATACCCACGAAAAGACGCAGGCGATCGCCGGGAAAAGGATCACGCGGATTTTGCCGTCCACAGTGATCGATTAACGCAAAATGCGCTGTGCCATGTCCGAATAACGCTTGGTAGCAGATAGTTTTTCCGGCTTCCTGCTGATTCGGCGGAATTCCGGAGCCGCCGGGACGTCGTTCACGACTGGCGGATCCCGCCTCGCGGAACGTGGGGTATCCTCCCCGGCCTGGCCGGAGTTCCCAGGGTGGTTGGGGCTTCCGGCTCGCACTGTCGTCGGTGACCACGGAGGAACGGTGAACCTTTTCGGCGGGATGCAACGCACGATTTCGGAGAGTGGGGTAACGTCGTGACGGTTACGCCCGAGCGGGTGACGCCGCCGCTGCCGCTTTATCACCAGCGCGTCTCGGAGGAGCAGAGCGTCAATTCCGCGGAAGCGGAGGAATTCCTGGACCGGATGTTCGCCGAAGGTGCCGCGGAAGAGGGCGAGCGGTTCGAGACCCGGCTGGCCGAGGTCCGCGCGGAAATCGCGGAAACCGGCACCTACCGGCACACCCCGGCCGAGCTGGCGTACGGAGCGCGCGTCGCGTGGCGCAACTCCGCGCGCTGCATCGGCCGGCTGTACTGGCGCAGCCTGCGGATCCGGGACCGGCGCCGGGTCACCGACCCGGCCGCGATCGCCGGCGAGTGCGTCGGGCACCTGCGCCAGGCCACCCGGAGCGGGCGGATCCGCCCGACGATCACCGTCTTCGCGCCGGACACCCCGGACGCGCCGGGGCCACGCATCCACAACGAGCAGCTCATCCGCTACGCGGGGTACCGCTTCGAGGACGGCTCGGTCCTCGGCGATCCGCGGTACGCCGAGTTCACCGAGCAGGTGCGGGGACTCGGCTGGCGGCCACCGGAGCGGAGAGGGTCCTTCGACGTCCTGCCCCTGCTGATCGAGGCCGTACCCGGCGAGCCACGGCTGTTCACGCTCCCCACGGACGCCGTCCTGGAGGTCCCGCTGACCCATCCCGACCACCGCTGGTTCGCGGGGCTGGGCCTGCGCTGGCACGCCGTGCCGGCGATCAGCAACATGCCACTGGAGATCGGCGGCGTCACCTACCCCGCCGCGCCGTTCAACGGCTGGTACCTCGGCACCGAGGTCGGCGCCCGGAACCTCGCCGACGGGCAGCGCTACGACCTGCTTCCGGTCGTCGCCGAGCTGATGGGCCTGGACACCGCCTCGGAGCGCACGCTGTGGCGCGACCGGGCGCTGGTGGAACTGACGCTGGCGGTGCAGCATTCCTTCGACGCCGCCGGCGTCACGCTGGCCGACCACCACACCGAGTCGCACCGGTTCCTGTCCCACCTGGAGCGCGAGGAGCGGGCCGGCCGCCGGTGCCCGGCGGAGTGGAGCTGGATCGTGCCGCCGTTGTCCGGCGGGCAAACCGCGGTGTTCCACCGCTATTACGACGAACCGGATCCCGCGCAGCGGCCGGCGTTCCTGCCGCCGCCGTGAGACACGGAGAGCAGCGTGGAAGCGCCCGTTCGGCGGATCGTGTGCGGTCTGCGGGGCAGTCCGGCCCGCGAGGGCCGACAATGGGACGCATGACCGCAGTTCTCGTCGCCTACGCCGGGCGTCACGGCGGAACCCGGCAGATCGCCGAGGTGATCGCCGCCGAACTCGGCGGAACGGGCCTGACCGTCGACGTGCGCGACGCCGCCGACGTGGCGCGCGTCGAAGGCTACGCCGCGGTCGTCGTCGGCAGTGCCCTGTACTACCACCGGTGGCGGCCGGAGGCCGTCCGGTTGCTGGAACGCAACGCCCGGGCGCTCGCCGAGCGTCCGGTGTGGCTCTTCCACAGCGGACCGTGCGGCCCCGGCGCGGCCACGCACCAGGTCAGCCTGCCGGCGAACGTGGCGCTGCTGGCCGCGCGCATCGACGCGGAGCGCACGGTCACCTTCGGCGGCCGGCTGGACCCGGCCACCGTGCACGGCCTGATCCCGAAGCTGATGGCGTCCGGCCGGCGCGCCGGCGACTTCCGCGACTGGGACCGGATCAAGGCCTGGGCCCGGGACGTCGGCCGCCGGGTCCGCACCCGCGTCGCACTCTGAAACTCTTGCCCACCCGGGGCGGTGGATGCTAGACCGTGCCTGAGGTATTCCGGTGGGAAACCGACGGAATGGGGCGAACGTGATGGATCGGCCGGCTAAGAAAGCGCTTACCTCCGACCAGCGCAACGCGTTCCTCGCGGCGCTGCTCGGCTGGAGCATGGACTCGTTCGACTACTTCCTCGTCGTCTTCGTCCTCGCGGACATCGCGAAGGACAAGTCGTTCGGCGCGACGGCCACGCAGCTGGCGTTCATCACGACGGCGACGCTGGTGATGCGCCCGGTCGGGGCGCTCCTGTTCGGCCTGTGGGCCGACCGGGTCGGCCGCCGGATCCCGCTGATGACCGACGTCCTGCTGTACTCGGCGGCCGGGCTGCTGTGCGCGTTCGCCCCGAACTACACCGTGCTGCTCCTGCTGCGGTTCGTCTACGGCATCGGCATGGGCGGCGAGTGGGGGCTGGGTGCGGCGCTGGCGATGGAGAAGATCCCGGTGGCGCGCCGCGGGTTCTTTTCGGGCCTGCTGCAGGTCGGCTATTCGATCGGCTACCTGCTGGCGGCCCTGGCGTACCTGCTGTTCCATTCGGCGCTCGGCCTGCAGTGGCGCTGGATCTTCGTGCTGAGCATCTTCCCGGCGCTGATCAGCCTGCTGATCCGGGCCCGGGTCCGCGAGTCGGAGGTGTGGGAAGCCGCGCGGGAGAAGCTGAAGGTGACGCGGACGTCGGTCAAGGACATCCTGCTGAACCCGAAGGTGATCCGCCGCTTCGGCTACCTGATCCTGCTGATGACGGCGTTCAACTGGATGAGCCACGGCACCCAGGACGTCTACCCGAGCTTCCTGAAGGCCCACGAGAACGGCGGCGCCGGCCTGAGCGCGGCGACGAGCACGTGGATCGCGGTGCTGTACAACATCGGCGCCATCATCGGCGGCCTGACGTTCGGCACGCTGTCCGAACGGCTCGGCCGCCGCCGGACCATCGTGACGGCGGCGGTGCTCGGCCTCCCGGTGATCCCCATCTTCGCGGTCGACCACGGCGCCGGCATGCTGGCACTGGGCTCGTTCCTGATGCAGATCATGGTCCAGGGCGCGTGGGGCGTGATCCCGGCGCACCTGACGGAGATGTCCCCGGACGCGATCCGCGGCTTCTACCCGGGTGTGACCTACCAGCTGGGCAACCTCCTGGCGGCGCTGAACCTGCCGATCCAGCAGGCGATCGCGGAGTCCCACGGGTACACGTCGGCTCTGGTGTGGACGGTGGTGCCGGGGCTGATCGCGGTGGCGGTGCTGACGGCGATCGGCAAGGAGGCCAGGGGGATCAGGTTCGGCGAGTCCGCGGTGGCGACGGCGCCGGCGGCCTCGAAGTGAGTGACCGGCCGGAGCTCACGGGGTGACGAGCACGGCTTCGTAGGCGAAGATCGTCAGCTGCACCCGGTTGCTCACGTCCAGTTTCGCGAACGTGCGCGTGATGTGCGTCTTCACCGTCGCTTCGCTGAGGAACAGCTCGGCCGCGATCTGCGCGTTCGGCTTGCCCTGCGCGACCGCCGTGACGATCTGGCGCTCGCGGTCGCTGAGCCGCTCCAGTTTCGTCTGGGCCACGGTGCGCCGCGGGTTGGCGCGCGCCGCCACGAACTGGCCGATCAGCTGCTTGGTCGTGCGCGGTGACAGCATCGCGTCGCCGTTCGCCACCACCCGGACGCCCTCGATGATCTCCTGCGGCGAGCCCTCCTTGAGCAGGAAGCCGCTCGCGCCGGCCGCGAGCGCTTCGTACACGTACTCGTCGAGGTCGAACGTCGTCAGGATCAGCACCTTCGGCGGCCGGGGCTGAGCCAGCACCGCCGCCGTCGCGACGAGGCCGTTCATCCGGCGCATCCGGATGTCCATGATCACCACGTCCGGCGCGTGCCGCGCGACCTGCTGGACCGCTTCGTCGCCGTCGCCCGCCTCCGCGACCACCGTCAGGTCGGGCGCACTGCCCAGGATCATGGACAACCCGGTGCGGACCAGCGGGTCATCGTCGACGAGCAGTACGCGCACGGTCACCCGCCCATGCTAGGGCGCCGTCGGCACCCACGGCAGCCAGACCCGCAACGCGAACGTCCGCTCGTCGACCGGGCCGGCCGTGAGGGCGCCGCCGAGCAGGGTGGTCCGCTCGTTGACGCCGGTGAGCCCGGTGCCCGACCCCGGTGACGGCACCGGGTGCGGCGGCAGCGGGTTGAACACCTCGACGGACAGCCCGGCACCCGGACCGCCGCGGACCAGCACCGCCGCCGGCGCCCCCGGTGCGTGGCGCAGCACGTTGGTCAGCGCCTCCTGGAGGATCCGGTACGCCGCCGTGCCGAGCGGGGCCGGAGCCGTCGACGCCTGGTCGAGCAGGATCGTCACGTCGACCACCAGACCGGCCTGGCGAGCGCCGGTGATCAGGTCGTGGAGGTCCGCCAGCGTCGGCTGGGGTGGTTCCGCGACCCCGTCGGACGCCCGGTCGGCGAATCCGGAACCCCGCAGCACGCCGATCACCTGGCGCAGGTCGTCGAGGGACTGCCGGGCGGTGGTCCGCACGGTCTTGGCCGCCTCCGCCGCGTCCGGCGTGGCGGTGGCGGTGACCTCCAGGGCGCCCGCCTGCAGGGAAAGCAGCGACAGCCGGTGCCCGAGGACGTCGTGCATCTCGCGGGCGATCCGGGCCTGCTCCTCCCGGCGCGCGACCTGGTCGCGCAGGGCGGCCTCTTCGGCGGCCAGGCGCCGCTTCTCGGTGAGGCTGTACCGGACGATCCCCAAGGTGAGCGGAACCGCCGTGTAGACCGCCGCGGTGACGACGACACCGATCAGCTTGGCCCCGATCGTCTCGGTCGAGATCCAGGTCTCGGCCAGCGACATGTCCTGGTACCGGCCCGCGTCGCGCCACACCGCCAGCCCGGTCGCGGCGAACACGAGCGCCGCCGCGCTCCAGCGCCACCAGCCGGTGAAGCGGCTCACGAGCGCGGCGAGGGCGATCAACGCGGCCAGCGAGTCGGCCACCAGCAGCAACGGCGGCACCACCGCGACACCCGTCACCACCAGGGGCCAGCGCCACCGCCAGACCAGCAGGATCGACGCGCCGATCCCGAGCAGCCAGCCGAACACCGCCGCGGCCGTCACGTGCAGATCGTCGGTCCCGGGCAGGCTGATCTCCAGTGCCACGTTCACGATGCCCGTCACCAGGCTGGTGGCGACCGCCAGCACGGTGCACACCACACGCAGCACGGACCGTCCCATGGGGGTCAGCGTACGAGGTGGTCACCGCGCCACCATCAGCCGTTCCGCTCGTTCACCCCGCGGCCGGTGACGACTTTCGTCGTACGCGGTCGAGGCTTGCGGACGACGCGGGCGGACCCGCGCCGCTGGTTTCCTTCTCGCTGTCAAGCAGAGGTGAAAGGAACCCCGATGACCGACTACACCCCGCTCCAGCAGCACGCGGCTCCGCAGGCGGCGCCGCCGCGCAACGGCCTGGGCACGGCCGGGTTCGTTCTCGGCCTGATCGGGCTGGTGATCGCGCCGATCCCGATCGCCGGGGTGGTCGCCTGGCCGCTGGCCGTGCTCGGCCTGATCCTCTCGGCGGTCGGCGTGGCCAGAGTCCGAGCCGGGAAGGCGACCAACAAGGGCCTCTCGATCGCCGGCGTGGTCGTGTCGCTGCTCGGCCTGGTCGTGAGCATCCTGTGGGTGGTGGTGATCGGCAAGGTGGTCAGCGACGTGAACGAGCAGGCGACCCAGCACCACACCATCACCTACGAAGTGAGCGGGGACGCGAAGGCCGCCGACATCGACTACAGCACCTTCGACCGGAACACGATCCTGATCAACACCGAGGCGTCGGCCCCGGTGCCGTGGACCAAGACCGTCGAAGCCACCGGGTTCCTCGCCGGGGCGCAGTTCACCGCGACCGCGGGGCCGGACGGCGGCTCGGTCAGCTGCAAGGTCGTCGTCGACGGCAAGCAGGCCAAGACCGCGACGGCGGCCGGACCCGGGGCCGTCGCCAGCTGCACCGGCTTCTGAACCACCGGGCCACCCGGGCGAGGGGGCCGGGTGGCCCGGCGGGGGGGGGGGTCGCGCCGGGGGGGGGGGGCCCCCCCGGGGGGGGGACGGAGCGGCGGGCCGCCACGTGGGGGGGGCAGGGGCCCGGCGCCGCCCGGCCCCAGCGGGG
>NZ_JBEZYB010000111.1:0-21470 GCF_040638285.1 Amycolatopsis sp. NPDC026612
CACCGCCGAACTTAACATGTGAAAGGCCCCGGTTGAGAACTGTGATGGTTCTCCCGGGGCCTTTCCGCATACCCACACCCCGCCCGGTCACGCGAGTCCCGCCCCCAATCACGCGAGTTCGGTCCCGCATCACGCGAGTTCCGGCCCCAGTCACGTAACTTCCGGCCCGGATCACGCCAGTGCCGCCCCCGGCCGCTCGAGTCGGGCTTCGGACTGCACGCGATTCGTTCAGCGGCTCCGTCGCCGGCCCGATCCGGCTGGCACTCACGTGATTGAAGCCGGATCTGGCGTGCTTGAAGCCGGGACTCGCGTGATCGGGGACGGAACTCGCGTGATTGGAGCCGGGACTCGCCGGTGACGACGCGGTTAGGGGGCTGGGCGGCGGAGCAGGTAGGTGTCCATGATCCAGCCGTGGCGCTCGCGGGCCTCCGCGCGGGTCTTGCGGATCTGCGTGGCGAGTGACGGGGTCAACGGGCCGGAAATGAGGATCTCGTCGGGCGTGCCCACGTACGCGCCCCAGTAGATCGTCAGGTTCTGGGCTGTGAAGCTGTCGAACGTCGTGTGGGCGTCCAGCAGGACGAACACGTCGTCGGCGCCCTCCGGCCAGCCCGTGGCCAGCCTGCGGCCCGTGGTGAGCTGGACCGCCCGGCCGATCTGGTTCATCGTCGTCCGGTGCCGGGCCACCAGGGCCGAGATGCTGCTGATCCCCGGGATCACCTCGTACTCGAACGCCACGTTGCCCCGCGCCAGCACCGCCTCGATGAGCGCGATCGTGCTGTCGTACAGCGCCGGGTCGCCCCACACCAGGAATGCGCCCACCTCGTCGGGAGAAAGCGACGAGAGGATCAGCTGCTCGTACACCGCCGCCCGGGCCGCGTGCCAGTCGGCGACCGCGGCCCGGTAGTCCGCCGGCGTGCGGTCGCGGGGCGGGTCCTCCGCCCGCACCACCCGGTAGCCCGGCCTCGTCACGAATCGGTCGAGGATCTCCTGGCGCAACCGGACCAGGTCGGCCTTCTCGGCGCCCTTGTCGAGCACGAAGAACA
This sequence comes from Amycolatopsis sp. NPDC026612, assembly GCF_040638285.1. Lineage (NCBI taxonomy): Bacteria > Bacillati > Actinomycetota > Actinomycetes > Pseudonocardiales > Pseudonocardiaceae > Amycolatopsis > Amycolatopsis sp. NPDC026612. Next base: position 1,044 of record NZ_JBEZYB010000111.1, read on the forward strand.
CGTCGACGCGGTTGAGCCGGTCGATCGCCTGCACCGTCAGGTGCTCCGGGTCACCGGCGCCGATCCCGATCGCGTAGATCCTTCGCATCTCGCGAGTGTGCCGGGGCCCGGTGGAGAACCCCTACCCCCGAGGGGTATAAAGGAAGGAGAACGAAAGGAGCTGCTGATGACCGAAGCGAGCTACACCGTCGAGGGCATGACCTGCGGACACTGCGCCACGTCGGTCCGCGAAGAGGTCTCCGAGCTCGAAGGCGTCCGAAGCGTGGACGTCGACGTCGAGAGCGGCCGCGTCACCGTGACCAGCGAGGTTCCGCTGACCACCGACGCCGTCGCCGCCGCCGTCACCGAGGCCGGATACCGCCTCGTGGCATGAGCGTCGCCGCCGTGACCACCGCCTCCCGCGTCGAACTCGCCATCGGCGGCATGACCTGCGCGTCCTGCGCCGCCCGCGTCGAGCGCAAGCTCAACAAGGTCGCCGGCGTGTCCGCGACGGTCAACTACGCCACCGAAAAGGCCGAGGTCAGCTACCCGGACGAGCTGACGATCGCCGATCTGACGGCCGTCGTCGAGGCCGCCGGGTACTCCGCGCAGCTTCCCGAACCTGAAGAGCCTGAAGAGCCCGAAGAGGCGTCGGCGCTGCGCAAGCGATTGCTCCTCTCGGTGGCACTCACGATTCCGCTGGTGATCCTCGCGATGGTCCCGGCCGTGCAGTTCGCGGCCTGGCCGTGGGTGGCGCTCGGCCTCGCGGCCCCCGTTGTGACGTGGGGTGCCTGGCCGTTCCACCGGGCCGCCGCGATCAACCTGCGCCACGCCGCCGCGACGATGGACACGCTGATCTCGCTCGGTGTCGTCGCTTCGGTCGCCTGGTCGCTGTATGCGCTCGTCGCCGGGTCGGGCCGGCACAGCCTGTACTTCGAGGTGGCCGCCGCGGTCACCACCTTCATCCTGGCCGGCCGCTACTTCGAGGCCCGCTCCAAGCGCCGCGCCGGCGCCGCCCTGCGTGCGCTCATGGACCTCGGCGCGAAGGACGTCACAGTCCTCCGCGACGGCGAAGAGCACCTGCTTCCGATTGCCGACCTGCAGGTGGACGACGTCTTCGTGGTCCGGCCCGGCGAGAAGATCGCCACCGACGGCGTCGTCACCGAAGGCGGTTCCGCCGTTGACACCAGCATGCTCACCGGTGAACCGGTGCCGGTCGAGACCGGCCCGGGAGACACCGTCACCGGCGCCTCCGTCAACGTCGGCGGGCGGCTGCTCGTGCGCGCCACCCGCGTCGGCGCCGACACGCGGCTGGCGCAGATGGCCCGGCTCGTCGAGGCCGCCCAGAACGGCAAAGCCGACGTCCAACGGCTCGCCGACCGCGTTTCGGCGGTCTTCGTCCCGGTGGTCGTCGTCCTGGCCCTGGCCACGCTGGTCGTCTGGCTGGCGGCCGGCGGCACCCCGGAGGCGGCGTTCACCGCGGCCGTCGCCGTGCTGATCATCGCCTGCCCGTGCGCGCTCGGCCTGGCGACGCCGACGGCGCTGCTCGTCGGCACCGGCCGCGGCGCCCAGCTGGGCATCCTCATCAAGGGCCCCGAGGTGCTCGAGTCCACCCGGCGCGTCGACACCGTCGTCCTGGACAAGACCGGCACGGTGACGACCGGCCGGATGACGCTCGTCGACGGCGGCGGCGAGGTGCTCCGGCTCGCGGGCGCCGTCGAAGCCGCGTCCGAGCACCCCATCGGCCGCGCCATTGCGGACGCCGCCCGCGAGCGCTTCGGCGCGCTCCCCGCCGTCACGGACTTCCGCAGCACCCCCGGCGTCGGCGTGACCGGCGTGGTCGAAGGACGCGTGGTCAGCGTCGGGCGGGCGGCAGGCGCCGGCGTGACCACGGTCGGCGTGACGTGGGACGGCGAAGTCCGCGGCACGCTGGCCGTCGCCGACACCATCAAGCCGACGTCCGCCCGAGCCGTCGCCGAACTGCGCGAACTCGGCCTGACACCGGTGCTGCTGACCGGCGACAACGCGGACGCGGCCCGCGCGATCGCCGCCGAAGCCGGGATCGACGAGGTCATCGCCGAGGTGCTGCCCGAGGGGAAAGTCGACGTCGTCAAGCGGCTGCAGGCCGAGGGCCGGGTGGTCGCCATGGTCGGCGACGGCGTCAACGACGCGGCCGCGCTCGCCCAGGCCGACCTGGGCCTGGCCATGGGCACCGGCACCGACGCGGCCATCGAGGCGAGCGACCTGACGCTGGTCCGCGGCGACCTGCGGGTCGCGGCCGACGCGATCCGGCTCGCGCGGCGGACGCTGGCCACCATCAAGGGCAACCTGTTCTGGGCGTTCGCCTACAACGTCGCGGCGCTGCCCCTGGCCGCGTCGGGCCTGCTCAACCCGATGATCGCGGGCGCGGCGATGGCGTGCTCGTCGGCCTTCGTGGTGAGCAACAGCCTCCGCCTGCGCCGCTTCCGCTGATCCCCAGCTGATACGTGGGGTGGGTATACTGGCGCGCAGGGATGCCGATACGGGACAGGTGGGCGATGACGGGTTACGGCGGCGAGCGGGAGGCCTACCTCAAGCGGCTGCGCCGGATCGAGGGACAGATCCGCGGGCTGCAGCGCATGGTCGAGCAGGACAAGTACTGCATCGACATCCTGACCCAGGTTTCCGCGGCGACCAAAGCCCTGCAGTCGTTCTCCCTCGAACTGCTCGACGAGCACCTGGCGACCTGCGTGGTCCAGGCCGCCGCCGCGGGCGGGGAAGAAGCGGACCTCAAGGTGCGCGAGGCGTCGGACGCCATCGCGCGGCTGGTGCGCTCCTAGCTCACCGCACCAGCACGGCCAGCGTGAGACCGCCCGCGTTCGTCACGAAGTGCACGATCACCGAGGCGAGCACGCCGCCGCCGATGTGGCGCCACCAGTGCAGGAAGATCCCGGCCACGCCCGCCGCGGCCATCGCCAGCACCTGCAGCACCACCACCGGTGTCGTCCCGAACACGGCGTGGACGGCGGCGTTGCGGCCGATCGCCAGGGCCGGGAGGGCGTGCCACAGCCCGAACAGCGCCGCCGAGCCGAGGATCGGGGTCCAGCGCCAGCGCTCGTCCGTCGCGCCGAACAGGCCGGGCAGCACGCCGCGGAAGGCGATCTCCTCGATGAGCACGGTCCCGAAGAGGATCCGGCCGCACGTCAGCCACAGGAGTTGCGGGAGGTCCGGATCGCCGACGCGGCCGTCCTGGTAGACCGTGCGCAGCGCCGGCACGGCCAGCGCGATCCCGAACACCACCGCCACCAGCCCGGCCCCCGCCAGCCCGGCAAGGGCGGGACGCCGGAGCCGGGACAGCCCCAGGTCGGTCCACGTGCACCCGGCCGCCCGGCCCAGCACCACCAGGATCGCGGCGGCGACCAGCCCGCAGACCGGGTACGCCCAGCCGGGCAGCACGCGGTTGGCCAGTGTCGTCGAGGCGGCCAGCGTCACGACCGCGGTGACCAGCGCGAGTACCCGCCGGAGCGGCCACGTGCTTTCGGGAAGGGCGCCGTCGCCGGGCTCCGGTGCGCCGGGGAGCAAGCTCAGCCGACGGCGTCGGTGAGGTCACCGGCCGGGGAACGCCGTTGGACGGGCACTCTCTTGGACATCGGCAGCGTGGCCTCGGGATCGAACGACGTCGGCCGGTCGTCGAGCGCGACGGCCGCTTCGGCCAGCAGCGAGCGGCTGCCGATGAGGCTCGCGTGGAGCTTGTCGCGGACGGCGGTGAGGGCGGCCACCTCGCGTTCGGCGGCGCCGACCTTCGCGACGGCGTCGCTTTCGGCGGTTTTGACCAGCGTTTCGCTTTGCCTGGTGGCCTCGGCGACGAGCTTCCGGGCTTTCGCTTCAGCGGTGCTGACCAGCTTGTTGGCCTTGGCCTGGGCGTGGGCGACCTGCGTTTCGGCTTTGGCCTTCGCGGTTTTGACCAGCTTCGCGGCTTGGGCTTCGGCGGTGGTGACGAGCGTTTCGCTGCGTCCGGTCGCGTCGCTGATCAGCTTCGCGGCCTTCGCCTCGGCGGCCGCGAGCCGGCGTTCTCCCGTCGTCACCAGCTCCTCGCTGCGGCGGGTTGCCTCGGTGACCAGCTGGTTCGCCTTCTCCCGGGCGGTCGCCTCCTGCTCGGCCAGTTCGCGCATCGCGTCGGCTCGGCGGACGGTCATCGCGCGGCTGTGGTCGTCTTCCAGCTGGGCGCGGCGGTGTGCCGCGGCCTCGTCGAGCTCACGGCGTCGCTGCTCGGTGGCCCGCAGGAGTTCCTCGTGCTCGGCGCGCTGCCGCTCGCGGTCGGCCTCGGCCTCGGCGACCAGGCGGCGTTCCTTTTCGGTGAGCCGGACCGCCTCCTGCTCGGCCTCGCGGCGAAGGCGCTCGGCCGCTTCCGTTGCGCGCGCGGTGATTTCGGCCGCTTCCTCGCGGGTGAGCTCGATCATCCGGCGCGAGCGCTCCTGCAGGGCGTCCGGCTCGATCGGGGTCCGGCTGATCCGGTCGATCTTCAGCCGGAGTTCCCGGTTGTCCGCCTCGAGTGTCGCCAGCCGGTGCCGCGTGGAGTCCCGTTCGGCGGTGAGTCTGCTGATCTCGGCCTCGGCCCACGCGACGTACTCCGCGACCTGAGCGCGGTGAAAACCGCGCCACGCCACGTCGAATCCGGGCAACGCCAGCGCCACGTCCTCGCCACCGCCGGGGGCCATGTCTCACCTCCGAATTGGATGGTTTTTCCTCGGCCGCACGTTTCCTTGCGGTACCGGGGAATTCCGTGTGCACCCCAGTGTGCCCCAAACTCGCCGCCGCGCGCTGCCCGGCCCGCCGATCATTCGTCGAGCGGTTCCCCGGGACCGGTGGACGTGCTCCGCACACCGGGCAGCTCGGCGAGTTCGGCGGCGAGGTCGTAGAGATCACCGCGGCCGTCGAGGCGCAGCTTCACGACCGCGATCCGTTGCCCTTCTTCGGAAGTAGGCTCGTGATCGACGTCGACGTGGTGCACGCTCCAGCCTCGCCCGGTGCACACGGCGAGCGCCGCGCGCAGCACACCGTGGCCGTCGAGGTAGCTCAGCTGCACGACCGGTGGCTCGCGGCGGTGCCGCGCGACGAACCGCTGCAGCGGCGGGAACCCGCGGGTGACCACGAAGTGGCTGATCGTCGTGCCGGCGGCGAGCACCGGCAACCCGGCGCCGCACGCCGTGCCGACCGCGGCGGTGAGCCAGATCGTCGCCGCCGTCGTCAGGCCGCGCACCGCGTCGCGGCGGACGAAGATCAGGCCGCCGCCGATGAAGCCGATCCCGGACACGATCTGCGCGGCGATCCGCGACGGGTCCAGCGAGACCTGGTCGAGGCCGAGCAGATCGGCGAAGCCGTACTTCGACACGAGCATGAACACGGCCGAGCCGACGCCGACCAGGCTGTGCGTCCGCAGGCCGGCGGCCTTCATGCCGGCTTCCCGCTCGAGGCCGATGGCGACGCTGAGCACCAGCGCGAGCAGGACCGGCGGCAGCAGGTCCCACTGCGCCGATGTTGACCACAGGGTGGGCAAGATCACGCCCTCCATTCCGGTTCGGGTGGGCGGCCGGGAAGCACCGGCAGGTCCGTCACCAGGGCATACTAGGCCGCGTGCCCTGGGTAAGCGGCCACCCGGCGACGTACCGGCCGACGGTCACGATCTTGTCCACAGTGGACTGTCACTGATCTGCCGGCGCACCGGGTGAACGTGCTTCGCCGCCCGTCTTCGCCCGCAGAAGGCGATGCGGGACGCCGTCGACCTCCGTGGGTGCGCCGGGTCAGCCGCCGGGCGGAGTGACCACCAAGAGCGCCGCCAGTGCGAGGACCACCGCGCTGAGCAGGACCTCCGCCGTCACCGCCCGGCGGAGGCGGCGCAGGTCCGTGGTGAGGGTCGCCGTGCCACCCGATGAGGGGGCCGCGATGCGGCGGACCGCGCGGCGGGACCTGCTCGCCACCGCCAGCAGCGTCGCGAAGCCCGCGATCTTCAGCAGCACCAGCAGCCCGAACCCGGTGGTCCACAGCGACGGCAGCGACGGCATGATCCGCAGCGCCAGCACCGCGCCGCTGAGCGCGATCGCCGTCACCGAGCCCGCCGCCAGCCGGGAGAACCGGGCCGCCACGAGGCCGACGTCCTCGCCGTCGGCCGGGCGGTGCAGGCACAGCGCCAGCTGGACCAGGCCGCCCGCCCAGATCGCGATCGCGCCGAAGTGGACCAGGTCCGCGGTCACCGAGAAGTACATGATCGGGTCGGTCACCGGGTGGCCGGTGGCCGAGAACGTCAGCAGGACGACGAAGCCGGCCACCAACGCCAGGTTCTCGAACCGCGGCCGCAGCCGGTCCGACGGCCCCAGCAGCCGGACCGTGCACAGCGCCAGTGCGCCCACCGCCACCAGGCGCAGCAGCAGGAGCTTCCCGTAGGCGACGCGCAGCGTGTCGGCCAGCAGAGCCGGGTCGAACACCGCCGCCAGATCGCGTCCGGCCGCGTACGGGCCCTGCAGCACGAACGTCGCGGCCGCCGTCGCGCCGACCAGCCACGCGCCCCAGCGCAGGAGCCGCCGCGCGCGGCCGTCGGTGCCGGCCGCCGGGCGGCAGAGCAGCACGAACGCCAGGCCGCCGAGCAGGACGACACCCACGTATGCCAGCCAGCGGACCACCGTCGACGCCGCGTTGACCGCCGGATCCGTGCCGGTGGCCGCCGAGACCGCACCCGCCGACGTCACCAGCGGCCCGGTGCCGACGACGAACGCGAACGTGCCGCGCACCGGGTGCGAGTCGGCCGAGACGAACGCGTACTCGACCAGGTAGCTGCCGTCCGGGAGGCCCGGCTCGAGCCGCACCGACACCTGCTCGGCGACGTCGCCGGGCTGGAACACCGGGCCGGTGTCGACCTGGTTCCCGGACAGGTCCACGACCTTGAGCGAACCGGGCTGGACGCCGATGTTCTCCGACAGCGTCACCGACACCCGGGACGGTGCCGCGGTGAGGCGGGCACCGTCCCCGGGGACGGAGGAAACGATCTCGACGTGGGCCGAAGCGGGAGCGGCGCTGAGCACCAGCAGGCCGAGGAGGAAGGCCAGCAGGGCCAGCGCGCGCTTCACGACGTGGCGAGCACGGCGTGCCGCGGCAGGCCGCAGGTGCAGCCGGTCAGCTGGTGCTCGGCGGCCGAGGCGCGCCGGTGCAGCACCATCGCGACGATCATCGGGATGGTGACGATCGTGTTGTAGAACAGGTGCAGCTCCACCCGCGGCACGAGCAGCTGGATGATGCTGGTGGGCACCTTCTGCCCGGCCAGCCGCCAGCCCGTCTGCGCCTGGATGAACAGCAGCAGGTGCTCGATGTGGTGCCAGAACTGGATGCCGAGGGCCAGGTTCCACCACTGCCGCGACCGGCCGGCGAAGCCGTGGCGCAGGATCCAGAGGAACACCAGCATCACCAGCGCGTAGCCGTAGTGCAGCCACTCCTGCGAGATCAGCCACGGGAACGGCACGCCGAGCACGCCGCGGGCGCGCGAGGTCGGCCAGCCGAGACCGTAGATCTGCACGGCCTGCACGATGTGCTCGGCCCAGTGCCCGATGACGATCACCATGAAGACCGCGAGCGCGCGGTGGTGGTAGCGGCTGTTGAGGGGGCCGAGGAAGCCGGCCGGGCGCGTGAGTTCGGATGTCGACATGCGGACCCCAGTTTCCGAAGACAACGTGGTGCACCGACCATAGCGGTCGCCGGACGGCAATCCGTTCCTCCGGATTGCCGCTTTTTGCCAGGAAGTGTGGTGCGGGGCGAGCGGACGGACCCGCCCCGCGGGGGTGGGGTCAGTGAATGGTCAGCCCGGTCGGGGCCTCGGGAGCCGGCGGGATGTGGAACAGCCGGGTGAACAGCTCCAGGTCCGCCGGATCGCCCTCGATGCGGACCTTGCCGCTGGACAGCGCCTCCTGCGGGGACAGGCCGCCGTTGAGCAGCTCGAACATCGCCGGCCCCTGCGGCTCGATCACCATGTCGGGGCTGGGCAGCGAGCCGGCGGACACCTTGACGGCGCCGTCGTCGACGAGCGCGTGCAGGACCATTTCGCCGCCGAGGTACTGCAGCTCGTAGTTGATGTGCACGCCCGCGGCCATCTCTTCGCGGAAGGTCGTGTAGAGCGAAAGGACCGCGGTGTCGATGCTGAACGCGTCGTCGGGCTTCGGGTCGCTGAGCGAGCGGGCGCCCCAGAGCCCCAGGTCGAGCACGATGTGGTCGAGCTCGGAGCCGTACTCGGTGAGTTCGTAGACGACGCCGGCGTCCAGCTGCGACAGGACGCGGCGGCGGATCACCCCCGACTCTTCGAGCTCGTTGAGCCGGGAGGTGAGGATGCTCACCGGGATGCGCGGCAGGGTGGCCTGCAGGTCGTTGAACCGCTTCGGGCCGAGCATGAGGTCACGCACGACGAGCAGCGACCACCGCTCCCCGACGATCTCGAGCGCCCGGGCCAGGCCGCAGAACTGTCCGTAGGTGCGAGCAGAGGTGGGCATACTCGGTTCCTCACTTGTTTCGGGTGCCTGGCCGGAGGCCGTCCGCATCGCGCGGTGCCGCGGGTTCGGTTACGGTTCCGGCAACGCACCATGCCGCCACGGGCGTCGCTGTCCACGGTGACGGTTCCACGCCACGCGCGGCCAGTGAGCCTTGCACCGGTGCCCCCTGCATTTCTCAGGTCGCGACGTGCGTTTCGCACGACTTCTCCGTGCATTTCCACACTGGCTGGCCCCTGGCCTGCCGGAGCAGGATTCGGTTGCTCGTTCGATCCTCGCGCCGACCGGCAGGAGAGCCCATGCGCACAACAGCGGTAGACGTGCGGGTGCCGGACGACGACGGTCCCGCGGCGGCCACGCCCGCAGTCGCTCCGACCGCGGCGTTCCGGCGGCACCTGCGGGCGGAGGTCCAGGCGGGCAAGGGCGCCTACGTGTTCTCCGAGCAGGGCGTCATCGCGATGCACGGCGCCAAGATCGAATCGCTGGCGGCCCTGCTGGACGGCACGCACGACCTCGACCGGCTGCTGCGCGGCCGGCCAGGGGGGATGGCCCCCGAGGAGGTCGCCGCGCTGCTGACCCAGCTGGTCGACGCCGGCCTGGTGACGTTGCGCAAGGGGGGAGTCCGGCCGGGCGACGAGCGCGTGCTGGCCTACTGGGACGCCTGCGGGATCGACGCCGACGTCGTCGCCGCGCGGCCGGGCACCGTGCGGCTGCTCGCGGTGGGCGACAGCGCCGACGGCACGGACCCCGGTGCCGTCGAGCGGGCGCTGGCCGACGCCGGCATCGAGGTGCTGGCCGCGGACGACGGCCCCGCCGACCTGTCGATCGTGCTGTGCGCCGACTACCTCGACCCGCGCCTCGCCGCGATCGACGCCGAACACCGCCGGACCGGGCGGCCCTGGCTGCTCACGCGCCCGTCCGCGGCCCAGGTGTGGATCGGCCCGGTGCTCCAGCCGGGCGGCGCCTGCTGGCACTGCCTGACCCACCGGCTGTGGGGGCACCGGCACGCCGAGGCGTGCGTGCAGGAGGAACTCGGCCACGACGGCCCGGCGCTCCGGCCGGTGTCGGCGCTGCCGTCGCTGACCGCGGCCGCGGTGCACCTGGTCGCGCTGGAGGCGGCCAAGTGGCTGGCCGGCTACCGGCATCCCGGCCAGCAGTGCGTGTGGACGCTGGACACGCTCGACCTGCAGGGCCGGCTGCACGAGCTGCGCCGCCGCCCGCAGTGCCCGGACTGCGGCGACCCTTCGCTGGTGGCCGAACGCTCGGGCCGCCCGGTGGTGCTGAAGCCGGCGAAGAAGGCGACCACCGGCGGTGGCGGGCACCGCACGGTCACCCCGGCGGAGATGCTCCAACGGCACCGGAACCTGGTCAGCCCGATCACCGGGATCATCAAGGAGATCCAGCCGGACCCGGCCGCGCCGTCGTTCGCCAACGCCTACCGCTCCGGGCCCAACGTCGCCCGCGGGGTCACCGGGATGGCCGCGTTGCGGGCCGGGCTGCGCTGCGAGAACGGCGGCAAGGGCGTCAGCGCGCTCGACGCCGAGGTGAGCGCTCTTTGTGAGGCGGCGGAGCGGTTCTCCGGCAACTTCCAGGGCGACGAGCTCCGCATTCGCGGCTCGTACGACCAGCTGGGCGCGGAAGCCATCCACCCCAACGAATGCATGCTCTACGACGACCGGCAGTACCGCGACCGCGCGGCCTGGAACAGCGACCACGCGGAGTTCCAGTGGGTCACCGTGCCGTTCGACCCGGCGGCCGAGGTCGACTGGACGCCGGTGTGGACCCCCGCCGGGAAGCGCCGCCTGCTGCCGACGTCCTACCTGTACTACGGAACCCCGCGGGAGAACGCGACCCCGGGAGTGCGCGCGGATTCGAACGGCGCCGCGGCGGGCAGCAGCCTGGAGGACGCGATCCTGCAAGGAGCGCTGGAACTCGTCGAACGCGACGCGGTGGCGCTGTGGTGGTACAACCGCACGCCGGTGCCGGGCGTCGACCTTGCGTCCTTCCACGACCCGTGGCTGGCGGAGATGTCGGCGGCCTACGCGGCGATCGGCCGCGAGCTGTGGGTCCTCGACGTGACCTCGGACCTGGAGGTCCCGGTGACCGTCGCGTTGTCGCGGCGGACCGAAGGCCCGCACGAGGACATCATGCTGGGCTTCGGCGCGCACCTCGATCCGCGGATCGCCGTGCGCCGCGCGGTGACCGAGCTCAACCAGATGCTCTCCGCCGTCGTGCAGGGGGCCGAGCACGAGCTCGACGACCTGGACGCGCGGCGCTGGCTCGCGTACGCCACCGTCGCGAACCAGCCCTACCTGCGGCCCGCTGCCGGACGGCGGATGCGGACGGTGGCCGACTTCCCGTTCGTCAGCCGGTCCGACGTCCGCGACGACGTCGACGCGCTGGCGCGGGTGTTCGAGCGCGCCGGCCTCGAGATGCTGGTGCTCGACCAGACCCGGCCGGACGTGGGGATCCCGGTCGTCAAGGTGCTCGCCCCCGGCCTGCGCCCGTTCTGGGCCCGGTTCGCACCCGGCAGGCTTTTCGACGTCCCGGTCCGGCTCGGCAGGCTCGACGCACCGACGCCGTACGAACTGCTCAACCCGTTCCCGATGTTTCTTTGAGCGCCCCGCGGGAGACTCGGTGCTCGTTGTTGGCCCGAGGAGAATCCCTTGCTTACTGACGGCCCGGAGGGCAGCCCGGAGACCGTCCGGCTGTGGTCCCTCACGGAAGACACCCTGCTGGAAGCGGGCGACGACGACACGGTCCTCGCGATCAACTGGTGGGGTGAATTCGAGCTGGCGGGCATTCCCGAGCCGGTCCGCGAGTCGCTGAGCCGGATGCTGCTCGGCCCGGTGTCGATGGGCAACCTGGCTTCGTCGGTGAGCGGTGGTGCCGAAGTGTGGGCCAGCACGCTGCGCCGGGTGCTCAACCGGCTGGCCGGCTCGGTCGTGCACTCGCTCGCGCTCGGCGACGGCCGCGGTCCGCTGCTGTCGGCGATCCCGGTGACGCAGTCCCCGGTCTTCCCGGCCGAGCCGGTGCCGGCCGACCGCCTGGTCAAACTGTCCCGGTTCTCGACGATGCGCCCGGACGGCGGCGGGCTGCTGCTCGAGTCACCCCGCGCCCGGTACCGGGTCGCGTTGCTGCGGCCGCCGGCGATGCTCGTGGTTTCTTCGCTGGCCGGCCCGGTCACCGTCGCGCAGGTCGCCGAAACCACCGGGCTGCCCGAGCCGGTCGTCACCGACGTCGTGACGTTCCTGGTGGCCGCGGGGGTGGCGCTGCTGGCCGACGACTGGGCGGGGTTCGCCGAGGACACCGACGCCGACCTGGACGTCTGGTCGCCCGGCGATCTGCTGTTCCACGCCCGGAGCCGGACCTGGCAGAAGGGCGGCTCGGCGGATCCGGGGGCACGTCGCGAAGGGGCCGAGCCACCGGTGGTCAAGCAGATCGCGGCCGGTTCGACCTTCCCGCTGCACCGGCCGGACCCGGCGGAGCTCCGGGCCACCGACCCGACCTTGGGCACGCTGCTCGAAAGCGACCACACCTGCCCCGAGATGAACGAGCGCGCGTTGTCCGCCGAGCAGATCGGGGAACTCCTCTTCCGCGCCGCGCGGGTGCGGTCGGTCGGCCCGGCGTACCTGCCCGGCGGGCCCGCCCACGAGGCGTCCCAGCGGCCCTACTTCAGCGTCGCGTGCCTGTACGAGCTCGAGATCTACGTCGGGATCAACCGCTGCGCGGGCCTGGAGCGGGGGATCTACCACTACGACCCGCTGTGGCACACCCTGACGTTGATCAACGACGATGCCGGTGGCCTCGACGGCATGCTCGACCTGGCCATGGTCGGGGCCGGCAGTCACCGGCGGCCGTCGGTCCTGCTGACGATGACCACGCGGATGTCGCGGATCGCCTGGGTGCTGGGCAACGCCGCGTACGCGACGACCCTGCTGCACGTCGGTGCCCTGCAGCAGGTCCTCTACCTGACGGCGAAGGCGATGGGGCTGGCGGCGCACGCCGTGCCGGTCGACGCCGGGGACCGCGTCGACCGCTCGCTGAAGCTGGAGTGGCCGGCGGAGGTGAGCGTCGGCGAGTGCGTCCTGGATTTCCCTCCGCCGCAGTGATCCCGGCCTACCGGACATCCCTGTTACCTTGAGTACCTTGGTTTCACCGGGTTCGGGGGTATCTGGAGGGATCGTGGTCCAGCCGGGGCGGGTTCGCGGGACGCGACCGCACGAGCGCGCCGAAGAACGGCCGTCTTCGTTCGAGGACGAGCAGTCCGGAACCCGGACGCTCGTGTTCGCCGCTCAGGCGGCGGCCGCGGCCGGAGTGGCGTTGCTGGCTCTGCTGCCGGTGCTGATCGGCTCCCCGGACGCGCTCGTGCGGCTCGCCGCGCCGGTCTGCGCCGTGGCGCTCGCGGCGGGGCACCTGGCCGGTTTCGGCCGCGGCCAGGTGCGGCGTCCGGTGCTGGTCCTGGTCCTGACGGCGCTGCTGGGACTGATGCCCTTCGGCCCGTCGTGGAGCACGGCAGGCGGGTTCTTCGCCGGCGGAGTACTGCTGACGTTCCGGCCGGTCATCGCGGTGCCGGGCGCGCTACTGGCGTCCGCCGGAGCGGCGGTGGTCCAGGCGTGGCCCCTCGCCTCGATCGCCGTCGGCTTGGCGGGCGCGGTGAGCGCCGGGGTCGCCGCGCTCACCCTCTTCGGGCTGGGAACGGCCGTGCGGCTGGTGGCCGAGCGGGGGGAGCAGGTGCGCGAGCTGAAGCGCCAGGCCATCTCCGAGGAACGCAAGCGGTTCTCCCGCGACCTCCACGACCTGTTGGGCATGAGCCTTTCGGCGATCACCCTCAAGGGTGAACTTGTCGATCGGCTCGTGCTCGGCAAGCCGGGACTGGCCAAAGAGGAACTCGCGGACTTGCTGGTGATGTCCCGGCGCGCGCTGGCCGACGTCCGCACGATCGCCACGGGCTACCGCGACCTTTCGCTCCAGGACGAATGCAGGGCGGCGGCGGAGGTGCTGAGCGCGGCGGGCACCCGGGTGACCGTGGCCCGGTCCGGGGTCGGCGACCTGCCCCCGCACGTCGCCACCGTGCTGGCCATGGTGCTGCGCGAAGGTGTGACGAACGTGGTGCGCCACAGCGTCGCGAGCTGGTGCGCGTTCTCCGTCAGCACCGAAGACGGGACGGCCTGGCTGGAGATCGTCAACGACGGCGTGGCCGGCGCGGCCGGCGACAGCGTGGATTCCGGTGCCGGGCTGCGCAACCTCCGCGACCGCGTGCACGGTCTCGACGGCACGCTGACGACGGAAGTGGGCGCGGACGGCACGCACCGGCTGCTCGCCGCGATCCCGGTGCGCCCGTTGCGCGAGCTCCGCGGCCGGCGGGCGAGCTGACCGCCGCGGAGCCGTTTCCCGCCGGCCCCGGTGGCGGGAAACGGGTCAGAGCCACTCGGACTCGGTCGCGATGCGGATCGCGTGCACCCGGTTGCGGGCGTTGAGCTTGGTCACCACGGCGGCCAGGTAGTTGCGCACCGTGCCGGCCGAGAGATAGAGCTCGGCGGCGATGTCGGCGACCGTGCGCCCCTTTGCCGCCAGTGCCAGGATTTCGAGCTCACGCGGGGTGAGGGGGCAGTCGTCGGTCTCCCAGGCCGCCAGCGCCAGCTCGCTGTCGATGAACCGCCGTCCGATCGCGACGGAGCGCACGGCGTTGGCCAGTTTGTCCGAGGGGGCGTCCTTCAGCAGGAAGCCGTTCACCTTGGCGTCCAGCGCCCGGCGCACCGTGCCGGGCCGGCCGAGGCTGGTGAGGATGAGGGTGCGGCAGTCGGGCAGGCTCTCGTGGATTTCGATCGCTGCGGACAGCCCGTCCTTGCCCGGCAGATCGATGTCGATCACCGCGACGTCGGGCTGCGCCGCCTTCGCGGCGGGCAGGATCTGGTCGCCCGAGGACACCTCGGCCACCACTTCGATGTCGGACTCCAGGTTCAGGAGGGCGACCAGGGCGCCGCGAACCATGTGCATGTCCTCGGCCAGCAACACCTTGATCACGGCGGTACCTCGCCCCCAGTCCAGCGACTCCGAATGGCAATCGTACGCCCCTCGCCCTCCATTGCGTGTTTTCGTGGCTGCGGCCCGATCGTCCGGCGCGAGTCCCACCGCTCGCGAATTGATTGCCGGACGGCGGACGCACGGCCGCGAAATGACCCGTTCAGCTCGCCATCGGACGGGATATCGCGGGCTGGCGCAGGTCCGGCAGCGCCAGCAGTACGGGCGGGTCGAAACCCTGCCGCGGCCGCAGCCCGACGTCGGCCAGGCTCGCGGTGACGCCGCGGTGGATGGTCAGCGGGCCGGTCAGGCCGGTGAACGGTCGTAACGCATTGTCATCGGGTGCCCGGGTGCCGTAGGCGTGGGACAGCACGAACCACGAGCCCAGCGGAACGTTCGTCAGTGCATACGGCCCGGGCCTGGGCAGGATCACGTGCCGGGCCGGCGCGCCCTCGGTGATCCGGGCGGCGAACAGCCCCACGAACACCGGCCCGACCTCGCCCGGCGAGGTCACCCGCACCTGGCCTCGCACGCTCGCCTCCGAGCCGGAGTGGTCCTGCCGGTCGGAGATCCGCGGCGCCGCGCCGCGCAGCTGGCGGTACGCGGACGGCGAGACGCCGACACTGCCGCTGAACCGCGCGCTGAACGTGCCGACGCTGTTGTAGCCGACCTGGTGACTGATGTCCGCCACCGAGGTCCCGGTGGTCGCGAGCAGGCGCTTCGCCTCGGCCAGCCGCAGGGCGGACAGGAAGCGGCCCGGCGACAGCCCGGTGACCCGGAGGAACACCCGGGTGAAGTGGAACTTGCTGAACACGGCCGCACGGGCGAGGTCGTCGATCGTGAGCCGCTCATCCATGTGGTTGCGCATGGTCACGATGGCGCGTGCCACGGCCTGCCGGACGATCTCATCCATGGTAGCCGTCCCTTCCGTCGACGGAGCCGCCCTCCGGAGCCTTCGGGTGAAGGCATCCGCTGCGGGCACTTGATTTCGATCAAAACTGTAGATCCGTTGACGTCTACTTCTTAAGTGCTCTGTGCATCGGTGTGCGTGGGTTTCGACGGTGGTCAACATGCGTTTCGCACATGCGGGTTTGGTGCCCGTTTCCCGGGGGTATCCGGCACCTGCGGGGTATGCATTGCTCATGGTCCGTGCTAGCGCGGTGCGCTCGATCGAACGCGGATGGTGACGAAATCCGTCTTTTTACCCGCTGTTCGATGGTTTGTTAGTCCGTTCGGAGTCTCATTCCGAAGCCACGCGGAGCATGTGTAAACCACACGGGCCCGATGACACCGGCACTGGCTGTCGCCGAAATTCTGGGCGACTATTTGTGGCACATGAAGAATACTTGGTCGCCACTGGGGAGCACATCAATGAATGCACACGTTTCCGCCGACGTTCGCGCCCTTTTCTCGGATATGGGCATCGAGTTCGACAAGACGGCCACCGATCTGGTGATCGAGCAGTTCGGTCAGTGGCGGGAGGCGTCGTCGGGTGGCCCGGCTCGCGCCTGCTACTGCCGGGCGGACGTGCTGGAAGCCGCCTGATCTTCGTTTCCGCAGTTCCCCACCCTGCGAGCCGGCTGCTTCGGACGTGCTCAGCGGGCCCGAAGCTCCCGGCTCGTCACGGTGAAGCGTCGTGAAATCACTATCGGCGAGCCGGGCAGAAAGTTTCTCACCGCGCCCGGGCGAGTCTCCGCCGCCAGTCACCTGAGGTAGCCGTCCGGTTGCGGAAGGATCATTCTCCGGGTCGTCCCGGTGGGTGTCCGGACATTCTCGCGAAGTCGGCGCCGGTGAAGCCCGAATGGGGCAAGCAATTCCTCGGATAAAATGTTTCACTGTGCTTCTGGGGAATCGTGAGTGCGGAGGCATCCGTGATCAGAGTGCTCGTCGCCGAGGACATGCATATCGTACGAGGGGCGCTGGTCGCCCTGCTCCGGCTGGAGCCCGACATCGACGTGGTCGCCGAAGTCGCGTCGGGCCTCGACATCGTGCCCACGGCCCGTGCCAAGCAGGCACAGGTGGCGATCATCGACATCGACCTGCCGGGCATGGACGGGCTCACCGCGGCCGGTGAGCTGCACGAACAGGTCCCGGACTGCCGGACGGTCATCCTCACCAGCCTCGGCAGGCCCGGCACGCTGCGCCGGGCCCTGAACGCCAAGGTGGGTGGCTTCCTGCTCAAGGACGCGCCGCCGGACAAGCTGGCCAACGCCGTGCGGGGAGTCCTCGCCGGCCGGCGCATGGTCGACGGTGACCTGGCGCTGGCGGCCTGGGACTCGGTGGACTGCCCGCTCACCGCCCGGGAGCTGGACGTCCTGCGCATGGCCGCGCAGGGCTTCGGGACGGTCGAAGTGGCCGCCCGCCTCTACTTGTCCGCCGGGACCGTCCGCAACTACCTCACGACGGTCGTGGCGAAGCTCAACGCCCGCAACCGCGTGGACGCCATCCGCATCGCCGACGAGTCCGGCTGGCTGTGAGCGCCGGAACGGCCGGAACCGGGTGGTCCAGACCGGGGCGGTTCAGACCGGCACGGTTCAGACCGGCACGACGGCCCGCAGCCGGAACCGGCCGTCCGGCTGGACCCCGGCGGTGAGCTCGCCGCCGAGGTCGGTGACCCGGTGGGAGAGGTTGCCGATCCCGCTGCCCGGAGACGAGCCGGCGGGCACGGCGACCGTGGCCGCGGCCCGCGGCGCGGGTACCTCGGCCGCCACCTCCGGCTCCGCTTCCGCCTGAGCTGCCGTGGCGGGGCCGTGATCCCCGTTGCGCTGGACACCGTCGTTGACGATGTCGAGGCTGATCCCGTCGCCGGTGCGGCGCATCGCGATCTCGCAGCTCTCCACATTGCTGTGCCGCAGCACGTTCGTGATGCCTTCGCGCAGGACGACGGCCAGTACCGTGCGCACCGGCGTGGGCAGGTCGTCTTCGAGCATCTCCATGCGCACCCGGACATCCGCGGCCACCAGCACGGACTTCGCGGTGCGGGATTCACTGTCGAGAGACAGCTCGCGGTAACCGCTGGCCACTGACCGGACGTCGGAAAGCGCCTGGCGGGTCAGGCCGAGGACCTCCGTCAGTTCCTCTTCGGCGCGGCCGCGGTCCAGCGGCAGCACCCGGGCGGTCAGCTCGCTCTTCAGCGCGATCGCGGACAGGCTCATGCCGAGCAGGTCGTGCAGGTCGCGGGCGAAGCGCAGGCGTTCCTCGGCGAGGGCCATCTCGGCCAGGCGTCGCCGGGTGTTGTCCAGCTCGGTGACCAGCCGGACCAGCCACAGCAGCCCGAACACGGTCAGCCCGGTCATCACGGTCGCGGCGGTGTAGAACACCGTGGAGGTGATGTCGGCGCCCGAGAGCCGCTGGATCTCCGCGTAGGCGGCGATGTTCAGCGCGAAGAACGCCCAGCCCAGCACCGGCGGGAGGACCAGCAGCGCGCTGCCGATCAACAGCCCGGGCAGGCTGACCCAGTTCCCTCCCAGTGGCAGCAGCGGGAGATAGGTCAGGCAGGCCTGGACGAACAGCATCCCGTAGCTCTGCGCCGAGCGCAGCCGGGTCGTCGGGCGGTTGAAGTAGGAGAACTGCAGGGTGAGCAGCGCCGCGATCGAGCCGACGACCAGCGCCACGTGCCACACCTGGTCGGTCAGCTGGAGGATGTGCACGGTCGCGCCGAAGCCCATCATCGCCATGGCGATCGTCAACAGCCCGCGGATCCGCTTCGATTCGTTCTGTGCCTGCTGGTCGGCCTCGTGCGCGGCGGGGGCAGCCTGGCGGTCGGGCACGGGCAGCTCGACGCGCAGCCGGAACCGGCCGTCCGCGTCGGTTTTCGCGCTCGCCGTGCCGCCGAGCGAGGCGAGCTCCCGGGGCAGCTTGGTCAGCGTGCTTTCCGGGTCGAGCTCCGGGGCGCCCACCGTCACACCGTCGTTGACGATCTCCAGGGTGACCTTGCCGTCCTGGTGGCGGACATCGATCTCGCAGTGTTCGACGTCGCTGTAGCGCAGGACGTTCGTGACCCCTTCGCGGAGCATCTTGGCCAGCAGGGTGCGCGTCTGCACCGGGAGGTCGCCCTGGTCCAGGTGGATCCGGACGGCGATCTCGGAGGCCGACAGCAGCGTTTCGGCCGTCCGGGACTCCTTCTCCAGCGAAAGCTCGCGATAGCCGTGGGAGACCGCGCGGACGTCGGACAGGGTGCGCTGGGCGGTGGCGGTGATCTCGGCGAGCTCGGCCTTGGCTCGGTCCACGGACTTCCGCATCAGCCGCTGCACGAGCTCGCCCTTGAGCGCGATCGCCGACAGGCTCATGCCGAGCAGGTCGTGCAGGTCTCGCGCGAAGGCCAGCCGCTGCTCCGCGACCGCGCGCTGGGCCAGTTCGGTGCGGGCCTCGTGGAGGCGGTGCACCATGCGGGCGAGCCGGGTCAGCAAGTAGAAGACGAGGCTGTAGAACACCGCGCCGACCGCGTTGTAAACGATGCTGAGCGGTGACGCGTCGAAGATCCAGTAGATCCAGGCGACGCTGAGGAACACGGCGGTCAGTGCCGGCCCGGCGTACCGCAGGGGCAGCGTCAGCAGCACCGCACCTCCGACGAAGTCGGGCATGTCGGCCCACTGCAGCCCGAAGGTCAGGATGGGGACGTAGGCGAGCAGGACCATCACGGCGAGCAGGATCAGGCTGGTTCTCGAGCCGAGCCGGACGGCCGGGCGGCTGAACCCGAGCAGCTGGATCGTCAGTAGCCCGCCGACGCCGACCAGTCCGTAGGCAGCCTGCAGGAAGCCGACCGAATTCGGCAGCAGGTTGACCAGCGCGATCACGCTGAAGCCCGCGACGACCACGACGACGATGGCCGAGGCCAGGTAGGCGGCCAGCCGCGGGCGCCGGTCCGCCGCGGTCGTGCCGCGGGGCTCGGCGGTCGCCGAATGCCCGGTGACGGGCTCGAGTGTGGTGACCGGAGACATCAGTGCCCCCTCCGGGGTCGTCGCGGCGGCTGAGCCGCCCCGAAACGCCCGGTCTGGGCGTTGTGTGCGCGCTGACGACCGATCCTAACTTATGAGAGCACACCGGAAGTTGAGATAAGCACGATGCACCGTCCCGACTGCGGATTCCGGACGGGCGCGGCGGAGCGGGACGCCGGTCAGCGGCCGTCCCGCGCGCGCGGGAAGCCGCCCGGGGCCGCGAGCAGGCTCAGGAACTCCAGGCGCGGCACGACGACCGACCCGACGTGCAGGACGCAACCGCCGTCCAGCCGGAAGAAGCTCAGTCCGGACTCGTCGTCCCACGATTCGTTGTCCCACGAATCGTCGCCCGCGCCGGGCACGTGCCGGGTCGCCGGGAAGTCGTCGGTGAACGCGGTCCCCGCGGCCGAGTACGCGGGCACGTCCCAGCCGAGGTACCGCCCGTACTGCTCCACCTTCGCGTAGGGCGCGCGGGAGACGAGCACGAGCCGCAGGCCGGGCTCCTGGAGGGCGTCGGCGATGGCGACGACCGGCACGACGTCCGCCGGACCACTGTGGTCGGCCATCGGGTGGTGCACGGCCAGCCGTTGGTGGCGGCCGAACAACCCCCTCAGGGAGACGTGCCCCTGCGGGCCCTCGAACAGGTACTGCGCCCCGGCCACGATCCGGGGGCGGTCCAGCTCCGGCACGGTCAGCTCCGTCATGACTGGTCCTCCCTGGCGGTGGTTCCACTCCGGATTGTGGGCGCCGTCGCGGAGCGGGCCCAGTGTTCGGCGCCGGAACGGCAAGCTGGGAGACGCGCGGCCCCCCGCGGACGTGCCCCCGATCCGGGGAGGCCTTCTTTTCAGGTCGCGTCCGGCCAACTGACCGCCCACCGCGGCCAACTCACCGGGAGCCCGGGCGAGTTGGCCGCGGCGGGCGGTGAGTTGGCTGCACCGGCGACCGGTAAGTCGCGCGGATTCGCCGACTTGGGCCTCCCGCGG
>NZ_JBEZYB010000112.1:0-21344 GCF_040638285.1 Amycolatopsis sp. NPDC026612
CCACACGCGTGACTGAGCACGGAACTCGCGTGATTGAAGCCGGAACTCGCGAGTTCCGGCCCTGATCACGCGAGTTCCGGCTTCGATCACGCGGGAAACGAGTTGGTCAGCAGGGTGCGGTGGAACCTGTGGTGTTCAGGCGGAGGGCGGAGCCCGACGTGGTGGCCGAGTTTTGGACGCAGTAGCCCGTCACCGACTGGAAGCCGACGTCGAAGGGGCTCTTCGAGCCCTTTTCCGCCGTGAAGTGGTCGAACGTGATGTCCGAGCTGGTGTTGACGATGGCCGCCGGGCGGCCGTCGTCCTTGGCGAACTCGACCGAGCTGTTCACGAACCGGATGCCGGTCGCGTAGTGCAGGTACCAGCCGTACGACGGGCGGGTGCCGATGCTCTTCGGGTTGTAGTCCGTCGCGTTGTTGCTCGGCACGCCCGTGCCCATGGTGCCGTTGCCGCCGGGCACCGACAGCTTCACGCCGGTGAGCGTGACGTCGGAGACGCGGTGACCGCTGTCCGCGCCCCAGATCGTCGGGCTGAAGCTGGTGCCGGTGTGCGTGCCGGTGACGTTGTCGAACGTGACGCCGCTGATCGAGCCGACGCCCGGGTTGTTCCCGCAGCGTTTGCGCGTACCGATCTTCATCATGATCGGCGAATACGTCCCGGACATCGTGATGTCGCGGTAGTGGACGTCGGAAATCTTCGCGCCGTCCATCGAAACGATCCCGATGCCCGATTTGTGCGCACCGGTGATCGTGATGCCCGAGAAGTGGTAGCCGGTGAAGTCGCCGCACGTCTCGGACCCGAACATCAGCGCGTTGCAGCAGACCGCCGAAAGTTTCGCGCCGGTCACCGTCACGTTCCCGTTCGGCAGTTTCGCGCCGAGCGCGTAGTCGCTCTTGAACACCAGCGCGTCGTCGTTAGCCGCGATGGTGGCGTTCGTGATCGTGACGTTGGTCGTGCTGATGATGTTCCAGCCGTCGCGGTCACTCGACGTGTCGATGGTCAGGTGGTCGGAAACGACGTTCGTGCAGCCGTTGATCAGCGCCGCGAAGTGCCCCCCGCGACGCAGCTTGATGCCGGACAGCGTCAGTCCGTCACACCGGGTGAGGGACAGGATCTTGTCGGCTTCGCCGGAATCCGGGTTGCCGGTGATGAGGTTGCCGCCGCCGTCGATCGTGCCCGCGCCGGTGAAGCCGATGTTCGTCAGCTTGTCGCCGGAGAACATCGCGTTGTGGAAGTGGCTGTGCCCGTAGTCCTGGTACTCGTCCCACTGGTTCGGCTCGGGTTTGTCGTAGGTGTCCGCACCGGACCCGGTGATCGTGGCGCCCGCGTCGAGCTGGATCGTCACGTTGCTCTTGAGGTGGACGGTGTTCGCCGACTTGTAGGTGCCGGAAGTGAACCGGACGGTGCCGCCACCCGCCGAGCCGGCCGCGGTGATCGCCTTCTCGATGGCGGCGGAATCGTTGGCCGACCCGTTTCCCTTGGCGCCGTAATCCTTGACCTCGTAAACGCCGCCGGGCGCGGCGGCGGAGACGCCGGCGCCGGTCACCACCAGCCCCGCCACCGCGAAGGTGATCAGCAAGAGTTTTTTCACCGTGGAACCGCCTTGTCATGGAATCGAAGAGTTCGGCATGACGGCGGAGCAGTCAGATTACGAGCGAGGGGAACCGAATGTCAAGATCGACGGGATCGGAGGACCCGCGCCACCCCCAGTCGGACGCGGGTCCCCCGTGGTTCGAGGGTGTCCTTTCAGGATTCCGGCAGTCTACCTTCGACCGGACCGCGGACGCCCTGCATTTTTCATGGTCCAGACCATGAAAAACACATGATCGGCGGCGGTCACCGGAATCCTGCTCCGGACGACTGCAGCGTGAACGCCCGTTCGGCCGTCACCCGGGCCTCCGGGAGCCGCCGCCCGGCGGGGAGACCAGCGCCGTCGTGCCGGTGACCAGCCGGAACACCGCGCCGACCTCGGGGAGAGCGCACAGCCGGTCACCCGGTCATGTCACGCAGCGTGACTTCAGGCCTTCTGCAGGCCGGGTTTCCCCGCTTGCACCACGTAGCTGACGTCGTTCTTGATCACGACCGACGCCGGGTCGTACACGCTGACGTCGGAGGTGGTGACGAAGTCCGCCTGCATCTGCGACGGCGTGGTCGTGACGCGGACGTAGCCGCGCTCGCCCTTGCAGTACTTCACGTGCGGGTTGTTGGCGTACCAGGCCGCGCTGGGCGCGCCCGCGGTGTCGCTGTTGCTCGTGACCGACGTCGTGACCAGCTCGGAGCCGATGACCGGGGCGCTGTGGTCGAAGTAGTCCAGCCGCAGGTCGGCGGCCCAGTGCCGGTGGACGTCCCCGGTGAGCACCACCGGGTTGGCGACCTTGCGGTCGACCCAGCCCTGCTGGATCCGGTTCCGGGAAGCCTCGTAGCCCTGCCAGGAGTCGTTGCCGTCGCAGGTGGCCTTGTTGCCGTCGTCGTCCCGCGTGGCGAAGAAGACCTGCTGGCCGAGGAAGTCCCAGGTCGCCGGGTGCGACTCGAACTGCTTGAGCAGCCACGCCTCCTCGGTGGCGCCGAGGATGCTGCGGGAGGTGTTGCGCACGTCGGCGCAGGCCGGACCGGCGTCGCCGGCGGGGTCGGGCACCTGGGCACTGCGGTACTGGCGCGTGTCGAGCATGTGGAACCGGGCCAGGTTGCCCCACATCAGCTGCCGGTACAGCTGGATCGACGCGCCGTTGGGCTTGGCCGTCGAGCGGATCGGGGTGTTCTCGTAGAAGGCCTGGAACCCGGCGGCCTTGCGCGCGGCCGGTGCCGGCGAGGTGGTGCCGTTCCAGTTGTTCATGACCTCGTGGTCGTCGAAGACGACGATCCACGGCGCGATCGCGTGCGCGGCCTGCAGGTCGGCGTCGGTCTTGTGCTGGGCGTGGCGGGCGCGGTACTGCGCGAGCGTGGTGACGTCCTCGGTGAAGGCCAGGCTGCGCGGGTTGCGCTCCTGCGCGGTGCGGCCCGACTTCTTCTCGTAGATGTAGTCGCCGAGGAACAGCACCAGGTCCGGGTCGTCGGCCACGATGCCCTTGTACGCGTGGTAGTAGCCCTCCTCCCAGTGCTGGCAGGAGCTGAAGCAGTACTTGAGCTGGTTGACCGCGGCGCCCGCGGCGGGCGCGGTGCGCGTGCGGCCGACCGGCGAAATGTAGCCGGAGCTCTTGAACCGGTAGAAGTACTCACGGGCGGGCTGCAGCCCGGTCGGTTCGATGTGGACACTGTGCCCGGACGCGCTGACCGCGCTCACCGAGCCGCGCTGCACGATCGAGCCGAACGCTTCGTCGTTCGCGATCTCCCAGTCGACCGCGTAGGTGGCGTCCGGCATGCCGCCGAAGCCGTCCGGGCTGAGCGGTGCCGGCGCGAGCCGCGTCCACAGCACGACGCTGTCGGGCAGCGGATCGCCGGAGGCGATGCCGAGCTGGAACGGATCGCGGATGGTGGGGGCGGCGGCCGTGGTGCGGGCGTTCGCCCACGACGGCAGCGCCGCCGAAGCCGCGGTGGCGGTGACCGCGGCGAGGCCGCCGAGGAGCACCTTGCGCCGGTTGACCTGACCCATGGGAAAGCCCTTTCTCGAAGTGGTGACGCGGTCAGGCCGCGAAGTCGGTGATGCCGTCGCTGCAGGACTTCAGGTCGGGCTTGGCCGTGGTGTAGTTCGCGACGCACACCTTGTAGAAGACCCAGGTGCCGTGCGGGACCGTGGCGGCCTTGTCGACCTTCGTGCCCTCGCCGCCGGAGTTCCAGACGTAGAACGGGCCGGCTCCGCCCTTGAGCCAGTACGCGACGACGGCGGAGTAGCCGTCGGAACTCGTGTCGTAGACCAGGAAGTGCGAGTCGGACGAGCGGTACTGCCCTTCGCCGGCGCAGGCGTCGGCGCACTGGCCGCTGCCCGAGCCGACGCCGCAGTCCGGCGCCACCCGCTCGTCGGAGTTCGTGAAGACGTAGGTGTCCGAGATGTACCCGCCGAGCGCGGGCACGTAGTCCCACAACGTGCCCGTGCCGTAGGTACCGGTCACCGACGTGCCCTTCACCTGGCAGTCGATGGTCACCGACGCGCCGTTCGCGACGGTCTTGACGGCCGTGGCAGCCGCGGTGGGCGCCCGGCGGACGTTGAGCGGGTCACCCGCGGTCTTGACGGTGCCGGTCGCCGCGGCCGACGCTTCGAGCGCGCCGCCCACCGCCAGCCCGCCGATCGTCGCGAGGACCGCTCCCAAACCGGCCATCCGCCGGAGGTTCGAACGCTTCATGGCCGTAGCTTCACTTCGCGCCGTACACATCTCGTACAAAGCGCGCACGTGTGCGCACAGACACTCCGAATGGATCTAGCCCCTGCGGCCGGACGGTCCTAGAGTCCCGGGATATGGGGGAACTCATCGGGCAGGTTGAGGCCACCTCGCTTACCATCCGCGTCCTCGGTCCGCTGGAGGTCACCGCCGCCGGGCGCGTGATCGCCCTCGGCGGCCCGAAGCCCCGGCTGCTGCTGGCCGCGCTGGCGTTGCAGCCGAACGTCGTCGTCTCGACCGACGTGCTGGTGGAAGTGCTGTGGCCACAGGCGGCGCCGCGGTCGGCCGCGGCGAACATCCGCACGTACGTCCATTCGCTGCGAAGGCACTTCGCGGACATCCACCCCGATCTGGGCGAGCGGATCAGCAGCCGGGCCTCCGGCTACCTGCTGACCGCCTCGCCCGCCGAACTGGACCACCTCGCCTTCGCCGCCTTGGCCGGTGAAGCGCAGGAAGCGCTCGAGGGCGGCGAAGCCGAAACCGCGCTCAAGCTCCTCGACAAGGCCGACGCGCTGTGGCGCGGCGAAGTCCTCGAAGGCCTGCCCCACGACCACAGCTGGGGCGCGACCGTCGCCCGGCTCACCGAACTGCGGCTGTCGGTGCAGGAACAGCGCCTCCGGGCGCGGATCGGCCTCGGGCGCTCCGGCGAGGCCATCGCCGAGCTGCGCGGGCTGGTCACCGAGCACCCGCTGCGCGAGGAGCTCTGGGCGCAGCTGATCGTCGCGCTGCGCGCCGCGGGCCGGACCGGGGAGTCGATCGAGGCGTACGAGTCGGCCGAGCGGGTCCTGCGTCAGGAGCTCGACGCCGAGCCGGGCGCCCGGCTGCGCGAGCTGCGCGCGACACTGGTGCCGGAAACCGCGCTCGCCCCACCGCTCGCCGCCGCCGACGTCGCCCCGGTCTGCCAGCTGCCCCTCGACCTGCCGGACTTCACCGGCCGTGACGTCCTGATCCACGACGTCGTCACCCTGCTGCGGGAACGCGCGGACTCCGGCACGCCGGCCGTGATCGTGCTCTCCGGCGCGCCCGGCGTCGGCAAGTCGGCGGTCGCCGTCCGGGTCGCGCACGCACTCCGCGACGAGTTCCCCGACGGCCAGCTGCACGTCGACCTGGCCGGCACGTCGTCGTCGCCGCGGGCGCCGATGAGCGTGCTCGCCGAGCTGCTGCGCACGCTGGGCATCCCCGACGCCGGCCTGCCGCGGGAGCTGGCCGAGCGGTCGGCGCTGCTGCGGTCGCGGCTGGCCGGGCGGCGGATGTGCGTCGTGCTCGACGACGCCGGCAGCGAGGCCCAGGTGCGGCCGCTGCTGCCCGGTGCCGGGGCCTGCGCGGTGCTGCTGACGAGCCGGATCCGGCTGCCGGGGCTCGCCGGCGCGAAGCCGGTGGACGTCGACCTGCTGCCCGAGGCCGAGGCCGCCGCGCTGCTGGAGGGCATCGTCGGCGCCGAGCGGGTGGCCGCCGAGCCGGAGAGCGCCGCGGCGATCCTGCGCCAGTGCGGGCACCTGCCGCTGGCGATCCGGGTGGCCGGCGCGAAGCTGACGCACCGGCCGGGCTGGACGCTGCGGCTGCTGGCCGACCGGCTGGGCGACGAACGCCGCCGGCTCGACGAGCTGCGCGTCGGCGACCTGGCGGTCCGCGCGAGCGTGACCCTGTCCTACGACCTGCTGCCGATGTCGGCGGCCACCGCCTTCCGCGGGCTGGGGCTGCTCGGGCCGGTCCAGTTCCCGGCGTGGGCGGTCGCGGCCGTGCTGGGCCGCCGCGACGCCGAAGACGTGCTCGACGTGCTGGTCGACGGCCACCTCGTCGAGCTCGTCGGCTCCGATTCGGCCGGGCAGCCGCGCTACCGCCTCCACGACCTGCTGCGCGTGTACGCGGTGGAGCTCGCCGAGCGGAGTGACGCAGCGAAGACGCGGGCCGGCCTGCGGCGGGTGCTGGAGAGCTACCTGGGGCTGGCGCTCGAGGCGGCGCGCCGGATGCCGTTGCACTTCTTCGGCATGTACTGCGACGACGAGCTGCCGCGCCCGGCGGTGCCGGCAGGCGTGCTGCCCGACGACCCGGCCGCGTGGTTCGCCGCCGAGCGGCAGACCACCGTCGCGGCGGTTTCGCTGGCCGCCCAGCAGGGTTTCGACGACCTGGCCTGGCAGCTGGCTTCGGCGCTGACGCCGTACTTCGACCTGCGCGGCCCGCAGGACGACTGGCACAGCACCCACGTCGTCGCCCTCGCGGCGGCCCGCCGGACCGGCTCGGAGCGGGCCGAGGCGATCGTCCAGCGCAACCTCGGGCAGTACCTGCTCTACCAGGACGAGTACGCCGAGGCGCGGGTGGCGTTCGAGGAGTCGAAGAAGCTGTTCGAGGCCGTCGGTGACATCCAGGGCGTCGCTGTCGCGCTGACCGGGGTGTCGACGATCCTTCGCATCGAAGGCGAAGACGACCTCGCCCTCGACCACTGCCACGAGGCGCTGAAGCTGTTCGCGGAAGCCGACGACCCGAACGGCGAAGCGGTGGCGCGCCTCGGTGCCGGCGCGGTGTGGATGTCGCGCGGCTGTTACGCGGCGGCCAAGCGCTGGATCACCGACGCGCTGGAGCTGTCGGCGGCGATCGGCGACCACCACCGCGAGGCGCACGCGCTCAAGCGGCTGGGCCTGCTGCACCAGCACCAGGGCAACCTGGCCGCGGCCCGGGAGCACGTCGACCGCGCGATCGCGATCTTCACCAGCCTCGGCGACGACCACTGCGTCGGCTACGCGAACCAGAACCTCGGCGAGCTGTGCCTGCACAGCGGCGACTTCGCGCACGCGCAGCTGCTGCTGGTGAACTCGCTGGCGGTGCACCGCCGCAACGGCGACCGGCGGTCGGAAGCGGAGGTGTCGCAGCTGCTCGGCGAGCTGCACCGGGCGCTTTCGCAGCCGGAGCGGTCCCGTGACTATTCGGAGCGGGCGCTGGCGATCTGGCACGAGTTGTCGAGCCGGCCGAAGGAACCGCCGACCGTGGTGGAGCAGCGGCCGCACATCGCCTCCGCCTGACGCACAATCTGCTTGTACGGATCATGTACGCCGTCCCGTCAGTCTTTCGCCACGTTCGAGTGAACAAGTGCGAGAGGAGAACCGGGGATGATCCGGATCATGAAGGCCGGCCGCGTGACCGCGGCGGTTTTGGCCGCCGGGGCGGTGACGGCACTGGCCGGAGCCCCCGCCCAGGCCGCGACGGCGCCGTCGGGCAGTGCGAACTGGGCCGCCGACGTGTCCACTGTGGACAACGATGACGTCAACGTCACCGGGGCCGGTGGCACGCTGACGCTGGCCGACGCCGCCTGGCACCGAACCGAACGCGTGTTCGCCGGCAGCGAGGGCAGCCTGACCACCGCCGAGCACCAGCTGGGCTCGGCGGCGAACCGCGTCAGCGCGGAACTGACCGCCGACACCCCCAAGGGCACCTCGATCGACGTCGACGTCCGCGGCCGGACCGGGGTGAACGACTGGACCGAGTGGACGCCCGCCGGCACCGCGCTGAAGACCACCGTGAACTCGGTGCAGGTGCGGATCAGCCTGCACAGCAGCACCGACGGCACCCGCCCGGCCGTCCGCGGCCTCGCGCTCAGCGCCGACAGCGTCCCGCAGGCCAACGCGCTCGCCGCGACGACCGCGCTGACCTACAAGATCTACGCCACCCGCGAAGGCCTGACCGGGCAGACGACCGCCAACGGCCACGTCATCACCAGCCGCGACCACTTCGTCGCCCTGCCGTCCGGGCGCGGCCTGTCCGGCAAGGGCAGCGGCACCTACACCGTGCGCGTCTGCAAGACCGACGGCAGCCGGTGCGAGTACGCCCCGGTGTGGGACGTCGGCCCGTGGAACACCAAGGACGACTACTGGAACGCGGCGCGCGCCGAGTACAAGGACCTCCCGCAGGGCCAGCCCGAGGCGTACGCCGCCTACCACAACGGCTACAACGGCGGTAAGGACGACCTCGGCTACAAGGTCGGCAACCCGGCGGGCATCGACCTCGGCGACGGCGTCTTCTACGACGGGCTCGGCATGTCGGACAACGGCAACGTGAACGTCACCTACCTGTGGACCGGCTCCAGCCCGACCGGCGTCGTCAGCACCGCGGGCGACCCGATGAACGTCCGGGCGAGCGCCAGCACTTCGGCCGCCGTCAAGGGCCTCGCGGCGAACTACGCCAAGGTGAACATCGAATGCTACGTCGAGGGTGACACGGTCGCCGGCAAGTTCGGCACCACCGACATCTGGGACCGGATCGGCCCGAACAACTACGTGTCCGACACCTACCTGCAGACCGGCTCGGACAGCCCCGTCGCGCCGCACTGCTGATCCACGGCTTCAGTGAACCCCGGACGTCGCGGGGTTGACTGCCCTCGATCCCGCGACCACAGCGAAGGCCCGGTGTCCCCCGCCGGGCCTTCGCGCCGGCCGCGAATGACCCAGTCGACCCGCGCGAGAACGCAAGTCGGCGCATCCGCGCGACTTCCCGGTCGCCGGTGAAGCCAACTCACCGCCCACAACAGCCAACTCACCGGCAACTCGGGCGAGTTGGCCAGTCCGGCCAGTAAGTTGGCCGCTGCGGGCGGTGAGTTGGCCGGAACCCCGCCGGGCCTTCGCGCTTTTCTCCGCCATTCCGATCACCGGCACACAATTCACAACCTTGAACAAATGTCCGCCGGGTGTACAAGCGCCCGCCGGTCGTGCAAAAATTCCGGGCACTTCCCACACGGAATCACGGAATGGCGGGTACCTGTGAGCGTTTCCCGGAGAACCCTGCTGACCACCGCGGCCGGTGCCGCGGTGGCGGTGAGCGCCAGCACCTCGGCAGCCGCTTCCGCGGCCACCCCCAACGTCACCCCCAACGTCACCCCCGATGTCTCCGACCAGGCATCGGTCACCCGGACGCTCCGCCAGGCGGCCGATTACGCGGTGGCCAAGCTCCGCGCGGTGGCCCCCGGCGTCACCGCGTTTCCGGTCGGCACGAAGTTCGAGAAATGGACCTATTCGCAGAATGGCGACTGGGTCGGCGGATTCTGGCCCGGCCAGTTGTGGCTGGCCTGGCTGCACAGCGGCGAGGAACAATTCAAGACCCTCGCGCTGGCTTCCGCCGAAAAACTCGCGCCGCGCCAGAACGACACGGGCACGCACGACCTGGGCTTCCTCTTCTCCCCCTCCTGGGTCACCGCCTGGCGGCTCACCGGCGACGAGAAGTGGAAGGCGGGCGCACTCCAGGCCGCGGCGTCGCTGAGCAAGCGCTACAACCCGGCGGGCGGGTTCATCCGCGCGTGGGGCGCGCTCGGCGATCCGAACAACGCCGGCCGCGTCATCATGGACACGATGATGAACCTGGACCTGCTCGCGTTCGCCAGCGCGCAGACCCAGGACCCGCGGTACCTCGAAATCGCCGTCGCCCACGCGAAAACGGTCCAGGCGAACTTCCCGCGGGCCGACGGATCGACACCGCACGTGTTCGACTTCGATCCGGTCACCGGTGCACCGATCGGACCGAACACGGTGCAGGGCTACAGCCCCACGTCGTGCTGGTCACGCGGGCAGGCCTGGGGTGTCTACGGGTTCACCACGATCCACCGGCGCACCGGGGACGCGGAGTTCCTCACCACGGCCCGGCGGCTCGCGGACTTCGCGCTGTCCCGGCTGACGCCCGACCACGTGCCGGGGTGGGACTACCTCGCCCCGCAGGCCCCGAACGACGTCAAGGACGCCTCCGCGGGCGTGATCATGGCGTGCGGCCTGCTGGACCTCGCGGAGCTCACGCACCGCCCGCACTACCGGGACAGCGCGCTACGCATCTTGACGGCGGTCTCGCGGACGTGCCTGACCACGAAGTCCGCCCGGGCCGAAGCGAGCGTCGCGCGCTGCACCCGCAGCCGGCCGGCCGAGGACGGCATCGAGGTGTCGCTCCCCTACGCCGACTACTACCTGCTGGAAGGCATCCTGCGGGTGCTCGACCGGCGCAAGCTCGATCGCGCGATCGACCTCTCCAGCCGGTAGCGCGTCCGGGGAGGCCGCCACCTCCCCGGACGCACTGTCAGTGGTGGTGCGCGTGCACCTTGGCGTGCCCGAGGCCCCGCCCGATCATCCACCTGTTCACCGGCACCGTGACGACGAACGCGATCGCCAGCGAGAGCGCCAGCGACAGCCAGAACAGGAAGCTGGCCAGCCCGGCGCTCATCGCGCCCGGGATCGCCACGACCACGGTGTTGTCGATGAGCTCCATGACGGCGATCGACACGGTGTCCGCGGCCAGCGCGACCTTGAACGCCGCCGCCGCGCCCAGCCCCGACTTCAGCACGCCCCGCATGGTCAGGCCGTAGCCGAAGACGAAGGCCAGCACGATCGACAGGACCACGGTCGCCGCGTTGTGCAGGCCGAACGCCGTGCCCAGCACCATGCCGAGCACCTCACCGATGGCACAGCCGGTCAGGCAGTGGAGAGTCGCCTGGATCGCTGTCGCCCACGAAGCTGCGTGCTGGTCACTCATGACCGCGACTATACCCCTTGGGGGTATCGAATGCACGTCGTGGCCGCCCCTGCCGGCCAGGGATCCGGCGTCGGCACCTCCCGAAGCAGAACTCACTTCCGTAACCCTTTGCGCACATCCCGTTGACCACAGTTACCCCGTGGCCCTACGTTCGCCCTTGGTCTCCACCATGCGCAGACCGATCGAACTGGTCGAAATTCCTGAGGAACGGGTGGAGATGCGAGGGCCGACGAAGACCTCCCGGCTGGTCGCGACGGTGCCGCTGGTCGCGGCCCTCGCGCTCGGAGGCTGCTCGGACCAGCTGGGCAGCGCTCCCGCGGCGTCGCCGACCCGGATCGAATTCGTGCCCAAGATCGGCGGCATCCCGTACTTCGAGGCGATGAACACCGGCGGCCTCGACGCGGCGAGGCAGCTGGGCGTGGCGTGGCACACCACCGGGCCGTCGACCGTCGACCCGGCGGCGCAGGTGGCGATCCTGCGTGACCTGATCGCGAAGAAGGTCGACGTCATCGTCGTCGCCCCCAACGACCCGGCGGCGCTCGCGGGCGTGATCGCCGAAGCCAGGGCGAAGGGCATCCACGTGCTCACCTCGGACACCGACGCGCCGGGCACGCAGCGCGAGGTGTTCGTCAACCAGGCCAGCGCGCAGGGCATCGGCACGGCGCTCGTCGACGCGCTGATGGCGAAGACCGGCGGCACCGGCCAGTACGCGATCGTCTCGTGCGGCCCGACCGCGGCGAACCTCAACACGTGGATCGCGGTCCAGAAGGAGTACGCGGCCGCGCACTACCCGAAGGCCGAGCTCGTCGAGACCCTGTACGCGGGCGAAGACCAGCACACCGCGACGACCATCGCCAAGGACCTCATGGCCCGCCACCCCGGCCTGACCGGGCTGATCGGCGAGTGCACCACCTCCGCGCCCGGCGTCGCGAAGGCCGTGGGCGACGAGCAGAAGATCGGCCGGGTGTTCACCGTCGGCATCGGCACGCCGCAGGCCATCAAGCCGTTCCTGCTCGACGGCTCGTGCTCGCAGTCGGTGCTGTGGAACGTCGAGTCGCTGGGCTACCTGACCGCGTGGACGGCGAAGCAGGTGGCCGACGGCAAGCCGCTGGCCCCGGTCAACAAGGTGAGCCTGGAGCTGCCGTCGGTGAAGTACGACGCCGCGTCGAAGACCGTCCTGCTGGGCGACCCCCTGCTCATCACCGCCGACAACGTCGACCAGTTCAAGTACTGACGCACCGGCGCGTCACCGGTGCCGGCGCACGTGTCCGGCCGCCGCGCCCCCGCCGAGGACGAGGATCAGCGCCGTCAGTCCCCAGCGGCGTTTCTCCTCGGTCCGCCGTCCGGTGTCCTGGGCCACCGGCTCGGCCTTCTTCTCCGGGCGCACCCGGGCTGACGGCTTCGGCGGCGGCACCGCGGTGGCCGGCGTGGGCGTGACCACCGGCGACGGCGTGGGTGCCGGCACCGGGTCCGGGGACAGGACGACCGGCTGCTCCACCGGCGGCAGCTGCGCCGGGGGCGGTGTGGACGGCGGGGGCGGCGGCACCGGCGACGGCGTGACCGGGGGCTCGTCCCGGGCCGGCGACGAGGGCGGAGCCGATTCCGTCGGCGAGTTCGGCGGCGGTTCCGTCGGCGTGGGCAGGGGCGGCTGGGGCAGCGGCGAGGAGGACTGGGGCGGCGGGGACGCCTCGGCGTAGCACCCGGCCGCGTCGGCGCTCACCAGCGGCGGCCCCGCGGCGATCTCGACGGCCGGGCCGGAGCCGTCCCGCGGCAGGCGGTAGGTGACGCTGCGCTGCCCGTCGTCGTTGGCCGTGGCGTAGATCGCGCCGGGCGCGAGCACCACCGCGCCGTACGCGCCGCCGCGGGGGAACCGGAGCCCGGGCACCACCGTGACCTTTCCGCTCGACGGGTCGAGCGCGACCACCGAACTGTCACCGCGCGAAGTCGCCGAGACGCCGTAGAGCAGCCCGTCCGCCGGGTCGAAGGCGAAGTCGTCGATGCCGACGGCGAGCGACACCGGCCGCAGCGCCGTCCGGTGCACCACCCGCGCGTAGCCCGCGCTCGCCGGGTCGATGTCCACCGTGTACAGATCGCTGCCCTGCCGCACGTACCAGCGGTCGCCGTCGATCGCGCCCGCGGTGGCGCCGGTGACCACGCTCCACACGGAATCGTGCGCGCCCGCCCGGGCGAGCACGCCCAGGTCGGTGACCGCGCCGGCGGAATCGATCCGCACCGCGTGCGCGCCGTGGTACCGGCCGGCGCGGGTGCCGTCGGCGACGCCGTAGACGACGTCCTGCGCGGCGGAGTAGCCCATCGCGTTGATCCAGTACCCGGCCTGGGTCACGCGTCGCGTGGTCCCGCCGGGCAGGGACAGCAGCCGCAACGTCGTCGGCGCGCCGGCGCGTTCGTTCTCCGCCTGCAGGATCGTGCAGGCGGAGGGCTCCCGCGCCACCGTGAGGCGGGACGAGGAGGGCGCGAGCCAGCCCGTCGCCGCCAGCAGCGCCGAGATCGCCACGGCCACGCCGAGCATCGCCGCCCAGCGGGCCTTCGCGCCGGTCAAACCAGCCTGTCCAGCGCCGACGTGAACGCCTCGGGCGGCACGCTGACCCCGCCGCTGAACGGGTTCTGCAGCTGGTGGATCGCGAACAGCAGCAACGTGATCGTGCCGGCCAGGGTGGACACGATGATGACGTGCGCGGCCGGCCGGGTACCGCCGAACAGGTTGGGCAGCAGGATCGCCGTGATCAGGCTGCCGAGGATCAACACGAACCAGACGACCGCGCCGACCCCACCGGCGCCGGAGTGGCTCAGCCGCTGCTGCCGAGCCTGGTAGACCGACCAGAGCTGGTTGCTCGCCTCGGTCTTGCGGTCCAGCTGCCAGTCGCCGTCGGCCGGGGCTTCGGCCACCGCCTGGCGCATCTGGTCCAGCTGCGTCGCGCCCGTGGCAGGCACCTCGCCGCCGTCGGCCAGGCGCGGCCACTCCTGCTCCTCGACGGTCCGCGCGTAGGCGGCGGCGAGCCGGTGCACCCGGTCCTTCGTCTCCGCCGGCAGCGCGTCGGCCGCCCAGGTGGCCGCGACCAGGCTGTCGGCCTCGGTCTGCGCGTTCTGGCCCACGGTGCTCACCGAGTCGTACAGCGAGATGAGCACGAAGGCGACCAGGACCGCGTGCATCCCGCCGACGATGGTGAACACCTGGCCCGCCGCATCGTTGTTGCCGGGCCTGCCCTCGTCGTCCCGGCCGAACCGGCGGACCAGGTAGGCGATCAGGCCGCCGGCGCAGGCTGCGCCGGCCACCCAGAGACTGCCGGCCACGAAGATGTTCATCCGGGTCCTTTCGCCCGCGTACCGCGGGAAGCACTACCGGCGCATTCCGCAACCGGGACCGCTCAAGTTAGTCACCCATTTCCGGACGGACAACATTGGGGGTCGAATTCATCCGGGTGGCCGCACGAGGCCACGATCGTCGCCGGTTCAGCGCAGTTTTCCCGTGGCGAAACCCGCTCCTTCCCACCCCACGGCAACCACGGACCGCGCCACCCGGCCGAGATTCCCACGACGGAGTGACGCCCGAGAACAGCCGGTGACCACCAGCTTCGAACATCATCCGGAGATGATCAAGCAACCACATCGATGATTATCCCGGTGACCCGATCGTGTCATTGTGCGGCAGAGCGTGGTTGCTATGTTGATTTCGCGGTGCCACGAAACCGCGCGCCTCCGGGCAAAAAGCAGGTCATGACCGGCGTGCCCACCGGGGTGAGCACGTGCCGAACGTAAATGGATTGGGTGGTTCTCGCTGTGACTGTCACCGACCCGGTGGAATCCGAGCAGGCGCCGTCGAGCTTGAGCCGGGCGGCGGCCCGGACGCTGGCGACGACGACGAAGTCGGTCCCGCAGATGCAGGGCATCTCCTCGCGGTGGCTGCTGAAGCTGCTGCCGTGGGTGGAGGTCTCCGGCGGCGCCTACCGGGTGAACCGGCGGCTCAGCTACTCGGTCGGGGACGGCCGGGTCACGTTCACCACGACCGGCGCCCAGGTCCGGGTCATTCCCCCGGAACTCGGGGAACTGGCGCCGCTGCGCGGGTTCGACGACGAGGAGGTCCTCACCGAACTGGCCGGCCGGTTCACCCAGCACCAGTACGAGCCGGGTGACGCGCTGGTGGAGTTCGGCAGCCAGGCCGACCACGTGTTCCTCCTCGCCCACGGCAAGATCAGCAAGATCGGCACCGGCGCCTACGGCGACCAGGTCGTGCTGGGCACGCTGGCCGACGGCGACCACTTCGGGGAGACCGCGCTGGTCCACGGGGACGGGATCTGGGAGTTCACCGCCAAGGCCGTCACCGCGTGCACCGTGCTGTCGCTGCCACGCCAGGCGTTCGAAGACGTCCTTGCCCGGTCGGAAACGCTGCAGGCGCACCTCGAGGGCTACCTGGCGCGCGGCGCGACGGCCAGCAACGACGAGGGCGAGGCCGAGATCGCCCTGGCCGCCGGGCACGACGGGGAACCGGTGCTGCCGGGCACGTTCGTCGACTACGAAGCCCGGCCGCGCGAGTACGAGCTGTCCGTGGCCCAGACCGTGCTGCGGGTCCACTCGCGCGTGGCCGACCTCTACAACCAGCCGATGAACCAGATCGAGCAGCAGCTGCGGCTGACCGTGGAGGCCCTGCGCGAACGGCAGGAACACGAGCTGATCAACAACACCGGCTTCGGGTTGCTGCACAACGCCGACTTCGCCCAGCGCATCCCCACCCGCACCGGTCCCCCGACCCCGGACGACCTGGACGAGCTGCTCTCCCTGGTGTGGAAGGACCCCGGGTTCTTCCTCGCCCACCCCAAGACCATCGCCGCGTTCGGCCACGAATGCACCAAGGCCGGCGTCTACCCCGCCAGCGTCGACCTCGGCGGGCACCAGGTGCCGTCCTGGCGCGGTGTGCCGATCCTGCCGTGCAACAAGATCCCCGTCACCGAGACCCGCACCAGCTCGGTCCTGCTGATGCGCACCGGCGAAGCGGCCCAAGGGGTCGTCGGGCTGCACCAGACCGGGCTACCCGACGAATACCAGCCGGGGCTGAACGTGCGGTTCATGGGCATCAACGAGCAGGCCATCATCTCCTACCTCGTCTCCGCGTACTACTCGGCCGCGGTGCTGGTGCCCGACGCCCTCGCCGTGCTGGAAGGCGCCGAGATCGGCCGGGAGGGATAGTGCCCGAGCCGGTCACCCCACCCCGCAAGCCGGAGCAGCCCGGCCGCCCGCCCGGCCCTGTGGGGGCCGAGCCCCCACGCCCCGCGCGGGGGGCCCTGCCCCCGGACCCCCGAACTGCAGAGGGGTTGCCCGCGTCGGCCTTCGGGCCGACCGGGCTCGGCACGGCCGCCGCCCGGGTGGTGCCCAAGCCCGCGAGCGCCCGTCCTCCTGAAGCACCCGAACCCGATCGGCGCGTGAAGCCTTGACAGTCACCGAAGAATCCGCGCGGCTGCAACTGTCGCTGAGCGTCACCGCGGCGCGGACGCTGACCACGACGACCAAATCGCTGCCGCAGATGCGCGGCATCACCACCCGCTGGCTGCTCTCCCAGCTGCCCTGGGTCGACGTCCCCGCCGGCAGCTACCGGGTCAACCGGCGCCTCACCTACACCGTGGGCGACGGCAAGGTCAGCTTCTACAACACCGGCGCCCGCGTCCAGGTGGTGCCCGCCGAACTCACCGAACTGGCCCTGCTCCGCGGCTTCGGCGACGAACAGGCACTGAGCGCGTTGGCCGACGTCTTCGAACAACGCGAATACGAACCGGGGGCGACCCTGTTCGCCGCCGGCACGCCGCAGGACATGCTCGTGCTCATCGCCCACGGCAAGGTCACCCGCCACGGCACCGGCGAGTACGGCGACGAAGTGCACCTCGGCACCGCCACCGACGGCGACCACTTCGGCGAAGAACTCCTCGGCCGCGACACCGGCACCTGGGCGTTCACCGCACGGGCGGCCACCCGCGTCATCGCGCTGGTGCTGCCCGCCGCGGCGTACGCACGTCTCAACGGCCGCTCCGAAGCGCTCCGCACCCACGTCACCGAAGCCCTGTCACGGCCGCGGAAACCGCAGAACGCCAGGGGCGAGGCGGCCATCGACCTCACCGCCGGCCACGACGGGGAGCCGATCCTGCCCGGCACCTACGTCGACTACGACCCCTCGCCGCGCGAATACGACCTGGCCGTCGCGCAGACGGTGCTGCGGGTCCACAACCGCGTCACCGACCTCTACAACCAGCCGATGAACCAGCTCGAGCAGCAGCTGCGGCTGACCGTGGAGGCCCTGCGCGAGCGCCAGGAACACGAGCTGGTCAACAACACCGAATTCGGGTTGCTGCACAACGCCGACCTCAGCCAGCGGATCACCACCCGCACCGGCCCGCCGAGCCCGCTGGACCTGGACGACCTGTTCGCCCGCCGTCGCAAGACCCGCTTCTTCCTCGCCCACCCGCGCGCGATCGCGGCGTTCGGCCGGGAATGCACCGCCCACCGCGTGTACCCCGGCACCACCGTCCTGGACGGCAAGCACGTCACCGCCTGGCGCGGGGTGCCGATCCTGCCGTGCGACAAGATCCCGGTGAGCGCGGCGGGTTCGACGTCGATCCTGGCCCTGCGGACCGGCGAAGACGACGCCGGGGTCATCGGCCTCCGGCCGGAGTCCCTGCCGGACGAGTACCAGCCGGGGCTGAACGTCCGGTTCATGGCCACCGACGACCGCGCGGTGACGTCGTACCTGGTCAGCGCGTACCACTCCGCCGCCGTCCTGGTCCCCGACGCCCTCGGCGTGCTCGACGACGTCCAGGTCGGCCGCTGATGACCACCATGAACGCGCGCACCGCCGCCCGTCCCCTCGCCGACGTCCTCGCGTGGAGCAAAGGCGTCCTCGACCCGGCGCTGCGCACCGCCACCGGGCGGCTGCCGGAGGCGATGCGGCGGATCGCCTCCTACCACCTCGGCTGGGAGGACGCCCACGGGCGGCCGGCGGCCGCGGACGGTGGCAAGGCGCTGCGGCCGGCGTTGGTGCTGCTGTGCGCGGAAGCCGCGGGCGGGGACGCCGCCGACGCCGTCCCCGCCGCCGTCGCGGTCGAACTGGTGCACAACTTCTCGCTGCTGCACGACGACGTCATGGACGGCGACACCACCCGGCGGCACCGCGCGACGGCGTGGACGGTGTTCGGCACCGGGCCGGCGGTGCTGGCCGGGGACGCGTTGCTGAGCCTGGCGTTCGAGGTGCTGGCGTCGAGCGGGGCACCGAACGCGCGGCTGCTGTCGGGCGCGGTGCTGGCCCTGCTCGAGGGTCAGGCCGCCGACCTGGACTTCGAGCAGCGCGACGACGTCACCCCCGGCGAGTGCGTGCGGATGGCGGAGGGCAAGACGGCGGCCCTGCTGGGCGCGGCGTGCACGCTCGGGGCGGCGTCCGTGCCGGGCACCGGGGAGGGCACTGCGGAGCGCTTCGGTGCGTTCGGCCGGGCGGTGGGGCTGGCGTTCCAGCACATCGACGACCTCCTCGGCGTCTGGGGCGACCCGGCCGTCACCGGCAAGCCGGTGTACTCGGACCTCCAGAACCGCAAGAAGTCCCTGCCGGTGGTGACGGCCCTGTGTTCCGGCACGGCCGCCGGCGCGGACCTCGCCACGCTCTACGCCCGGCGCGAACCCCTCGACGAGACCGAGCTGGCCCGCGCGGCTTCCCTCGTGGAGGCCGCGGGCGGCCGCCAGTGGAGCCAAGCCCAGGCCGACGCGTTGCTGGCCAAGGCCCTGCGCGACCTGGCCACCGCGGCACAGCCGTCCCGCGCAAGCGCGGAACTGGCCGCCCTGGCCCGCCTGATCACCACCCGCACCCACTGAAACCCGTAACTCGCGTGATCAGAGACGTAACTCGCGTGATTGAAGCCGGATCTCGCGAGTTACGGGCTCAATCACGCGAGTTACGGGGTTGGTCACGCGAGTTACGGTTACTTGTTGGGGCGGGTGAGGCCGGATTTGTCGGCGCCGAGGCTCAAGATGTTCTTGTCTGTGTCCTGGAGGGCCTTGGTGACCTGGGCGGATGGCGGGGATGTCGACAAGTCGACCAGGCGGATCGGGGTGTCGAGCTTGATCAGGGTCGGGATGTACTCGGCCTTGTCGACTTTCCAGCCGTCGCCGTCGCGGACGAAACGGAACCGGGCCGCGGCGCCTTCTTCGGTGTCGCCGCGGGGATCGGAGTGGCGGGCGACGCTGTTGCCGAGCCCGTAGGCCACCCACTTGCCGCCGATCTGCTCGAACGGCTGGACGACGTGGGCGTGGTGGCCGACGATCAGGTCGACGTCGTCCGACGCCAGCAGCTTCTTGGCCTGTGACCGCTGTTCGGCCGTCGGCTCGTGCTGGTACTCGATGCCCCAGTGCAGGCTCGCGATCACGACCTGCGCCCCGACCTGCTTCGCCTTGTGCGCCGCGGCGAGGACGTCTTCGACGTCGATCTGGTTGGCCAGCCACGGCTTCCCGGCCGGCACCTTGATGCCGTTGAACCCGAAGGCGTACGACACCTGGGCGACCTTGACGCCGTGGACGTCCAGGATCAGCGGTTTCGCGGCTTCGGCGGCCGACCGCGCCGAGCCGGTGTGCTTGATACCGACGTCGTCGAGCTTGTCCAGGGTGCGGGTGACCCCCTCCGCGCCCTGGTCGATGGTGTGGTTGGACGACGTCGAGCAGGTGTCGTAGCCGGTGTCCTTGATCGCGTCGGCGATCTCCGGCGGCGCGCTGAACGACGGGTAACCGCTGTACGGGCCCCCTTCCGGCGCCAGCGGTGTCTCGAGGTGGCAGATCCCGAGGTCGGCGCCGGAGATCAGGGGCTTGATCCCGGCCAGCAGCGGGCGGTAGTCGAACTTCCCGCCGCCGTCGGCCTTCGCCTGCTCGGTCAGTGCCGGGTGGATCAGGACGTCACCGGTGGCGACGACGCTGAACGACCCTTCGGGCGCGGCGGACGACGACGATTCCGCCGTTCCGGCTTCCGGGAACGGTGTCGGCGCCGGACCCTGCGGCGACGGGCTGCTGCAGGCGGCCACCAGGACGGCGACCCCGGCGAGCGCGGCGATGCGGTGCTTCGTCATCGGACCCCCTCCTGACGTGGTCCGGCCATCCTGCCAGCCGGGCGAACCGGACTGGGAGCGCGTCCCGACGATCGGCCAATCGCACCACAGTCGACAACACCGATCAGAACATTCCCACTGGACAAAACCGGTCAACACGCAGCCCAAGACCCCAAAAATACGATAATTACCTGCGCTTGTGTGCCCCTGATGTCACGGAGAGTAGGTCTCGCTCCGCTAACTGCCGGGCCAAAGCGCCTTGACGCTCCACGAATGGGTGTTTTGTAATACGAGTCACTTCGCGGTACCCGACCCGTCCCACTCGACCTCGGCCCCATGGAGCACTCGATGTCCACATACCCGCACAGGTTCCGCACCTGGAGCGTTGTTGGTTGTTGTTTGATTTCCGGCCTCCTGCTGACCTCCTGTTCCTCGGGCAAAGACACCGCGGCCCCGCAGCAGCAGGCGCCGGCGAACGGCAAGATCACCCTGTACTACCTGCAGAAACAGGGTGACCAGCAGTACTTCGTCGAGCAGGCGCAGGGTGCGCAGGAGAAGGCGAAGGAGCTCGGCGTCGAGCTCAAGGTGGTGAACCTCGGCCAGGACGCCAACAAGGCGATCACCGAACTGGACGCCGCGGTCGCGCAGGGCGCCAACGGCGTCGCGATCGTCGTCCCCGACCAGGCCATCGGCCCGCAGGTGATCGACAAGGCCAAGAGCGCGGGCATCCCGCTCATCGCTTCCGACGACATCATCAAGGACCGCACCGGCGCGAAGGCCCCGTTCGTCGGCTTCAACGGCAGCCAGATGGGCGACTCGGTCGGCACCGAGGCCGGGAAGCTGTTCAAGGCCGCGGGCTGGACCGCCGCCGACACGAAGATCATCAGCGCCTTCAAGCAGGACCTCACCGTCTGCACCGACCGCGTCAACGCCGCGAAGGCCGCGTTCGCCAAGTCCGCGGGCGCGGACGTCCAGGTGATCAACGTCGGCACCGACAACTCCCCCGTCGACGCGCAGAACCGCTCCGGCGCGGTGATCGGGTCCAACCCCGGCGTCAAGCACTGGGTGGTCTGGGGCTGCAACGACGAGAACGAAACCGGCGTCGTGACCGCGCTGGCCAACTCCGGCGTCGCGGCGAACAACATCATCGGTGTCGGGCTCGGCGCGTACCTCACCTGCAAGGACTGGGCCGCGAGCAAGGACACCGGCAACAAAGCCGCGCTCTACATCTCCGGCGCCGAAGTCGGCCGTTCGGCGATCCAGGTGCTGGTCGACAAGGTGAAGAACGGCAAGGAGCTGCCCGCGGAGACGATCGCCAAGACGACGATCGTCAACAAGGACAACTACAAGCAGGCCGGCGTCAACTGCACCTGACCGATCCCCCTCGTGAGTGGTAATTCGGGTTAGAACCCGAATTACCACTCACGACCGCCGGAACGAAGGGTCACCAATT
>NZ_JBEZYB010000113.1:0-21291 GCF_040638285.1 Amycolatopsis sp. NPDC026612
CGCCGCGCAGCAACCGGTACGCGGCCGGCGACAGGGAAGCCGGGACCCCGTCGGTCAAGCCGGGCACGTCGAGGTGACCGACCATCACCGCAACCCTCATTACCACTCACGACCGCGGTGAGGGGAGCGGCGGGTCAGTCGCCGCGGCGGACCGGGCCGAGGAGCTGCTGCTCCTTGCCGGTGGTCACCAGACGGAGGGGCCGCCAGAGGTTGCGGCCGAGCGCCACCACCTGGTCGTCCTTCAACGTCGTCAGCTGGCGCATCATCTGGGGCGGCAGGCGCCAGATGCGGGCCGCCAGTTCGGCCTGGCCCGCCGGGAGGCGCTGCATCAGCACCAGGTCCGCCGCGTTGGCCGTCGCGCCGGCCTGCGGGTGCAGATACGGGAGCACGTAGATCGTCGTCTGCCAGGGTGACCTCGGCGGGAACAGGTCCTGCGGCGTCGGGCCGCCGTCGGTGACCACGAGCAGCGGCGCGTCTTCCGACGGCCGTGGCAGCTCGACCGGCGACAGCCGGCGGATCTGGACCAGCGGCGACGGCCGCCCGTCGCGGCTGCCTGCCGCCCGGGAGAGCACCTGCCACTCGGTCGGGCGCCCGGTCGCGACCACGACCCACGCGCCGACCGCCATCGCGCGCATGGCGACCTGGCGGGCCAGGTACAGCCCGCCCACCAGCACGATCCGGGTGGGGGTCGAGCGCAGCGCCGAGATCGTCAGCGGCTCGCCCTTGAGCCCCGAGCCGAGCACGATGCCGCCGCGGTCACCCGACGGGCTGATCGCGTCGAGCAGCGCGGCGTCCACGGTGAACTCCGGTGCCACGCCGCTGTTCTGCCCGGCGTCGCGGACGCGGGAAGTCATGCTGTGCCTCCGATCGGCAACGTCGCGGCGAACGCGGAGACCTGGAGCCCGCGCAGCGGGGTCAGTGCCACCCCCAGCCGCTCGGACAGCCCGTGCAGCCGCTGGTCGGCGGCTTCGAGCTCACGCGGGTTCCGGGCGCTCAGCCGGACCACGCCGCGCAGCCCGATCTTGCCTTCGTCGGACGCCGGGGAGATCGACATCGCGAGCGTCGCCGACAGCGCGCGGACGCTCGTCAGCGCGTTCAGGGTGCCGGTGATCTTGCCCTTCGGCCAGCCGGTGATCGCGTAACTCGCGTGGCCGATCCCGGCCGCGGTCACGCCGGACCAGCGTTCCTGCAACGTCACCTTGCTGGGGGAACCGGCGACGGAGGTCAGCTCCGCGGCCGAAATGCTCGCGCGCAGCAGTTCGTCCGGGTCGAGCGGCCGCGTCGGCACGCCCTGGGACTCCAGCGCGTTGCGCACCCGCGACAGCGCGCCGATCAGCGCGCGGTGGGCGCCGACGACGCCGCCGCCGCGCTCCCGGATCGCCGCCGGGCACCGCTTCGGGTCGAGCCGGATCGCCACCCACGTCGTCCGCCGCGCCGCCGCGGGCAGCGGGCCCAGCACCTCCATGTAGGAGCTGAGCGCCGGCGAGTCCGACGGCAGCGCCGCGCTGCCCGGGTAGCAGTGCCAGATCATCTGGATCGAGTCGAGGACCACCCCGCGGTCCTCGAGGCAGGGCGCGAGCGCCGACAGCGGCAGGCTCGGCGCCCCGTCGGCCTGGGTGATCAACGCCGGCGCCGGCTCGACGAGCAGCACCGCCGTCCACGTGCCGTCGTTCCAGGCGAGCCCGACCTGCTGGCGCTCGTGGTCGACGCCGTGTGCCACGACGAGGTCCGGCACGGCGACGCGCAGCAGGTTCACGCGGGCGTCGTCCGGGCCGGTCACCGTGGTTTCTTCGGCGGCCATGGCTTCGACGGTGCTCGGGGGGAGCGGGTCCGCGACCCGGTCGTGCGAGCGGACGGTGTAGCGCAGCGTCAGGCCGACCCACTGGGTTAGCCAGCGGCCGCGCCAGCGCAGCAGCGCGACGATGAGGGCGAAGGCGACGATGCCGATGCTGACGTACTTCAGCGACATGTCGATCGCGAGCAGCACGAGCCCGATCGCGAGGCCGACCTCGAGCACGACGAGGTTCGCCACGGGCAGCGGGCCGAGGGTGACGCCGGTGGACCGCCGCCGCGCCGGCGGGGCCATGCGGGCCGGGCCGGACGGGGGAGTGGCGGGACCGCTGTCGTCGGGTCCCTGAGGGCCGCCGCCGGGGCCACCGGGACCGCCAGGACCACCGCCGCCGGGGCCGCCGGGACCACCGCCGCCGGGGCCACCAGGACCACCGGGACCACCTGGGCCGCCGCCAGGACCACCCGGGCCACCGGGACCTCCGCCGCCGGGGCCACCTGGGCGCCCACCGGGACCAGGACCACCGGGACCAGGACCGCGCAGGGGCATACCAGGACCGCCAGGACCGCCACCGGGTCCACCGGGAACGCCACCGGGTCCACCCGGAACACCGCCAGGGCCACCAGGAACGCCGGGACCGGGTCTGCCCGGCCGCGGCGGCGGGCCCGGCGGGCGACCGGGCGGCGGGGGCCCGGGCGGGCCGGGCGGACCAGGCGGACGTGGAGGAGTGGTGACGGACATCCGCGCTTTCTCTTCCCCTCGTGCTTGCTGCGTACCCGGAAGCCGGGTCCCGGGGTGCCCGACCCTAGCTTGAGTTGGTAGAAACCCCACACCAAGACGGTCCCCGTACGGCTATCCTGCGGAACCGTACCGCGACGGGGAGAGCTGTAGGTCGAGAATGCCATCAACACCGACGACTAAGTCTCAGGTCCAGGCGTATCAGTTCGTCCTACGGCGGATGCAGTCGGCGCTGGTCCGGCGGGACGCCGTGATGCTGCACGACCCGATGCGCACGCACACGCGGGCCACGATCGTGGGTGTCGTGCTGGGGGCGCTCGGCATGATCGTGTTCGTCGTCTGGGGGCTGCTCAGCCCGGCGCCGTCCGTGCCGGAGGCCGGGATCGTGATCGGCGAGCAGTCCGGCACGGTCTACGTCGTAGCGGGCAACCCGAAGAAGCTGATCCCGACGTTCAACCTCGCGTCGGCGCGGCTCCTGCTGCTGACCCAGCAGAAGAAATCGGGCTCGGGCGACGGCGGTGCGACCGCGGCTCCGGCCGCCCCCGCCCAGGCGAGCGCGGCGAGTGTGAAGAATCCCACGGTCGTTTCCGACGAGCAGCTGAAGGACATTCCGCGCGA
Source organism: Amycolatopsis sp. NPDC026612 (assembly GCF_040638285.1). Taxonomy (NCBI): domain Bacteria; kingdom Bacillati; phylum Actinomycetota; class Actinomycetes; order Pseudonocardiales; family Pseudonocardiaceae; genus Amycolatopsis; species Amycolatopsis sp. NPDC026612. Next base: position 3,146 of record NZ_JBEZYB010000113.1, read on the forward strand.
CAAACTCACCGGAATTCCGGACGGTCCGCAGCTGATCCCGTCGGATTCCCAGCGCATTTCCCCCAATTGGGCGGTCTGCGACCAGGTTCAGCTCGAACCGTCGCTGCCGAACCCCGACACGGGCCGGACCAACACCTATGTCTTCGGCGGCATCGCGCCCAGTGGTCTCGGCACCGAGCTCGGCGAGAACGAGGCGTTGCTGGCGAAGGCCGACAACGGGAAGACCTACCTCGTCTACCGGCTGCCGAGCTCCCGGAACCGGCCGAACGCGAACACCGTGCGCGCCGAGATCGACGTCGACAACCCGAACGACGCCGTCCGGACGGCGCTGCAGCTGCCGCCGACGCCGCGGAAGATCACGCCGGGGCTGCTGAACGCGATCCCCGAGGTCGCGAAGCTGAGCCCGCCGAAGATCGCGAACGGCCAGGCCCCGGCGAACTTCGACGGCCTGAGCGCGGGCGACGTCTTCGCCACGCAGCAGGCCGGCGAGACGACGCCGAACTACTGGGCGATCACCCCGGGCGGCATCCAGCGGGTGTCCAACGCGGTCGCCGACATCATCCGCGTCGCGAAGAACGGCAGCTCCGGCAAGATCCAGACGCTGGGCCCCGACAAGCTCGCCGGGGTGCACACCCTGCAGCCCACCGACCCCGACTACATCCCGGTCGACGACTTCCCGCGTTCGGTGCCGACGGTCCTCGACGCCACGAAGAACTCGTCGGTCGCGTGCCTGGGCTGGTCGCTGGTCGGGTCCGGGCCGGACCAGGACGCGCACACCTCGGTGTACGTCGACACGCAGCTGCCGGGCCAGAAGAGCGCCGGCGACAAGTTCACCCCGATGACGGTGACCACCCCGGGCCCGAACCGGGTGCCGCTCAACGGGTTCTACCTCAAGCCCGGGTTCGCCGCGGTCGTCCAGTCCGCCACCGGCAAGGCCAGCTTCGGCAAGGGCCAGATCCAGCTGATCTCGGACCGGGGCGTCCGCTACAGCGTCCCGGACGCGCAGACCGCCGACGCGATCGGCCTGAACAACCGGCAGCCGGCGCCGGAGTCGATCATCGGGTTGCTGCCGACCGGGGCGTCGCTGAACACCCAGGACGTGCTGCGGCAGTTCGACTCGGTGCCGATCGACCCGAACGCCGGCACGTACCCGACCCCGCAGCCCGGTAACTGAACGGAACCCCCGGCCCGCGGCGGGCGTCCCACGCTCGTGGGTCTTTCTGGTGAGCGGAGGGTGCCGTGGCCGGCTTGAGGATGGACGGCGTCGTCGTCGCCCGGTACGCCGAGACGGCCGAGGCCGCCGCGGACGACCTGGACGCGGCGGCGGCCGAGGTGGGCGGTGACGTCACCGCGGAGTCCTACGGGGCGTTGGGGGCGCAGCTCGGCCTGGGCGAGTCGTACGGCCGCGCCGCCGGGACGTTGCGGCGGCAGCTGGCCGAGGGCGCCGAGGCGCTGCGCTCGGCCGCGGAGGCCCTGCGGCAGGTGACGGTCCGGCACAGCGGGCAGGACGCGGAAGCGGCCGAGCTGATCAAGCGGGCCGGGAGGCTGGACGGATGACGACCGAAAGCCATCCCCTGGCGGCCTCGGTGCCGCTGCCCGCGGGCGAGGACATCACCGCGGCGGCCGAGCCTTACCTTGCCTACCTCACGGACCTCACGCGGCAGCTCGGCGTGACCGACCCCGTCGAGACGTACTTCCGCCCGCTGATCGGCCGCTGGGCCGACCTCGGCGCCGAAGCGGATCGCCTGCGCCAGGCCGCCTCGGTCGCGGCCGACGTGTCGACACGCCTGGACGACCAGCTCGGCAAGCTCGACGCGGGCTGGGAGGGCAGGGACGCGGACTCGTTCGTCGCGTACATCCGCGAGATCGGCGCGGCGGGCGGCGACCTCCGTGAAGCGCTCGACGCCCTCGCCGGCGCGCTCGACGAGCTGGTGACGACGCTCCGCCACGTCGTCGTCGACCTCGTCGAGGTGCTGGTGGACGCGGCGGAACTGCTGTCGGAGACGATGCTGCTCCCGAGCGGCGGCGCCAAGCGGGCGCGGGCGCAGCTGGCGGAGACGCAGGACTCGGCGAAGGCGCTGTCCGAAACCGCGCGCGACGTCATGGAGGCGTTCGACCGGCTGTGCCAGGGCGTCGACGACCCCGACGCGGCTTCGCGCACCATCGAAATCCGCCACCGGTACCCGCAGGAGCGCTTCAAGCTGCACGACGGGGCCCTGAACGACGCGGGCGAGCAGGCCACCGGCACGGCTTCGGCAGCAGGCCCGGCCGACGAGGTCATGACGCCGTCGGCGGCGGGCGAACCGGCGGAGGGGAAGCACACGGGCGCCGGCACCCCCGACCCCGCGCAGCAGCCCGCCGACGCGCCGGCACCGCAGTCCCCGCCCGCCGAGCCGGACCACAGCTCGTCGGGCGGCGTCCCGATGATGCCGATGATGGGCTTCGGGGCCTTCGGCTCCGGTGGTCAGGGCCGCCGCCCGGCGAAGACGCGCCCGGTCACGAAGTCCTCGGAGCTGCTGGGCGAGCCCGGCCTGGTGGCGCCCCCGGTGATCGGCGTGGACGAGAACCCGCCGGAGAAGAAGCCGACGGCACCGCCCGTACCGTGACCCCGGCGGGAACGAGCCCGGTCCCGCCGGGGGTCAGCGGCGGGAAGTGCCGGTCTCGGCGGGGCGGTTGCGGCGGATCGTGTGCATGACGAACAACGTGATCAGCAGCGCCACCACGCCGCCCGCCGTGCCGGCCAGCGCGACGATCATCGGCGTCGAGTTGTGGTCGTTCGCCGGGGGCAGCTGGGCCAGCTGCGGGGCAGGCACCGCCGCCTGGTTCCCCACCTCCGACGGCAGGATTTCGGTCAGCGCCGCCACCGGGTCGATGACCCCGGAGCCGACGAAGTTGTCGCGCCCACCCGGGGCCGCCGGGTGCTGGGCCGTCTCCTTGATCCGGTTGATGATGCCCTTGGCGTCGAGCTGTGGGTACTTGGCCTTGACCAGCGCCGCCAAGCCCGCGACGTACGGCGACGCGAAGCTCGTGCCCTGGATTTCGCTGGCCCTGTCGCCGTTCTCGAACGTCAGGTTCGCCAGGCTGCTGGAGCCCTCGGCCGGGTCGAGCGAGATGATCTTCGTGCCGGGGGCCGCGACACCGACCCACGGGCCGTGCACGCTGAACGGCGCCACGCTGCCGAACTCGTCGATCGCGGCGACCGACAGCACGTCGTCGGCGAACCACGGCGGTGTCACGATCGTCTTCGGCTTCCGCGCGTCCGGCTGGTCGTTCTGCGGGCACGTGTCCGTCGCGTTGCCGGCGGCGGCGACGACCACGATGCCCGCCAGCGCCGCGAGGTGCACGGCCGCCTGGACCTGCTGCTCGCCTTCGGTGATCGACCCGGTGGCCGGCCGGCAGTTGTCGACCGACATGTTGATGACGTCGGCTTCGTGCCGGTCGGCGATGCCGCGGATGATCTCGGCCAGCGTCTTCAGCGTGCCCGCGGTGCCGGCCTTCTCGAGCTGACGTCCGCCGTTGGACTGCCCGGGCGACGTCCCGTCACCTTCGTTGCCGCCGCCGCCACCGCTCGGCGGCAGCTCCGTGTTGGTCCCGGACGGCGGGTTGGTGCTCGACGACGGCGTGCCCCCGCCGGTGCCGCTCGGCGGCGGCGTCGGGGTCGACGTGTCGGGCTCGTAGTTCTCGCTCAGCTGGCGGTAGGACACGATCGTGGCGTCCGGCGCGACGCCGACGAACCCGACTTCGGGATTGTCCGGCTTCGCCCCGATGATCCCGGCGACCTCGGTGCCGTGGCCGTCGCAGTCCTCGAGCCCCGGTTGCTGCCCCTTCGTCGGCGCGGCCACGTAGTCGCCACCGGACTTGAGCCGGTCCTGGAACCACGGGTGCTTCGTCACGCCGGTGTCGATCACCGCCACCCGGACGCCGCCGCCCGCACTGCCGGTGGCCGCCTTGACGATGTCCTGCGCCTTGGAGATCTGCAGGTACTCCTGGCCCCACGGCCGGTTCTTGATCTCGATGTTCTGGCCGAGGGTGCTGCGCTGCACGCAGCCCTTCGTCTGCTTGTACCTCTTGTCGGGCTGGCGCTGGTCGGGGATCAGCTTGCCCATGTCGACCGGCGGCGGAGCCGCGAAGTAGCTGTCGGCCGGCGCCGCCTGCGCCCAGGCGGGCACCGCCAGCGTCAGCGGGGACAGGAGGCCGATCGTGCCGGCCAGCAGGGCCGTCGTGGTCCGCCGGGTGGCGCCGGGACGCCGTGCTGCTGCCATCGGAGATTCACCCGATCCGGTCACTTGAAGTTCAGGTGCCGCAGGGTGGTGTAGAGGTCCATCACACCGAGGGCGAGGGGCAGCACCGAGGCGATGCAGATCGCTTCGATGATCTCCACGGTCCGCCGCAGCGGCGGCGAGAACCGCTGGTTCGGGAAGATCACGCCGACCACGAGCGCGCCCGCGGCGAGCACGATCAGCAGGCCGAAGACGTAGAGGAGGCGGTTCTGGGCGCTCGCCGAGACCAGCCAGCCGATGGCGATCCCGGTGGCGGAGACCAGGCCCGTGGTGAGCAGGGCGATCGCCTGGCTGCCGTTGGCGTACGCGCGGGCGCGCAGCAGCAGGACGAGCGTCGCGACGACGCCCAGGATGATCCCGAACGCCCCGGGCGAGCTCGCGGCGATGACCGCCGAGATCGCCACCGTGGCGCCGCAGCCGACCATCAGGCCGGTCATGTAGTTGTGCGCGATCGCCGTGCGGCGCTCGATCGCCCGGTAGTCGGGGAAGCCCGAGTCCTCCTTGAGCTCCTCCGCGCTGCCCGGGACGTGCGGCAGCGGCAGCTTCGCGAGCCAGATCGTGGCGCGCGGCAGGATCGAGATGCAGGCGAGGGCGACCGCGACCGTGCCGGCCGCGATCCCGGCCGCCGGGTGCGCGACGAGCGTGCCGAACAGGAAGGCCAGCGCGCCGAACGTGCCCGCGGTGGCCGCGGCGATGAACGTCGTGATGCCGGCGCCGATGACCATGATGCAGACCGAGGCGACGATGATCACCAGGACCGCGCCGAGCAGCAGGTTCGCCCGCAGGGACAGCCCGGGGACGGTGTAGAAGCCGCTGACGAACGCCAGCGGCAGGCCGCCCGCCGCGGCGATCAGCACGCCGGTCGGCTCCGCCTGGTAGGCCTTGGCGAGCGTCGCGCCGATCGCGACGCACGCGATCGCGCCGATGCCGCCCGCGATGGCCGCGCCCAGCGCGCTGCCGCCGTAGAGCGAGCCGCTCATGAACAGCGCGACGGCGGCGGCGAACAGCGCCAGCCCGCCCGCGATGTGCCCGAAGCGGTTCGCCGTCTCCTTGGTCCACGGGCGGAAGCTGTCCGGTGACGATTCCGCGATCGCGTCGACGACGTCGTCGTAGAGCGGCGGCGGCGGGTTCTCGTTGCGCTTGCGCAGCTGGAGCAGCTCGCCGTCGACCACGCCGAGCGAGGCCAGGGTGCGGCTCGGGTCGAGGGGAGCGTCCCCGAGCTTCGCCAGCGCCCAGCCGCCGTGGCGGGCTCCGCCGTCCGGTGAGGTTTCCTTGGCCATGTCCAGCAGCATCGGCAGCAGGTCGGCCACCGCGACGTCGGCGGGCAGCGCCACGTCGATCCGGGTGGACGGCGCGACGACCGTCACCCTGCTGAATACTGTCGTGCCCGTAGCCACTGCACTCCCCGCTCGGTCGATGCTGCTCCCGGGGGAACTTATACCGAACCCCGGTGCGGGCATCAGCGAACGTCCGAAATTCACCGGCAACCGCAGCTCACGGGCCAGATGGTGCGATTACTGTCGGTGCTGCGCCGTACACTCGCCAGGCGAGGTCAGGACCGGTTCACGAGGGCGTTACGGCATCCGCCGGAATTCCACCACGGCGTTCGATAGGTTGTCCCGCGCACCTTGCGCACTAAACGGTGGCCGCCATCGTCGAGTTTGAAGAGGGGTCCTTCGATGAGCACGCTGCAGTTCAAGAAGTCGCCGCGGCTGGCGGCACCGCGCCCGCCGGGCGGCGAGGTGCACCTCGAGCCGCCGCCCGAGGTGCCCCGGGTCATCCCCGGCAACGTCGTCATGAAGGCGCTTCCGGTCGTCATGATCGTGGCGTCGCTCGGGATGATGGTCTTCATGTTCCAGGCCAGCAACCGGAACCCGATGATGATGGCCATGGGCGGCATGATGGTCGTCGGGACGCTCGGGATGATGGCGGGCGGCGGCGGCAAGGGCGGCGGCGCCAAGCGCGCCGAGATGGACGAAGACCGCAAGGACTACCTCCGCTACCTGGGCCAGATGCGCGACCGCGCCCGCGAGGCCATGGTCGACCAGCGCGCCGCGCTCGAGTGGGTGCACCCCGACCCCCAGTCCCTGTGGTCGCTGGCCGCCAGCCGCCGCATGTGGGAGCGCCGCCAGAACGACCAGGACTTCCTGCACCTGCGCGTCGGGCGCAGCTCGCACCGCCTCGCGACGCGGCTGGTCCCGCCGCAGACCGGGCCGGTCGACGAGCTGGAGCCGATCGCCACCCTCGCGCTGCGCCGGTTCGTGCGCGCGCACTCGATCGTGCCGGACCTGCCGACCCAGATCACCCTCCGCGGGTTCGCCGCGGTGAGCATGCAGGGCGACCGCACGCTGACCCGCGGCCTCACCCGCGCGCTGCTGGCGCAGCTCGTTTCCTTCCACAGCCCCGACGACGTGCTGATCGCGGTCGCCACCGCGGGGCGCGCGAAGGAGGAGTGGGAGTGGGCGAAGTGGCTGCCGCACGTCCAGCACCCCACGATGTCGGACGGCATCGGCCAGCTCCGCATGATGGCCGGTTCGCTGGCCCAGATCGAAAACTGGCTCGACGAAGAGCTGCGTGACCGCCAGCGCTTCTCCCGCAACGCCACCCCGGCGCCGGACCAGCCGCACGTCGTGATCATCATCGACGACGCCGAGGTCACCCGCGAAGAGCAGATCGTGCTCGAGGAAGGCCTGGTGGGCGTCACGCTGATCGACCTGTCCGACTCACTCGGCAACCTCGCCGCCCGCCGTGGCCTCCGGCTGGTCGTGGAGGCCGACAGGCTGGGTGCGCGCAGTGCCGGCGGCGTCGAGTGGTTCGGCCGCCCGGACACCCTCAGCCTGGTCGAGACCGAGTCGCTGGCCCGGCTCATCTCGCCGTACCGCGTCGGCGGCGCCGCGGGCCAGGACGTCGGCGACGAAGAGCCGCTGCTGTCCAACCCGTCGCTGCTGGAACTGCTCGGCATCCCGGGCGACCCGATGACCTTCGACGTCCAGCAGGCGTGGCGGCCGCGGCCGATCCGCGACCGCTACCGCGTGCCGTTCGGGGTCGGCGAGTACGGCCAGCCGGTCGAGCTGGACATCAAGGAAGCCGCCGCCGAAGGCATGGGCCCGCACGGCCTCTGCATCGGGGCGACCGGTTCCGGGAAGTCCGAGTTCCTCCGCACCCTGGTGCTGGGCCTGCTGTCCACGCACTCGTCGAGCACGCTGAACTTCGTGTTGGTCGACTTCAAGGGTGGCGCGACGTTCATGGGCCTGGACAAGGCCCCGCACGTCTCCGCGGTCATCACGAACCTCGCGGACGAGGTCACGCTGGTCGACCGCATGAAGGACGCGCTGGCCGGCGAGATGAACCGGCGCCAGGAGGCGCTCAAGAACGGCGGCAACTTCAAGAACGTCTGGGAATACGAGAAAGCCCGTGAAAACGGCGCGGACCTCGACCCGCTACCCGCGCTGTTCATCGTCTGCGACGAGTTTTCCGAGCTGCTGTCGGCGAAGCCGGACTTCATCGACCTCTTCGTCGCCATCGGCCGGCTGGGCCGGTCGCTGCAGATGCACATGCTCCTCGCTTCGCAGCGCCTGGAGGAAGGCAAGCTGCGCGGCCTGGACTCCCACCTGTCGTACCGGATCGGCCTCAAGACGTTCTCGGCGGCGGAGTCCCGCGCCGCGATCGGCGTGCCGGACGCGTTCGAGCTGCCGTCGGTCCCCGGTGGTGGCTACCTCAAGTACGACACCTCGACCCTGGTGCGGTTCAAGGCGTCCTACGTCTCGGGCCCGTACCGGCCGGCCGGCCTCAAGGCGGCGGGCCCGGCGGCGACCGTGGTCCGCGCGGACAAGCGGCCGCAGCTGTTCGTCCCGGACTTCGTCGAGCTGCCGAAGGAGCCGGAGCCGCAGTTCGTCGAGGCGGCCCCGAAGGAAGAGCAGCGGCAGCCCGAAGAGGCGGTCGAACCCAGCGAGCTCGACGTCATCGTGTCGCGCCTGATCGGCCAGGGCCCGCCGGCGCACGAGGTGTGGCTGCCGCCGCTGAAGGACCCGAACTCGCTCGACACCCTGCTGCCCAACCTGAACCCGACCGAAGACCGCGGCCTGTCCCCGGTGGGCTTCTTCGGCAACGGGCGGCTGCAGGTGCCGCTGGGCATCATCGACCGGCCGTACGAGCAGCGCCGTGACCCGTTGTGGGCGGACTTCTCCGGTGCGGCGGGCCACGGCGTGATCGTCGGCGGCCCGCAGACGGGCAAGTCGACGATGCTGCGGACGCTGATCATGTCGATGGCGCTGACGCACACCCCGGAGGAGGCGCAGTTCTACTGCCTCGACCTCGGTGGTGGCACCTTGGCCGGTCTCGCCGGCCTGCCGCACGTCGGTGGCGTCGCGGTCGCGCGGCGAGAGCCGGACAAGGCCCGCCGGATCGTGGCCGAGCTGACCACCCTGCTCACCGAGCGGGAAGGCCGGTTCGGGGCGATGGGCATCGACTCGATGACCGAGTTCCGCAACCGCAAGCGCCGCGGCGAGATCCGGCCGGACCAGGACTCGTTCGGCGACGCGTTCCTCATCGTCGACAACTGGCGGGCCCTGCGCGACGACTTCGAAGAGCTCGAGACTTCGATCACCCGGCTCGCCACGCAGGGTCTGTCGTACGGGGTGCACGTCGTCATCGCCGCCAACCGGTGGGCCGACATCCGCCCGGCGATCAAGGACATGATCGGCACCCGGTTCGAGCTGCGCCTGGGTGATCCGACCGAGTCGGACATCGACCGGCGCATCGCGGTGAACATCCCGGCCGGGCGGCCGGGCCGGGGCCTGACCCGGGAGAAGCTGCACATGCTGGGCGGCCTGCCGCGGATCGACGGCTCCAGCGACCCGGAGACGATCGCGGCCGGCGTGGCCGACGCGGTGGCGAAGATCAAGGGCGCCTGGCGCGGCCGCGTCGCGCCGCAGGTCCGCCTGCTGCCGGAGCTGATCACCTACGAAGACGTGCTCCAGCTCGAAACCGCACGGGATTCCAAGCTCGTCCCGATCGGCGTCAACGAAGAGGACCTGCAGCCGATCTACCTCGACTTCAACGCCGAACCGCACTTCTACGCCTTTGCCGACGGCGAGTCGGGCAAGACGAACCTGCTGCGGCAGATCGCCCGGGGGATTTCGGAGCGCTACACCTCCAAGGAAGCGCTCATCCTGCTGGTCGACTACCGGCGCACGATGCTCGGCTTCATCCAGGGCGATTCGCTGCTCGGGTACGCGGTTTCGGCCGCTCAGCTGGAAAGCATGGTCAGCGACGTCTTCAACTCGATGACGCGCCGCCTGCCGGGCCCGGACGTCACGCAGGAGCAGCTGAAGACGCGGTCCTGGTGGAAGGGGCCGGAGCTGTTCATCCTCGTCGACGACTACGACCTGGTGGCGACCTCGTCGGCCAACCCGCTGCGGAAGATCTCCGACTTCCTGCCGCAGGCCAAGGACGTCGGCCTGCACCTGATCGTGGTGCGGCGCACCGGTGGCGCGAGCAAGGCGATGTACGACCCGATCATCGGCAAGCTCAAGGAGATCGCGGCGCCGGGCATGGTGATGAACGGCTCCCGCGACGAAGGTGCGCTGGTCGGCAACATCAAGGCGAGCGCGATGCCGCCGGGCCGGGGCAACCTGCTGACCCGGAAGAACGGCAAGCAGCTCATCCAGGTGTCGTGGATCCAGCCGGACTGACTGTGCCCTTCGTTCCCGATCCGGCCGCAGTCACGGATCGGGAACGGGCGGCGGGACGGGCGCTCGGCGAGGTCGGTAGGTTTCTCCCCGAGGGCGCGCCCCGCCGGCCGGGCGCGGGGGATCGCGACGAACTGTGCGGGAGCTGCTGGTGACGGTCCGGGTTGCGGTGGACTTCGGGACATCGAGCACCTGTGTCGTCGTCTCGGTCAACGGGCGTGAACCGCAGGTCGTGGTGATCGACGGCCAGCCGCTGATGTCCTCGGCGGTGTACGCGGCGGCCGACGGCACGCTGTTCGTCGGCCAGGAGGCCGAGCGGCAGGCGGCGGTCGACCCGTCGCGGTACGAGCCGAACCCGAAGCGCCGGATCGACGAGGGCGAGCTGCTGCTCGGTGACAGCGTCCTGCGCGTCACCGATGTCGTGCACGCTGTCCTGGGGCGCGCGGTCGCCGAAGCGCGCCGCCTGGCCGGTGACGCCGAGGTCGACCTGCTGGTGCTGACCCACCCGGCGGACTGGGGCGCGATCCGCACCCGGTTGCTGCGGCAGGCCGCCGGCGGGCTGGCGCGCGAGGTCGCGCTGGTGCCGGAGCCGGTCGCGGCGGCGGTGTACCACGCGGCGACGTTCGCACCGCAGGACGTGGCGAACGACCACACCGTGGAGTTCAGCGGCCGCCCCGGCGACGCGCTCGCGGTGCTGGACCTCGGCGGCGGCACGGTCGACGTCAGCGTGGTGCGGCGGCTGCCGCCGGACACCGCGCGGGACCGCGCCGGCCGTCCGCAGCGTGGCGGCTTCCAGGTGCTCGCCACCCGGGGTGACCCCAGCTTCGGTGGCGCGGACATCGATCAGGCGCTCCTGGAGCACGTCGGGTCTTTGGTCTCGGCGGCCGATCCGGACGCCTGGCGCGAGCTCGTCGAAGGTCGCGAGCTGGCCGACCGGCGCCGGCGCCGGGTGCTGCGCCAGGACGTCCGTGGCGCGAAGGAGACGCTCTCGCGGCACGCCTACACCGACGTGCCGATGCCGCCGCCGTTCGCCGACGCGCACGTCACCCGCGAAGACCTCGAACGGCTGATCGCGGCGCCGCTCGGCCGGGCCGTCGAGCTGACGGTCGCCGCGCTCGGCGAAGCCGGCTTGCGGCCGAAGCAGCTCACGGCGATCTTCCTGGTCGGCGGGTCGAGCCGGATCCCGATGATTTCGCGGCTGGTGCACGAACGCACCGGTGTCGTGCCGACGAGCCTCGACCAGCCCGAGACGGTCGTCGCGCGCGGTGCGCTGCGAGCGGTGCTGGTCGACCCGGACCGCACCGGTGCGCTGCCCGGCGAAGCGATGGCCCGGCTGGGCGCCCCGGGCGGTGCCCACGGCCCGGCGGCGCAGCGCACGGAGGTCGTCCGCCCCGGTGACGTCGCCCCACGTCCGGCGCCGCCGCGCACCCCGCCCACCCCGGGCGGGTTCCCGAACCGTCCGGCGCCCCCGCCGTCGCCGCCGTCCGGTCAGCCGGTGTCCCGGCCGTGGACCCCGCCCGCCCGGCCGAACCCGCCGGGCCCCGCCACCGGTGCCCGGCCCGCGCCCGAACCGGCCGGGAAGAGCCGCCGCAAGCCGTGGGGCGTGATCGCGGTCGTGGCCGTTGTCGTCGTCGCGCTCGCCGCCGGCGGGATCTTCGTGCTCAGCCGCTCCGGGAGCCAGGCGGAGAGCGGCCGGACGCTTTCGCAGTACGACTTCAAGTTCGTCGCACCCGAAGACTGGGTCCAGACCGACGACCGGGTCGCCGACCGCCAGGTCGTCATCCACCCGCAGGAGTCCACGGGCGGCAACGACCTCCTGGTCGCGGAGGAGTTCGTCATGGACTACGACGCCACCGCCGACCCGCAGAAGCTCGTCGACGAGCTCAGGCAGACCGCCGAAAGAAAGCCGGAACGCTGGAGCGCGTTCAACCCGAACCTCTCCTACGCCGGCAAGACGGTGATCGGGTACCACGAGACCAAGCCGGACCGGCCCGATCTCCAGGTCGACTGGTACGTCGTGGCGAAGGGCCGGATCCGCGTCCACGTCGGCTGTCAGTACGCCACGGCCCCGCTGCGGGAGCGGGTCGCCGCCGCCTGCGCGCAGGCCGTGCGCACGGCCGAAATCCTCAACTGAGAGGAGGGCACGCGGTGCCGTCCGAAGAATTCGAGAGCGCCGCGGCGTCCTTCAAGCGCATCGGCCAGGACGCGGTGACGCACGCGCGTCGCGTCGCCGGAACGGCGAAGGCGCGCAACCAGCGGCACCACAGCGAAAACGCCGACGCGGTGAAGCGGAGCGGACGCGGGGCGAAGTCCGGCGATCCGACGCCGGGAACGCTGCGTGCGGCCGCCGAACGGTTCCGCCGCGCCCGCGGGCTGACGGTTCCCGATCCGGTTCCTTCGCGTTCGCAATCTCCCACGCGAGCCCCTCGATCGGGTGACGACGAAGAGGACTTTTCCCAGATGCGAATCATGCAGCGCGATCAGTGAAACCGGGGCGGCGGACACTGTGCGCGTGCTAATCCTGCTGGTGGAGAACACTTTTTCGGGTGATGCACCACCAGTTCGGGGTGTTCTCCGGATACCCGCGGCGACCGGTTCCCGCGGTGGGCGTTAACGCAAGCAACTACTTCCGGGCAAACCACGACAAGCGGGAACCGGACGTGGCAGTGTCTGCGTCGTAGGGCCGTACGAACGAACAAGCTTGGTTACGGCCAACCATCACACCACAGAAGGGGGTCCCGGCATGAGCGGCGGGCCTGGATTTCAAGGGACAGTTGCCCAGTTCACCGACGCCGAGGGCAGGGTGACGGAGGTTCGGGCCCAGATGGACACGAACCTCGCGACGCTGCGCGATCGCATCGAGGCCACTCGCGCCGGCTGGTCGGGTAACGCGCAGAAGGCTTTCGACAACGTCATGCGTCGGTTCGACGACGACGCCCGCGGTATGGCGCAGGCCCTGCAGCGCATCGGTGACCTGCTTCGCGAGGCAGGCTCCAAGTACGAGCGTTCCGAGCAGCAGCAGCAGGAAATCCTGAACGCCGTCAACCACGGCTTCGACCGGCTCGGCTGAGCTTCAAGCTGACTTTCCTTTTCCCGACCAAACTTTCTCAGCACGGAGGAGCACATCGTGTCCGATCCCGGCATTGTCGTAAATTACGCCACCATCCGCTTGGCCGCGGACGACTGCACGCACACCGGAGGTGAGCTGCAGTCCGCCTTCGACCGCCTGAAGGACGACCTCAAGCCCCTGGTCACCACCTGGACCGGTTCCGCGAAGGAGCAGTACGACGCGGCTCAGCGGACCTGGGACCAGAAGTTCGAGGACCTGAAGCAGGTGCTGGCGCAGATCGCCGCCGTCCTGCCGGAGATCGCCGACGGTTACCAGTCCACGGACAGCGCCGTCGAAGGCCTGTTCTGAGCCGGTAGTCCCGGAAACCACGGCGGGCCCGCACTTCGGTGCGGGGCCCGCCGTTTTCGTTTTCGACACCAGCGCCCTCTGCCGTAAGGAAAGAACGGCGGTCGACGACTCAGTGCGGGGCGCCGACCTCGTACTCGGGCCGGTCGTTGAGCACCCGCACGGTCACCTTCTTCGGCCGGCCGCCGATGGTCACCGTGCAGTCGAACGTCGTGCCGTTCTGCGCGGCCTCGTTCGCCGGGCACTGCGCGTTCTTCACGTCGGGCTCGCCGTAGTTCTCGTTCAGGACCTTCACCACACCGTCCTGAAGGGACTGTTGCTCCAGCACGTCCCCGCGGAACGCGCCCAGCAGCCACGCCGCACCGGTACCCAGCGCGAGCACCAGCACCGCCGCGCCGGCGATCAGCAACGGCTTCTTGGACTTCGGCTTCTTCGCCGGTTCGACGGCGAAAGCGCCGAGACCGCCGTACTGCGCCGGCTGGAACCCGCCGCCGTACTGCGGCTGTTGCTGCTGCTGTCCCCGGCCGGGCGTCATCGGCTGCTGCGGCGCCGGCTGGGCAGGCGGTTGCCACGGCCCCGAGAACGACCCCGTCGTGCCGGGCTGCGGTGCCTGGGTCCACTGGCCGGTGTAGGACCCGGTGGCCGGCCCGGGCTGCTGCTGCCACTGCCCCGGGTGCGGGCCGGTGGCCTGCTGCTCGGGCTGCCACGCGCCCGGCTGCAGCGGCGGGCCCGGAGCACCCGGCGGGTTCGCCGGAGGCTGCCACCACTGCGGCTGCCCCTGGTCGGGTGGCTGGGACGGCGGTGACGGCGGTTTCATCGGAGATCACCTCGGGTCGTGGTCACTCTCAGCTGCCCTGGGCTTCGCCGAGCCGGCGGTAGAAGCCGTCCATCGCCGCCCGGTCCGGCAGCACCGTGATCCGGGCCGCGTCCGGCAGCTTCGGCATGTCCTGCAGGCTCGCCTTGCCGGTGAACCGGAACTCGTACTTGAGTTCGAGCTGGTGGCCGTCGCCGGCGAACTTGGCCTCCATCGTGAACGAGTCCAGGCTGCCGTCCGGGTTCAGCGTGATCGTGGCCGGGACCGCGGCCTTCTTCAGTTCCGGCCCGATCAGGCTGGTGATGCTCGGCGGCAGGATCTCGACCCGCTTCTCGACGAAGATCCCGAACGGCACGTTCACCGTCAGCGCGGTCTTGCCGTCGCCGAGGCTCTTCGCCCCGCGGACGGCGCGCTTGTCGGCCTGGTAGGCCGCCACGGTCGAGTCCGCCATCCGGCACGGGGTCAGCACCCCGCCCCAGGCGCACGGCACGACCAGGCCGCCCTCCGGCTTCGGCATCGACACCCACGCCGTCGGCGAGACGCCCTTCTGCACGTAGACCGGGCCGAGGTAGGTGTACTCGACCGGGCCGTCCGCGGGCGTGTACGTGTCGATGATCTCGTCGGGGTTCTTCAGCGAGCGGTGCCGCACCGCACGGCTCTCCGGGCTGCCGGTGCGGGCCGAGGTGACGACGCTGTGGACCCACTTGTCGTCGAACTTGAAGTAGGCGTCCAGCGAGTTGGTGACGTCGCGCGTGTCGGTGATGGCGTCGCCGAGCTTGCCGATCACCTGCTCGAACTTGCTGCCGACGTAGTCCGCCGCGTCGTCGCCCTTCGGCAGCGCGGTGCCCGCCTTTGCCTGGCCGCACGCGCTGACCAGGACCAGCAGGGCGCCCAGGACGAAGATCGCCGTCGGTCGTTTCCTCATGCCGTCCCCTGCTCGACTGGGCTCCCCGGTCCGGGCCGCCCGGATGGCCCCATCCTCGCGTGTCGTGGCGCCGCGTGCGGGCGCTTCGGCGGGAAAACCGGGTACAGTCCCCGCTGCGCCCGGGCCACCCAGAGCCTAATATGGGCGCTTCCACCACCCCCCATGCGCGGGTGCGGTGACTGTGGGGGTATCTTCATATGTCGTTGTGCGCTGCGGCGCGTAAGCGCTAGGCCCGCACAGAACCCACACGCAATGTTGACGACGAGGTAGACCCTTGCCCACGTACAGCCCCAAGCCCGGCGACGTCACTCGTGCCTGGCACGTGATCGACGCCGAGGATGTCGTGCTCGGACGGCTGGCGACCGAGGTCGCCACGCTGCTGCGCGGCAAGCACAAGCCGACCTACGCCCCGCACGTGGACACCGGTGACTTCGTCATCATCGTCAACGCCGAGAAGGTCGCGCTCACCGGAAACAAGCGCGAGCAGAAGTTCGCCTACCGGCACAGCGGTTACCCGGGCGGCCTGCGGAAGCGCTCGTTCGGCGAGCTGCTCGACACCAAGCCCGAACACCTTGTCGAAAAGGTGGTCAAGGGCATGCTGCCGAAGAACAAGCTCGGCCGCGCCCAGGCGAAGAAGCTGAAGGTGTACGCCGGCTCGCAGCACCCGCACGCCGCGCAGCAGCCGCAGGCGCGCGAGATCACCAAGATCGCGCAGGTCGCGCAGTGAGTGAGGAACAGTCTGTGACCAGCACCGAGCCCGAGACCCCCGAGGTCACTGAGGCCGTCGAGGCGACCGAGACCGGCGCCGTCGAGACCAACGAGGCCCCTGCGGAGGCCGTCGAGGCTCCCGCCGAGGCCGGCGAGGCTGTCGCGGAGGCCGGCGAGACCCCCGCCGCGACCGCCGAGACCCCCGTCGCGACCAGCGAGACTCCCGTCGCGACGAGTGAAACCCCCGCCGCGACCAGCGAGGGCGCTGCCGCTCCGCGCCCGTCGCGTGCCGCCGGTGGCAACGCCCAGACGGTCGGCCGCCGCAAGGAAGCCGTCGTCCGCGTGCGCGTCGTCCCGGGTACCGGTGAGTTCAAGCTCAACGGCCGCACCCTCGAGGAGTACTTCCCGAACAAGGTGCACCAGCAGCTCATCAAGGACCCGCTGGTCCTGGTCGAGAAGCCGGACTCGTTCGACATCTTCGCCAACCTGCACGGTGGCGGCGTCTCGGGTCAGGCGGGCGCGCTGCGCCTGGCGATCGCCCGTGCGCTCATCGAGGTCGACGCCGACGACCGCCCGGCCCTCAAGAAGGCCGGCTTCCTGACCCGTGACGCGCGCGCCACGGAGCGGAAGAAGTACGGCCTCAAGAAGGCCCGCAAGGCCCCGCAGTACAGCAAGCGCTGATCGCGCCCCGAGGCGCAACCCACCGGAGCGCCCATCCGTCCATCGGATGGGCGCTCCGGCGTTTTTGCCGGGTGTTTCGTGTCTGTGTCATTTCACGGACGGGGAGCGACATCCCGGGGCAGGGGAACGCGGTCCGTCAGGGTCGCTAGGTTGTCGTGGTGGCCGC
Source organism: Amycolatopsis sp. NPDC026612 (assembly GCF_040638285.1). Classification (NCBI taxonomy): domain Bacteria; kingdom Bacillati; phylum Actinomycetota; class Actinomycetes; order Pseudonocardiales; family Pseudonocardiaceae; genus Amycolatopsis; species Amycolatopsis sp. NPDC026612. The sequence continues at coordinate 19,825 of NZ_JBEZYB010000113.1, forward strand.
ACTGGTGTGGCCGCACTGAGGAGGTCGATCGATGGCACGCCTGTTCGGGACCGACGGGGTCCGTGGCCTGGCCAACGCCGAGCTGACGCCGGAGCTGGCGCTGGCGCTGGCGGCCAGCGCCGCCCGCGTGCTGGCCGCGCACGACCGCTCGCACCGGCCGGTCGCCGTCGTCGGCCGTGACCCGCGCGCCAGCGGCGAGATGCTGGAAGCCGCGGTCGTGGCGGGGCTCACGTCCGCCGGGGCCGACGTGCGCCGCGTCGGGGTGCTGCCCACGCCGGCCGTGGCCTACCTGGTCGGCGCGCTCGAGGCCGACCTCGGCGTGATGATCTCGGCGTCGCACAACCCGATGCCCGACAACGGCATCAAGCTCTTCGCCGCGGGCGGGCACAAGCTCCCCGACGGCATCGAGGACGAGATCGAAGCCGGTCTGTCCGGCAACGCCGTCCGCCCGACGGGCGCCGGTGTGGGACGCGTCACAGACGTCGACGACGCCCTCGACCGCTACGCCACCCACCTGCTCGCGGCCACGCCCAGCCCGCTCGCCGGGCTCAAGGTGGTCGTCGACTGCGCCAACGGTGCCTCCGCCGCGGCCGCGCCCGAGATCTACCGCCGGGCCGGCGCCGAGGTCGTCGCGCTGCACGCCGACCCGGACGGCGTCAACATCAACGACCACTGCGGCTCCAACCACCCGGAGAAGCTGCGCGAGGCGGTCGTCGCCCACGGCGCCGACCTCGGCATCGCGCACGACGGCGACGCCGACCGCTGCGTGGCCGTCGATTCCGCCGGCGAGCTGGTGGACGGCGACCAGATCATGGCGGTCCTGGCGCTCGCGCTGGCCGAGTCCGGCGAGCTGACCAAGGACACGCTGGTCGCGACCGTGATGAGCAACCTCGGCCTGCACCTGGCCATGAAGGCGCACGGCATCACCGTCGTCACGGCCGCGGTGGGCGACCGGTACGTGCTCGAGGAGCTCCGCGCCGGCGGGTTCGCGCTCGGCGGCGAGCAGTCCGGCCACGTCGTGCTCCCGGCCCACGCCACCACCGGCGACGGCCTGCTCACCGCGCTGCGCCTGATGAGCCGCATGGCCGAGACGGGCAAGTCCCTCGAAGACCTGGCGGCCGTGATGAACCGGCTGCCGCAGGTGCTGGTCAACGTCCGGGTCGCCGACAAGGCCGCGGTCGCCGGCTCGTCCGAGGTCCGCGACGCCGTCGGCGCGGTCGAGGCCGAGCTGGGCGAGGAAGGCCGGGTGCTGCTGCGCCCGTCCGGCACCGAGCAGCTGGTCCGCGTGATGGTCGAGGCCACGGCGCAGGCCACCGCCCAGGCCGCGGCCGACCGCCTGGCCGGCGTCGTCTCAGCGGTTTCCTGAGTCTGCCGCAGCTGTCGTGAGAGCTCGAACCTGCCGGGCGGCGACAGCGCCAACGAGCGGTACCTCGACCACTACCGGGCCCACGTGCCGATGCTCTAGAC
>NZ_JBEZYB010000114.1:0-21060 GCF_040638285.1 Amycolatopsis sp. NPDC026612
TGCGGGCGGCACTTTCACGTGAAAGTGCCGCCCTCAGTGGCGGAACGAGTCCGTCGCCGCGCGCAACGCGGCCAGCACGCCCGGGTCGGTCACGGCGTGCCCGGCGCCTTCGAGCAGCTTCAGCTCCGAACCGGGCCACGCCCGGTGCAGCTCGTACGCCGTGATCGGTGGGCACACCGTGTCGTAGCGGCCCTGCACGATCACGCCCGGGATTTCCGCGAGCTTGCCCGCGTCGCGGATCAGCTGCCCGTCGTCGAGCCAGGCGCCGTGGGTGAAGTAGTGGACGGCGAGCCGGGCGAACGTCAGCGCGAACGCCGGGTCGGCGTACTGGCGGACGAACGCCTCCTGCGGCACGACCGAAACCGTCGCGCCTTCCCAGGTGCTCCACGCGACCGCCGCGCGGTGGCGGATCTCCTCGGCCAGGTCGTCCAGCAGCACCGCGTACCCGGCCAGGGGATCGTCGCGAAGGCCGGGCGGAAGGGGCGCGAGGAAGGCTTCCCACTCGCGGGGGAACAGGTGGGCCGCGCCGCCGCGGTAGATCCAGTCCAGCTCGCTCTGCCGCACGGTGAACACGCCGCGCAGGATGATTTCGCCGACCCGGGACGGGTGCGTCTGCGCGTAGGCCAGTGCCAGCGTCGCGCCCCAGGATCCGCCGAAGAGCTGCCACCGCTCGATGCCGAGCCGCTCGCGCAGCAGCTCCATGTCGGCGACGAGGTGCCACAGGGTGTTGGCCGTGAGGTCGTCCGCGCCCGGTGCCGACTGCCCGGACCCGCGCTGGTCGAACAGGACGATCCGGTAGGTCCCGGGGTCGAAGTGCCGTCGTGCCATCGGCGCGATCCCGCTGCCGGGGCCGCCGTGCAGGACCACGACCGGCTTCCCGGCGGGGTGGCCCGCTTCCTGCCACCGGATCCGGTGCCCGTCGCCGACTTCGAGGAACCCTTCGGCGCGGGCGGCGATCGGCGGGTAGAGCTCGTCCATGCCGACACTTTGCCGGAGGGCCTTGGCCGTCGCCCCGATACCCCGCCGCCGGGTTCCGGGACGACGGCCAAGAAAGGTGGGAGCCCGCCCCCGCCGCCGGGCTGAGCGGGCTCCCGTCCGTGACGCGTCAGCGGCCGGTGGCCGCGTCCGCGAATTTCCCCGCGAATTCCCTGCGGGTGACGGGGGGTGCCTGCCAGATCCGGGTGCCCCGGCCGATGCCGTCGGGGTGGTCACGACGGTCCGCGGTCCGCTCACGCATTTCCGGTCCTCCTCGTCGAGGGTTCGAAGCTTCGTCGTGGCGGCGACGGGCCAAACGCTAAGCCACGAGTCGAACAACAGTCAAGAACATGATTGATGTTCATGGATGTGAACGCTGGCTGTGAGAACGCTGAGCGCCCTCGTCCCCCTTGCCCGGCGTTGACCAAAGGGCGGGTACTTTCCGGTGTCGGGACTTTCGACGCGATTTTTCAAAAAGGGGTACGGAATGTCCGCGGTGACCTATGTCGAGGCGATTGTCGTCGGCGCCTTGCAAGGGGTGTCGGAATTGTTTCCGGTGTCCAGTCTCGGCCACAGCATCCTGCTGCCCGCCTGGCTCGGCGGCCAGTGGCAGCGGGACCTGAGCATCGGGAAGGACTCGCCGTACCTCGCGGTGCTGGTGGCGATGCACGTCGCCACCGCGCTCGCGCTGGTCCTGTTCTTCCGCAAGGACTGGGTACGGATCATCGGCGGGCTGTGGACGTCGATCCGCCACCGCGAGGTCCGCACCGCCGACCAGCGGCTCGCGTGGCTGCTGGTGCTCGCCACCATCCCGGTCGGGCTCGCCGGGCTGCTCTTCGAGGGCCTGCTGCGCGACCACCTCGGCAAGCCGGTGCCGGCGGCGATCTTCCTGACGCTCAACGGCGGTGTCCTCTACGCCGCCGAAAAGTTCTCCCGGCGCAAGCCCGCGGACGAAGCGGACACTGTGGACTTTTCGACCGAAGACACGCTGGTGATGCGGGCGGTCTCGGTCGAGGAGGCGACCGACGTCCGGCTGGCGAAGCTGCGGGTCGGCGAGGCAGTGCTGATCGGCGCCGCGCAGATCCTCGCGCTGCTGCCGGGTATCAGCCGCTCGGGCATCACGATGGTCGCCGGCCTGCGCCGCGGGCTGGGGCACGAGGACGCCGCACGGTTCGCGTTCCTGCTCGCCACACCGGTGATCCTCGCCGCGGGCGTGCTCAAGATGCCGACGCTGTTCGCCCCGGAAAACCAGGCCTCGCTCGGCCCCGCGCTCGTCGGCAGCCTCATCGCCGGGGTCGCTTCGTACATTTCTGTCCGATTCCTCACCGGATACTTCGAAACGCGTACTCTGACCCCGTTCGCCATTTACTGCGTGGTCGCCGGAATCGGCAGCCTGATCTTCTTCGCGGTCTGACGTGTCGCTGACGTTCGACGCTCCGGCGGTCCTCGGCGTGCTCCTCGCGGGCACGCTCTACGTCCGCGCGGCCTGCCGCCGCGCCTGGCCCCCGGGCCGCACGACGGCGTTCCTCGCCGGGCTGGCGACGATCGTGCTGGTCACCTGCTCACCGCTGGCGGTCTACGACACGATGTTCTTCTGGGTCCGCGCGGTCCAGACGGTCACGCTACTGATGATCACGCCGCTGCTGCTGGCCCTGGGCGCGCCGATCCGGTTGCTCCTCGACACCGTCGAGGCCCCGTGGCTGCGTCGGCACGGCCGCGGCCCGCTCGCCCGGGCGCTGACGTTCCCGCCGGTGGTCACCGTCGTGCTGATCGCGCCGGTGCTGGTGCTGTACCTGACGCCGCTCTACGACGTCACGCTGCGCTCGCCGGTGGCCGCCGGCCTGGTCCGGCTGGTGCTCGTGCTGGCGGGCTTCACGTACTTCTGGACCCGGCTCGGCCTCGACCCGACGCCGCGGGACGACCCGCACCTGGTGTCGGTGTGGATCGCGTTCGCCGAGGTGATCTTCGACGGCGCGCTCGGCCTGGTGCTGTGGCTCGGCCCGCTGCTCGCGCCGGCGCACTACGCGGCCGCGCACCCCGGCCGGGGGCCGGATCCGCGCACGGACCAGATCGTCGGCGCGGGCGTGCTGTGGATCGGCGGTGACGTCGCGGGCCTGCCGTTCGTGGTGGCGCTGTTCGTCCGCTGGGCCCGCGACGACGAGCGGCGCGCGAAGCAGATCGACGTCCAGCTGGACGAAGAAGCCGCCTCGGGCGCCGCAGCGACGTCGGGACTGTGGTGGGAGAGCGACCCGGCCCTGTCCGACCGGTTCAAGGGCCGGGGTTAGTCGTGGAACGCGTGCTCGGGCGCCGGGAACTCACCGCGGCGGACGTCCTCCGCGAACGCCGTCGCCGCGTCCTGCAGCACCGTCGCGACGTCGGCGTAGCGCTTGACGAACCGCGGGGCCTTGCCGCGCCGCAGCCCGGCCATGTCCTGCCAGACGAGCACCTGCGCGTCGCAGTCCGGGCCGGCGCCGATGCCGACCGTCGGGATCTTCAGCTCCGCTGTGACGCGCTTCGCGGCTTCGGCGGGCACCATCTCCATCACGACCGCGAACGCCCCGGCCTCCTGCAGCGCCAGCGCGTCGGCGAGCAGCACGTCCGCTGCTTCGCCGCGCCCCTGCACCCGGTAGCCGCCGAGGTTGTGTTCACTCTGCGGGGTGAAGCCGATGTGCCCCATCACCGGCACGCCGGCCGACGTCAGCGCTTCGACGTGCGCGGCGAACCGGCGGCCGCCCTCGAGTTTGACGGCGTGCGCGCGGCCCTCCTTCATGAACCGCACCGACGTCTCCAGCGCCTGCTGCGGCGAGAGCTGGTAGGAGCCGAACGGCAGGTCCGCGACCACCAGGGCCCGCTTGACCGACCGGGTGACCGCCCGCACGAGCGGCAGCAGCTCCTCGACCGTCACCGGCAGCGACGTGTCGTAGCCGAAGACGTTGTTGGCCGCGGAGTCGCCGACGAGCAGCACCGGGATCCCGGCCTCGTCGAACAGCGCGGCGGTGTACATGTCGTACGCGGTGAGCATCGGCCACGGTTCCCCGCGTTCCTTGAGCTCACGCAGGTGGTGGACGCGGACCTTCCGGCCCGAAGCCGGCTTGGGAGCGGCTCCGGTGCCGTAGGGGGCCGTTTCTTCGGGCCCGTTCGCGCTGGCAGCAGACATCGTCGTCGACCGTCCTTCCCTCGAGGCCTCGGCGAGGTCCCCGGGTCGTGGAGCAGGGGCGTCCCAAAGCGTGACACGCCCCCGGACCGGCCCCAACCTCGTGCGACAAGCTTCACACCCTCGAAGACGACCGGCCGTCAGCCTTCAGGTTGATGTCGGAGGACAACCAACCCGGGTTCACTTACGTCAAGAAGAGGGCATGACCTCCGATCGGCCGCGAAAGGCGACGAAACCAACGATGGGAAACCTCGCGAGCTCGCGTCCGCGCATTCCCGCCTGGAAGGCGAAGGCGGGCGGCATCGTCGCGACCGTGGTGCAGCTGGCCGCCGTGTTCTCGGTGATCCTGCTGTTCACCAACGGCCCGCACGGGCGCCTCCTCAACGGCATCGACATGGGGTTCTCCGCCCTCAGCGTGCCGACCAGCGCGAGCCTGGTCATGGTGCTGCTGCTGGTCGTGCTCGGCGCCGCCCTGCGCCGCCGCAAGAAGGCGGCCCTGTACACGCTGGTGCTGTTCCAGGTCGGCGGGCTGCTGCTCACCCTGGCCCTGCAGGCGACGCTGCTGTGGTCGCCCGAACTGCTGTCGCTCGGGTCGAAGCAGGTGCGCCACATCCCGGTCCAGCTGTGGTCGCTCACCGTCGCCGACGTGCTGTCGGTCGGGTTGATCGCGCTCCTGCTCACGCTGCGCCCGGCCTTCCCGGCCCTGCTCGCACCGAGCGCCTGGCGCGACGGCCTGACCATGCTGTTCGGCGGCTTCACCGTGGTCATCCTGGTCGGCTGGGGGCTGGCGGAGACGTTCCCCGGCCACCTCGGCGACTCCTGGGAGCGGTTCGTGTGGGTCGTGAACCACGCCACCGGCGAGAACCTGCAGCTGCGCCGGATCGGCGTCGGCGAGGGGCCGGGCTGGCTCGACGTGTTCATCGACCTCAGCGCGACCGCGGTCGTCACCGCGGCGCTGTACCTGCTCTTCCGCGGCGTGCGCAGCCGCGGCCTGCGCACCGACGACGAAGAGCTGCGCCTGCGCAAACTGCTCGCCGAACACGGCGAAGAGGACTCCCTCGGCTACTTCGCCACGCGCCGCGACAAGAGCGTCGTCTTCGCGCCGAACGGCCGCGCGGCGGTGACCTACCGCGTCCTCGGCGGCACCAGCGTCGCCAGCGCCGACCCGGTCGGCGACCCCGAGGCGTGGCCGGACGCGGTCCGCGCGTGGCTCGACGAGACGCGCCGGTACGGCTGGACCCCGGGCGTGCTCGGGGCGAGCGAACGCGGGGCGAAGGCGTACACCGGCGCGGGCCTGCGGGCGCTGGAAATCGGCGACGAAGCGGTCCTCGACGTCCGCGAGTTCAGCCTGGCCGGGCCGGAGCGGCGCTCGGTGCGCCAGGCCGTCAAGCGCATCCAGCGCGCCGGCTACACCTCGCGGGTCCGCCGCCACGGCGAGATCCCCGATAGCGAGATGACGGACCTGCTCGCGCGGGCGCAGGCCTGGCGCGGCGCCGAGACCGAACGCGGGTTCTCGATGGCGCTGGGCCGGCTCGGCGACGCCAGCGACGGCCGCAGCGTGATGGTCGAGGCCTACGACGGCCACGGTGAGCTGCGCGGGCTGCTGTCGTTCGTCCCGTGGGGACGGCGGGGGCTGTCGCTGGACCTCATGCGCCGCGACCGCGACGCCGAGAACGGCCTCAACGAGTACATGATCGCCGAGACGGTCGCGGCCGCGCAGTACCTCGGCGCGCAGCGGATCTCGCTCAACTTCGCGATGTTCCGCGCGGTGTTCTCCGAGGGCGAGCGGATCGGCGCGGGCCCGGTGCTGCGGGCCTGGCGCGGGATCCTGAGCGTGTTCTCGCGGTTCTTCCAGCTGGAATCGCTGTACCGGTCCAACGCCAAGTACGGGCCGGACTGGGAGCCGCGGTTCCTCTGCTACTCCTCGGCCCGCCGGCTGCCGCGCGTCGGCATCGTCGCCGGCGCGCTCGAAGGGTTCGTCCCGACCGGCCCGGCGCGGTCCCTGCGGCTGGAGACGGTCACCGACGACTTCGTCGCGCGCGTCAAGGAGATCGAAGAGTCGGCGGCGACGCCGGCACCGAAGGCCGTGCGGCGCCCCGAACAGGTCCGCGTCCGCATCGCCAAGCTCGACAAGCTCCGCGAAGCCGGCATCGACCCGTACCCGGTCGGGTTCCGCCGCGAAGACCACATCGGGGACGTCGTCCGGAAGTTCGGCGACCTGGCCCCGGACGCCACCACCGGGCACCGGGTCCGGATCGCCGGGCGCGTGCTGAACCTGCGCATCCTCGGCGGCCTGTGCTTCGCCCGCGTCAAGGACTTCAGCGGCGAGATCCAGCTCATGCTCGAGGCCGGCGAGCTGGACCTCACCCGCTGGCGGACCGGCGTCGACCTCGGCGACCACGTCGGGGTCAGCGGCCAGGTCGTGACGTCGAAGCGGGGCGAGCTCTCGGTCCTCGTCGACGAGTGGACGGTCACCGCGAAGTGCCTGCACCCGCTGCCCGACAAGCGCAAGGGCCTCACCGACCCGGAGACGCGGGTCCGGCAGCGCTACCTCGACCTGGCCGTCAACCCGGACTCGACGAACATGCTGCGGCTGCGGTCCACGGTGGTCCGCGCGGTGCGCGACCGGCTGCACCACGCCGACTACCTCGAGGTCGAGACGCCGATGCTGCAGACGGTGCACGGCGGCGCCAACGCGCGGCCGTTCGTGACCCACATCAACGCCTACGACATGCGGATGTACCTGCGGATCGCGCCCGAGCTGTACCTGAAGCGGCTGTGCGTCGCCGGCGTCGAGCGCGTCTTCGAGCTCAATCGCAACTTCCGCAACGAAGGCGTCGACGCGACGCACAACCCCGAGTTCACGATGCTCGAGGCGTACCAGGCGTACGCGGACTACGACACGATGAGGACGCTGACCCGCGAACTGGTCCAGCACGCGGCCGAGGCGGCGTACGGCGCCCAGGTCGTCCGGCGGCCCGGCGCCGACGGCAAGCTCGTCGACCACGACATCTCCGGCGACTGGCCGGTGGTCCCGGTGCACGAAGCCGTTTCGGCGGTGTTCGGCGAGGAGATCGACTCGGGGACGCCGGTGGCCGAGCTGCGCCGCCTGTGCCTGGCCACGGGGGTCCCGGTGGGGGAGGACCCGAGCCACGGCGACCTCGTGCTCAAGGCGTTCGAGCACCTCGTCGAGGGCGCGACCGTGCTGCCGACCTTCTACACCGACTACCCGACCGACGTCTCGCCGCTGACCCGCCAGCACCGCGAAGACCCGCGGCTGGCCGAGCGCTGGGACCTCATCGCGTTCGGCTCCGAGGTCGGCACCGCCTACACCGAGCTGACCGACCCGATCGAGCAGCGGCGGCGGCTGGAAGGGCAGTCGCTGCGCGCGGCCAGTGGTGACGTCGAGGCGATGGAGCTGGACGAGGACTTCCTGCTCGCCCTGGAACACGGGATGCCGCCGACCGGCGGGCTCGGCCTGGGCGTCGACCGGCTGCTCATGATGCTCACCGGCGCTTCGATCCGCCAGACGGTCCTGTTCCCGTTCGTCCGGCCGCAGTCCTAGCGGCCGCGGCCCGCCGGAAATGTCGGTGCCGGGTGGGACGATCACCGCAGGTGTCACTGAGCGGAAGGATCGACATGGCGGGAAACGTGCGGCCGGTGTCCGACGAGCGTGACGGGTTGCTCAGCTTCCTGGCGCAGCAGCGGTACGTGCTGAAGCTGGCGGCCTACGGGTTGACGGACGAACAGGCGAGGCTGACGTCGACGAAGAGCACGCTGACGGTGGGCGGGCTGATCAAGCACGTGGCGACCGTCGAGAACAGCTGGCTCGACACGGTGCTGCAGGTGCCGCAGAAGCCGTTCGAGGAGAGCGTGGCGGAGTATGCGTCGGCGCACCGGCTGAGCCCAGACGAGACGGTGCAGGACGCGCTGGCCCGGTACGACGAGGTGGCGGCCCGCACGGCCGAGGTCGTCGCGGGCATCGCCGACCTCGGTCAGGCGGTCCCGGTGCCGAAGGGCGTGCCGTGGTTCCCGAAGGACGTCGAAGCCTGGTCGGTCCGCTGGGTCCTGCTGCACCTGATCCAGGAGACGGCCCGCCACGCGGGCCACGCGGACATCCTCCGCGAGCACATCGACGGCGGCACGGCCATGCCCCTCATGGCGGCAGCCGAGGGCTGGCCGGAGAGCCCCTGGATCAAGCCGTGGACCCCGGAGTCCCAGCCGACCTGACCCCGCCCGCGTGTCGTCCAGCCAGGTACGCGTGCTGCCCGTCCGATCCCGCGCCGGGGCTCAGAACAGCGTCGGCTCGTCCGCCAGCGCGCCCTCGATCACGAGCATCCGGCGTTTCGTCCCCACGCCGCCCCGCGCCGAGAACCCGCCGTCCTTGCCGCCCGCCGCCAGGACCCGGTGACACGGCACGATGATCGGGAACGGGTTGTGCCCCATGGCCTGCCCGACGGCCTGCGCCGAACCCGGCTGCCCGAGCCGGTGCGCGATGTCGCCGTAGGTCAGTGTCTTGCCCGGCGGGATGGCGCGCGCGATCTCGTACGCGCGGCGGTGGAACTCCGGCACCCCCGCGAAGTCCAGCACCACCGCGGCCAGATCCTGGCGCGCACCGCCGAGCAACGCCACGATCCCGTCCACCGCGGCCTGCACCGGCGACGGCGGCGTCCCCTCGGCGGCGTCCGGGAACCGCCGGGCCAGCCGGGCGCGGGTCCGCGCCGCGCTGCCCTCGGGCAGCGACGTCCCGATGACGACGTCGTCGCGCCAGGCGAGCCCGCACACCCCGATCGCCGTGTCGAACACCGTGAACCCCGTCGTCATGCCGCCAGCCTACGACCGGAGAGCGGCCACGGGTGGTCGATGCGGCGAGCACGGCCGGCGCGGGATGATGGCGCTCGTGCTCGATCACCTCGTCTACGCCGGCCCGGACCTCGCCGAGGCCGTCGCCCGCGTCACCGCACTCACCGGGGTCTCGCCCGCGCCCGGCGGCCGCCACGTCGGCGTCGGCACGGCCAACCACCTCGCCGACCTCGGCGCGGGGATGTACCTGGAGGTGATCGGCCCCGATCCGGCGCAGCCGGACCCCGACGTGCCCCGGCCGTTCGGCATCGACGAGCTCACCGAGCCCGCGCTGGTCGCCTGGGCGGTCCGCAGCACCGACCTCGACGCGACGATCGCGGCGGCCCGCGTCCACGGCTTCGACCCGGGCGACGCGATCGAGATGTCCCGCGAAACCGGGGACGGCGAGCTGCTGCGCTGGCGCCTGACCCCGCCGAGCGTCCCGGGCACCCTGCACCCGTTCCTCATCGACTGGGGCACCACCCCGCACCCGACGACGCGCGGCCTGCCGTCCCTGCCCCTGCTGATGGTCACCGGCACCCACCCCGACCCGGATTCGGTGCTCGCGGTGACGGACGCGCTCGGCCTGGAACTGCTGGTCCGCCGGGCCGACCGGGCCGGGCTGACGGCGGCCCTCCGGACGCCGGAAGGCCGTCAGGTCGCCCTGAGCTAGGCCTTGCCCTCGCGCCAGAGGTTGGTCATGGGCAGCCGCCGGTCGCGGCCGAAGGCCTTGAACGTGATCTTCGTGCCCGGCGGGTACTGGCGCCGCTTGTACTCGGCCTTGTCGACCATCCGCACCACGCGGTCGATGGTCTCCGGGTCGAATCCGGCGGAAACCAGGTCGGCGTACCCGCGGTCGCCCTCCACGTAGTCGTCGAGGATGTCGTCGAGCAGCGCGTAGTCCGGCAGTGAGTCGGTGTCCACCTGACCCGGCCGCAGTTCGGCCGACGGCGGCTTCGAGATCGAGTTCTCCGGGATCGGCGGTGTCTCGCCCCGTTTCGCCGCCTCGGCGTTGCGCCAGCTCGCCAGCTGCCACACGTGGGTCTTGAAGACGTCCTTGATCGGCGCGAACGCGCCCACCGCGTCGCCGTAGATCGTGGAGTAGCCGACGGCGAGCTCGGTCTTGTTGCCCGTCGCCAGCACCAGGTGACCGTCCAGGTTGGACAGTGCCATGAGGAGCATGCCCCGCGTCCGCGCCTGGATGTTCTCCTCGGCCAGGCCCGTCAAGGAAAGCTGGTCGACGTACACGCGGACCATGTCCTCGACCGGCTCGACCCGGTAGTGCGCGCCGATCCGCCGCGCCAGGTCGGCGGCGTCGTCCTTCGAGTGGCCCGACGAGTACTTCGAAGGCATCGAGACGCCGTGGACGTTGTCGCCGCCGAGCGCGTCCGCGGCCAGCGCCGCGCAGACCGCCGAGTCGATCCCGCCGGAGAACCCGAAGATCACCGACGAGAAACCGTTCTTGTGCACGTAGTCCCGCAGCCCGACGACGAGCGCCGACCAGACCTCGGCCTCGTCCGACAGCGGCTCGCTGATGACCGGCTCGGCCGTGGCCGGGTACGCCGGCAGCGGCTCCTCGCCGAGCACGCGGCGCCGGACGTGCAGGCCTTCGAGCTCGCCGTCGCCGGCGTGCCCGCCCGCGACGAGGTCCATGTCCAGCACGAGCAGGTGCTCGACGAACTGCGGAGCGCGTGCGATCACCGTGCCGTCGGCGGTGACGACGAGCGAGTCGCCGTCGAAGACGAGGTCGTCCTGCCCGCCGACCTGGTTGGTGTAGACCAAGGGCGCCCCGGCTTCGGCGGCGCGCCGGGCGATGAGCGGCAGCCGCTGCTCGTCCTTGGACCGCTCGTAGGGCGACGCGTTCGGCGCCACGACGAGGTCGACGCCGGCGCGCCCCAGCGCCGAGATCGGCCCGCCGTCCTGCCAGATGTCCTCGCAGATCACCATGCCGATGTCGAGCCCGTGGAACCGGACGACGTCGAGCGTGGTGCCCGGCTTGAACCAGCGGTGCTCGTCGAAGACGCCGTAGTTGGGCAGGTGGTGCTTGAACTGCCGCGCGACGACCTCGCCGCGGTAGAGGGCCGCCGCCGCGTCACGCGGGCCGACGTCGTCGAGGTCGAGGTAGCCGATGTAGGTGAGCACCTCGCCGTAGCCGGCTTCGTCGAGCCGGCGCGCCAGCCCCTCGACGCCCTGCCGCGAGGCGGCGGCGAAGGTCTTGCGCAGGGAGAGGTCCTCGACGGGGTAGCCGGTCAGGGACATCTCGGGGAAGACGACGACGTGGGCGCCGGCTTCGGCGGCCCGGCGGGTCCACTCGACGTGCAGGTCGGCGTTGCCGTCGAGGTCGCCGACGGTGGGGTTGACCTGGGCGAGCGCGATGCGCAGTTGCGGCATGCCGTCATTCTGTCCCACCGCCACCCGGGAGGCCGAGCGAATGTGGGCGAAATGCCACGCTCAGGCCGAGGCCACGGCGCGGGGGACGTCGCCGTGCGCGGGCCTCTTCGAAGAACTTCGCGAACGCGTCGAGCCGGACGCAGGTGCCGTCGTCCTTGCGGGTGGGCACGGGGCAAACGAGAAACCCCCGCCCGGCGAACCGGACGGGGGCTCCTGCGAACGCGCGAGCGCTACTTCCGCTTGATCATGCTCCGGACCTTCTTGATGGTCTGCTCGAAGTCCGAATCGAACGGGTTGTCGTGCACGAGGTACGTCCACGTCGTGTTCGCGCGCCGGACGCCCGCGTCGCCGAGGTCGATGCCCTCGTCGGTCAGCTCGGCCTCTTCGAGGGTCTTCGCCGCCCGGGAGTTCGCCTCGGCGATGATCTTGTGGAACTCCGGGATCGCCGCGCGGTGGAACTCGTCCAGCGGCGTCTCCCGCGCCAGCGCGCGCAGGTGGATGCTCTCGCGGACGTCGGTCAGGTACGCCAGGTGGTCCGACCACAGCTGGTCGATGTGGAACAGCAGCACCTCGCGGCACATCTGCTCCAGCTTTTCCTGGCTTTCCTCGCCGTCGCCCAGCTTCTCCTTCAGCTCGCCGAACTTCTCCGGGTGCGCCTTCTCCAGCTGCTCCGCCGCGTACCCGGTGCGAAGCACCTTGTCGCGGTGCACCAGCAGGTCACGCCGCTGCCGTTCGATCAGCCGCGTGTAGCGCCAGGTGTTGCGGTGGATCTCCAGGTCGACGCCCTCGGCGACGCGCTGGGCGTGGTTGAGCTGCCGCAGTGCCGCCGGGTCGGTGATCTCGCCGGTCTCCTCGTCGGCGGCGATGCCGTCCGGCACGTCGGGCGCGTTCGACAGCACGAGTTCGTCGTTGAGGCTGGCGAAGAAGATCGCGCTGCCCGGGTCGCCCTGGCGGCCGGAGCGGCCGCGCAGCTGGCCGTCGAGCCGGCTCGACGGGTACCGCGCGGTGCCGATGACGTGCAGGCCGCCCAGTTCGACGACCTCGTCGCGGTTCGCGCCGTCGGTGCCGCCCAGCCGGATGTCGGTACCGCGGCCGGCCATCTGGGTGGACACGGTGACCGCGCCCTTCTTGCCGGCCTCGGCGATGATCGCGGCTTCTTCGGCGTCGTTGCGCGCGTTGAGCACGACGCACTCGAGGTCGACCTTCGCGAGCTTCTCGGCCAGCTCTTCGGACTCGGCGACGTCCTGGGTGCCGACGAGGATCGGCCGCCCGGTTTCGTGCACCGTGCGGATTTCCTCCTCGATCGCCCGCAGCTTCTGCGACGGCGACGCGAAGACCCGGTCTTCGAGGTCCTCGCGGATGTTCGGCGTGTTCGGCGGGATGACCGCGACCTCGAGCTCGTAGAACTCCCGCAGCTGCTCGGCGACGGCCACGGCGGTACCGGTCATGCCCGCCACCTCCGGGTACCGCGCGAGCAGCGCCTGGACGGTGATGGAGTCGAGGATTTCGCCGCGGTCGGTCGCGGTGACCTGCTCCTTCGCCTCGACGGCGGCCTGGAGGCCGTCCGGCCAGCGCTGCAGCTCGGCGACGCGGCCGCGGGCGGCGTTGATGAGCTGCACCTTGCCGTCGCGGACCAGGTAGTCGACGTCGCGGGTGAGCAGCGCGTGCGCGTGCAGGGCGACGTTCACCGCGGGGAGCCGGTCCGAGGCCGTCTCGCCGTAGAGGTCGTCGACCTCCAGGCCGAGCGACTTCGCGACGACGGACGCGCCGGCGTCGGTCAGCCAGGCGTTGCGGCCCTCGCTGTCGGTCTCGTAGTGCAGGCCCAGCCGCAGCCGCCGGACGACCTTCGCGACCTCTTCGTCGGCGTCGGTGTGGTCGATCGAGCCGGCCATCACCAGCGGGACGCGGGCCTCGTCGACGAGCACCGAGTCCGCCTCGTCGACGATCGCGACCTCTGGGGCCGGCTGCACGAGGTCGTCCAGGTGCGTGACCAGCCGGTCGCGCAGCACGTCGAAGCCGATCTCGGCCACGGCACCGTAGGTGACGTCCTTGGCGTAGACGACCTTGCGCTCTTCCCGCGAGTGCGACGGCTCGACCCAGCCGACCGACACGCCGAGCAGCGCGTACACCGGGCCCATCCACTCCGCGTCGCGTCGGGCCAGGTAGTCGTTGACGGTGACGACGTGCACGCGCTTTCCGCGCAGGGCGTACCCCGCCGCGGCCAGCGCACCCGCGAGGGTCTTGCCCTCACCGGTCTCCATCTGCACGACGTGCTTGGTGAGCAGGCCCATGGTGCCCAGCACCTGGACGTCGAACGCGCGCTCGCCGAGGGCCCGCCGCGCGGCCTCGCGGCCCAGCGCGCACACCTCGACCAGCTGGGCGTCGCCGAACGCGGTGTCCTTCAGCGTCTCGCGGAGCTTGCCCGCCCGCTCGGTCAGCTCCTCGTCGGAGAGCTTCTCGAGCTCGGGTTCGAGCCCCTCGACCGCGGGCAGCAGTCCTTCGTAGCGGGTCAGCTCGACGCTGCCCGGCCGCTGGATGATCCGGCGGAGCTTCTTGCCCATCCGGCTGATCAGTGCTGCCACCCCTGGTCTCCCGTTCTCTCTCGCTCGACCGGCCTCCACCACCCAACGCGACGGTGGTGCGTTCGAGTTCCGCGGCCGGATGGGACGATCCAACCGTGTTCCCTCACCCCAGCGCCAGGTCCCGTGCCCGCCGGATCACCGCAATTGCGACATCCGTGCTCTTCGCGGCCTCGCTGACCGCCTGCACGTCGACCGGCAAGACCGAGCCGCCCGCTCCGACGACCGAGTCGCACCCGCCGTCCGGGCCGGTGCCCGCCGGGCTGGAGCGGTTCTACGGCCAGAGCCTGTCCTGGGCCGACTGCGCACCTTACGCGACGTCGGAAGACGCGAGGTCGGCGTTCCAGGCGAAAGACGTCCAGTGCGCGCGCCTGACCGTGCCGCTGGACTACGCCAAGCCGGCCGGCGACACGATCACGCTGGGCCTGCTCCGGCACCGGGCGACGGATTCCGGCTCGCGGATCGGGTCGCTCGTGGTCAACCCGGGTGGGCCGGGTGCGTCGGGCATGGTCGCGGCCGCCGGGCTGGTCAAGCCGGCGACCAGCGCCGGACCGGCCAAGCGCTTCGACCTGGTCGGCTTCGACCCGCGGGGGATCGGCGCGAGCCAGCCGGCCATCCACTGCCTGACCGACCAGGAGCGCGACGCCGACCGCGCGGACGACAGCGAAACCGACGGTTCGCCGTCGGGGGTGCTCAAGCAGGAGTCGCAGGAGAAGGACTTCGCCGCCAAGTGCGCCCAGCGCACCGAGGACGGCACCGGGATGCTGGCCAACGTCGGCACCCGCGACGTCGTGAAGGACCTGGACGTCCTGCGCTCGGTCCTCGGCGACGAAAAGCTCACCTATTTGGGCTACTCCTACGGCACCCGGATCGGGTCGGCCTACGCCGAGGCGTTCCCGAAGAACGTCCGCGCGATGGTCCTCGACGGCGCGGTCGACCCCGAGCAGGACGCGGTCGAGTCGCTGGTCGCCCAGGGCCAGGGCTTCGGGACGGCGTTCACGCAGTTCGCGAAGTGGTGCACGGCCCAGCAGGACTGCGCGCTCGGCGCGGACCCCGGCAGCGCGGTCGCGGCGTTCCAGGGCCTGGTCCGGCCGCTGATCGACTTCCCGGTGCCGGTCGGCGACGGCCGCAAGCTCTCGTACGAGGACGCCACCACCGGCGTCATCCAGGCGCTCTACCAGGAAAGCCTCTGGGACGCCCTGAACACGGGCCTCAACGAGCTGAAGCAGCAGCGCGGCGCGACGCTGGAGAAGCTGGCCGACGTCTACAACGAGCGTGACTCCGACGGCCGCTACGGCACCACGCAGGACGCGTTCACGGCGATCCGCTGCGTCGACGACCCGCGCGTCACCGATCCGAACGTCATCCTCAAGGCGCAGGAGCAGTACGTGAAGGTGGCGCCGTTCCTCGACGACGGCCGTCCGGCGAGCGCAGCCCGGGACGCGTGCGCGTTCTGGCCGGTGCCGAACACCTCGGAGCCGCACGTGCCGAACGTCGAAGGCCTGGCGAAGACGCTGGTCATCTCGACGACCAACGACCCGGCGACGCCGTACCAGGCCGGCGTCAACCTCGCGAAGGGTCTGAAGGGCGCCCTGCTCACCTTCGAGGGCACCCAGCACACGGTGTTCCTGCAGGGCGTCAAGTGCGTCGACCAGGCGGGCACGGACTACCTCGTCGACGGCACGCTGCCGCCGGAGGGCACGAGGTGCTCCGGGCAGTAGTTACGCCTGCTTGGTCAGCGACAGCTCGATCATCACCGGGCTGAGGTGGTTGTCCGGCGGCGGGATCTGCACCCACAGCCGCACGAACCGCCGGGGCAGGCTGTCGGAGACCCAGATCTTGACGTTGAGGTCGGCGTCGACCTGGGCGAGCACGCTGCGTGCGACGGCGGCCGGCACCCGGCCGCCGACCCGCAGAGCGGGCGAGCCGTCGACGTTCTCGCGGCCTTCGGTCTCGGCGTCGGTCAGCCCGTCGAGCAGCCGCTTCAGCCCGCCGTGCGCGCCGAGGAACCTGCTGACCGTGTACGCGTCGGGCAGCGGACCGGCCCCGAGGTCGGTCGAAAAGTGCTGGCCGTTGACGATGAAGTTGAACTTCACGTGCCCGCCGCCGGCGTTGTCGTCCTGGACGTCGGCCGTGCCGGACGCGGACTCGCCGTCGTCGAGAGTCGCGTCGCCTTCGATCTGGCGGAGCGGGAAGCCCGGCAGGACGCCGTTGACGCCCGCCGCGAAGTGCACGCCCCGCACCGCCGCGAACGACGTCGCCGCGTCGCGGACCAGCTCGGCGCCCGCCGGGAACGGCCCGCGTGTGTCGGGCGATCCGGTGCAGCCGGCCGTCAGCAGGAGCACGAGCAGCAGGGCGAAGCGGGACATCCCCAGAGCCTACTGAGCGGCATCCGGTGGCCTGATCCTTACGGATGATGTCCTTCCGGCCACTTTCGACGGCACACGCACGCGGGGAAACTGCCTGGGTGACCGTTGAGACCCGTCCCGCCCCGAAGCTGCACCGCGCATGGCTGATCGCCGGCGCCGCCTTCGTCGCGCTGCTCGCTTCCGCCGGCTTCCGCGCCGCCCCCGGCGTCCTCATCGACCCGCTGCACGAAGAGTTCGGCTGGTCCCGCGCCACCATCAGCTCGGCCGTCTCGGTGAACCTCGTGCTCTTCGGCCTCTTCGCGCCCTTCGCGGCCGCGTTGATGGAGCGCTTCGGCATCCGGCGCGTCTCGGCGACGGCATTGACGGTCATCGCCCTCGGCGCGGGCGGCACGGTGTTCATGACCGCGAGCTGGCAGCTCGTCCTTTGCTGGGGGGTGCTGGTCGGCCTCGGCACCGGCTCGATGGCCATGGGCTTCGCCGCGATGGTCGCCGCCCGGTGGTTCGTCCGCAGCCGGGGCGTCGTCACCGGCGTCCTGACCGCGGCGGGGGCCACCGGCCAGCTGATCTTCCTGCCGCTCATCGCGAACCTCGCGGTGGGCTCCGGCTGGCGCACGGCGTCGCTGGTGATCGCCATCGCCGCGCTCGCCGTCGTCCCGGTGGTCCTGCTGCTGATCCGCGACCACCCCGCCGACGTCGGCACGACGGCCTACGGCGCGCCCGCCGACGCCGAGGTCGCGCGCCCGGCACCGAAGACCGGCTCGGTCCGGCGCGCCCTCTCCGTGCTGGGCCAGGCCGCCCGGACGCGGACGTTCTGGCTGCTGGCGGCCGGCTTCGCGATCTGCGGCGCGACGACCAACGGACTGGTCGGCACCCACTTCGTCCCGGCCGCGCACGACCACGGCATGCCGCAGACGACGGCGGCGAGCCTGCTGGCCCTGGTCGGCGTCTTCGACGTCGTCGGGACGATCTTCTCCGGCTGGCTGACCGACCGCGTCGACCCGCGGATCCTGCTCGGCGTCTACTACGCGCTGCGCGGGCTCTCGCTGGCGCTGCTACCGCAGCTTTTCGGCGGCACCGTGCAGCCGAGCATGTGGGCGTTCATCCTGTTCTACGGCCTCGACTGGGTGGCCACGGTCCCGCCGACCGTCGCGCTCTGTGTCCGCGCGTTCGGCGAAGCCGGCCCGATCGTGTTCGGCTGGGTGTTCGCCTGCCACCAGCTCGGGGCCGCGTTCGCCGCGTCGGCCGCGGGCCTGGTCCGCGACCAGCTCGGGAACTACAGCCTGGCCTGGTACTCCGCGGCGGTCCTCGCCGTGATCGCGTCCGTCGCATCGCTGGCCATCACCCGCGCGAAGAAGCCCGTCGCCGTCCTCGCGACGTGACTTAGCCGCGCTCGGCGCGTCGTGAAACATGCCGTTAACACGCTGTGGTTAGGGTGCGGCCATGGATCGCCAGCAGGAATTCGTGCTTCGCACGCTCGAGGAGCGCGACATCCGTTTCGTCCGTCTCTGGTTCACCGATGTGCTGGGGTTCCTCAAGTCCGTCGCGGTGGCGCCGGCCGAGCTCGAAGGCGCCTTCAACGACGGGATCGGCTTCGACGGCTCGGCCATCGAGGGCTTCGCCCGCGTCTACGAATCGGACATGGTCGCCAAGCCGGACCCGGCCACGTTCCAGGTCCTTCCCTGGGAAACCCCGGACGGCGGCCCGTACTCGGCCCGCATGTTCTGCGACATCGCGATGCCGGACGGCTCGCCGTCGTGGGCCGACCCCCGGCACGTGCTGCGCCGCCAGCTGTCGAAGGCCGCGGAGGCGGGCTTCACGTGCTACGTCCACCCCGAAATCGAGTTCTTCCTGCTCTCGACCATGCCGGACGACGGCAGCGAGCCGGAGCCTGCGGACAACGGCGGCTACTTCGACCAGGCCAGCCACGCCACCGCGACGCACTTCCGGCGGCACGCCATCGAGACCCTCGAGGCGATGGGCATCTCGGTCGAGTTCAGCCACCACGAGGGTGCCCCCGGCCAGCAGGAGATCGACCTCCGCTACGCCGACGCGCTGACCATGGCCGACAACGTGATGACGTTCCGCTACGTCGTCAAGGAGGTCGCGCTGACGCAGGGCGTGCGAGCCACGTTCATGCCGAAGCCGTTCACCGACCAGCCCGGCTCGGGGATGCACACGCACGTCAGCCTGTTCGAAGGCGACCGCAACGCCTTCTACGACGCCGAAGACCCGCACGAGCTGTCGGGGACCGGCAAGGCCTTCGTCGCCGGCGTACTCCACCACGCGAAGGAGATCTCGGCGGTCACCAACCAGTGGGTGAACTCCTACAAGCGCCTGATCAGCGGGAGTGAAGCGCCGACGACGGTCTCGTGGGGCCGGGCGAACCGCTCCGCCCTCGTCCGGGTCCCGATGTATTCACCCGGAAAGGCGTCATCCCGACGGGTGGAAATCCGTACGCTGGACTCGGCGTGCAACCCGTACCTGGCGTACTCGGTCATCCTGGCCGCCGGGCTCAAGGGGATCGAAAAGGGCTACGAGCTGCCGCCACCCGCCGAGGACAACATCTGGCAGCTCAGCGACTCCGAGCGGCGCGCCGCCGGGTACTCGCAGCTACCGCAGAACCTGGGGGAGGCGCTGGCCGAGATGGAGAAGTCCGAACTCCTCCCGGAAGCGCTCGGCGAACACGTCTACGACTTCTTCCTCCGGAACAAGCGCGTGGAGTGGGACAACTACCGCAGCGCGGTCACCCCGTACGAACTCCGGACGCTCCTCCCGGTGCTCTGATGGGGCGGCGGCCGGTGTTCCTCGCGAACCTGGCCGCCGCACTCGTGCTCGTCACCGCGGCGCCCGCCGCTTCGGCCTCCGGCCACTTCGACCTCGACTCCGCGAACATCCCGGCGCTGCAGGCGCGGATGGCGTCCGGCCGGCTCACCGCGGTCGGGCTGACCAGGCTGTACCTCGACCGGATTCACCGGATCGACGGAAAAGTGAACGCCGTCCTGGCGCTCGACCCGGCGGCTCTCGGCCAGGCTTCGGACAGCGACGCCCGGCGTCGCGCGCACCGCCTGCGCGGACCGCTCGACGGCATCCCGGTGCTGGTCAAGGACAACGTCGACACCCGCGGCCAGTGGACGACAGCCGGTTCGCGGGCGTTGCGCAGCCACCCGGCGAAGGACGCCACGCTGATCACCCGGCTGCGGAACGCCGGCGCGGTGATCCTCGGCAAGGCGAACCTTTCCGAATGGGCGAACTTCCGCGCCGCGAAGCCGACGTCCGGCTGGTCGGGCGTCGGCGGCCAGACGAACAACCCGTACGTGCTGGACCGCAACCCGTGCGGGTCGTCCGCCGGATCCGCGGCCGGCGTGGCCGCGTCGCTGGCCCAGGTGGCGATCGGGTCGGAGACCGACGGCTCGATCGTGTGCCCCGCCGGGATGACGGCCACGGTCGGGCACAAACCCAGCCTCGGCCTGGTCAGCCGCACCGGCGTGGTGCCGATCTCCGCCGAGCAGGACACCGCGGGACCGATCGCCCGCAACGTCGTCGACGTCGCGCTGACCCTGTCGGTGCTGCAAGGGCGCGACCCGTCGGACCCGGCCACGCTCACCTACCCGCGCACCCAGCCGAAGGACTACGCGAAGCTGCTCCGCCCGGGTGTCCTGCGCGGCGCGCGGATCGGCCTGTGGCGGCTGCCGGTGCTCGGCCCGGCAACGGATGCGGTCATGACTTCCGCACGAAACTCGCTGGTCAAGGCCGGGGCGACGGTCGTCGAAGTGACGCTGCCGTACCAGGCGCGGCTGGGTGAACTGGAGTTCCCGGCGCTGCTCACGGAGTTCCACCGCGACATCGACGCCTACCTGGCAACCCGCCCTCACGGCCCGCGGAACCTGGCCGAGCTGATCGCCTACAACCGGGCCGACCCGCTGGAACGGACCTGTTTCGCCGGGCAGGAGCTGTTCGAGCAGGCACTGGCCGCGCCGCCGCCGACCGACCCGGCCTACCGCGCCGGCCGCGCGGAGCTTTCGGACCTCGCGCGCCGGTCGCTCGACGAGACGCTGGCCGGGTACCACCTGGACGCGATCGCGTCGCCGACCAACCCGCCGGCGTGGAAGACCGACTGCGCGGTGGGCGACGACGACGTGATCCCGTCCTCGACGCCGGCCGCGGTGGCCGGCTACCCCGACGTGACCGTGCCGGCCGGGTTCGCCGGCCCGCTCCCGGTCGGGCTCTCGTTCATGGGGCCGCGGTGGTCCGACGCCCGGATGCTCGCCCTGGCGGCGGACTTCGAGCGGGTCGCGCCGGCACGGGTCCCGCCGCGGTATCTGCCGACCCTGCCGTCGTAGCCCTCCGTAAGCAGCCTGACCTGCGGCAATGGCGTTAAGTGACCCCCCTGTTCCGGGGTCGTTCCGGGGCATGTAATCTTCTCTTCGTCGCCAGGAACACCGGGTCACACCGGGGCCGCAAGCCCCGGAGACCAGGCCGGGACGAGCGGGTTGACACCGCGGATCGGACCGGGTAATGTTCAGCGTCGGCCCACGAGCGGCCGCCGACTCCCTACGAATAAGCCCGTAGGATTAGGCATGCTCGACCAAAAGCTTGTGAATATCGCTTGGAACAACTGCCGAGGATTTGGCCGCCGATAACGCGGGTGGATTCAGAGTGTGTTGCTTGAGAACTCAACAGTGTGCTAGTGAACTAAGCCAGTAGAGCTTATGTATTGAACCTCGTTTGAGGTTCCTTTGAGAGCATTAAT
>NZ_JBEZYB010000115.1:0-20705 GCF_040638285.1 Amycolatopsis sp. NPDC026612
CCCCACCCCCGCACCCCCCACCACCCCCCCGCGGGGTGTGTGTTGGTTTAGGGGGCTAAAAACCAAAAAACCCCCCCCACGACAGTCTCGGAACGTCGGATCTTCACCGGGCGAGCATCAGGTTTGGGGCTTGCCGCCCGCGTACCGGGCGATGATCAGCGCGACCAGGATGATGGCGCCGTAGATCGCGCCCTGCCACTCCGCCGTCACGTGCGCGTAGTTGAGCAGGCTCGACACCGACGCCAGCAGCAGGACGCCGGTGAGGGCGCCGACCAGGGTGCCCTTGCCGCCGTCGAGCGAGACGCCGCCGATCACCGCCGCCGCGAAGACCTGCAGGATCATCCCGGAGCCCTGGTTCGCGCCCAGCGCGCCGACATAGCCGGTGTACGCGAGCCCGCCGATCGCGGCGAGGATCCCGGCGACGACGAACACCGCCCACGCGATCCGGTCGACGCGCACGCCCGCCGCCCGTGCGGCCTCGCGGTTGCCGCCGATCGCGTACAGCGCGCGGCCGACGCGGTGGTAGCGCAGCACCCAGCCGGCGACGGCGAACAGCAGCGCGGCCAGCCACACCGACATCGGCAGCCCGAGGAACGTCGTCGTCGCCAGGTCGGTGAACGAATCCGGCAGGTTGAACAGCGTCTTGCCCTTGGTCGAGCCGACCTGCACGCCGCGGAGCACGGTGAGCATGGCCAGGGTGACGATGAAGGCGTTCAGCTTCAGCTTCACGATCAGGAAGCCGTTGACGAACCCGACCAGCGCCCCGCACAGCGGGATCACCAGCAGCCCGACCGCGGCGGGCAGCTCGACGCCGAAGCCGGCCGACGCCGCCGGGATCACGACCATCGCGCCCAGCGCGGGCGCCAGGCCCATCGTCGATTCCAGCGACAGGTCGAACTTCCCGGTGATCAGCACCAGCGACTCGCCCAGCACGACCAGCGAGAGCGCCGCCGAGGCGGTCAGGATGCTGACGATGTTGCTCCAGCCGACGAACGTGTCGTCGACCAGGCCGCCGATGACGAACACGACGATCAGCGCGGGCAGCAGTGCCAGTTCGCGGAGCCAGACGGCTTTCCGGCGGCGCGGTGGCGCGGGGAGCTCCGTCTGCGGAGAGGTCATCACGTCGGTCACGAAAGCTCGACTCCTTCGATGTCGGCCACGAGGTCGCCGTCGGACCACCCGGCCTGGTGTTCGGCGACCACGGCCCCTGCGCGCAGCACCAGGACCCGGTCGCTCAGGCGCAGGTCGTCGAGCTCGTCGCTGACGATCAGCACCGCCTTGCCCTCGGCGCGCACCCGGTCGACGACCGCGAGCAGCGCCTCCTTCGACTTCACGTCCACCCCCGCGGTCGGGTTGATCAGCACCACGACCCGCGGATCGCCGATCAGGGCCCGGGCCAGCACGACCTTCTGCTGGTTGCCGCCGGACAGGTCCGACACGGGCTGCTCGGCGCTCGCGGCCACGATGTCGTAGTCCTTCAGCGCCTGCGACGCCCTCGCGTACCGCGCGCTCGGTGACGCGATCCCGCCGCGGCCGATCCTGTCCAAAATGGACAGGGTGGCGTTGTCGGCGATCGAGTGCCCCAGTACCAGGCCCTCGTGGTGGCGGTCGCGGGGAACGCAACCGATCCCGGCCTTCAGCGCGGCCGGGATGTCGCCCGGCCGCAGCGGTGAGCCGTCGACCCGGATCGTGCCCGCCGACGGCGTCCGCAGCCCGTAGACCGTCTCGGCGACCTGGTGCTTGCCGCTGGCGTTGCTGCCCGCGAGCCCGACGACCTCGCCGCGGCGGAGCCGGAACGAGACATCCCGGAAGCCGTCACCGGACAGCCCGTCGACCGCGAGGATCTCGGCCGCGTCGGCGTCGAGGGCCTCGCGGGAAGCGGCGTCGCGGACCGACAGGCCACCCGGCTCGCCGGTCATCGCGTCGACCAGTTCCGCGCGGCCGACCTCGCCGACCGGCGCGGTGAGGATGTGCTTCGCGTCGCGCAGGACCGTGACGGCCTGGCAGACCTCGTACACCTCGTGCAGGTGGTGCGAGATGAACAGGAACGTCACCCCGCCCGACTGCATCTGGCGCATCCGCTCGAAGAGCCGCTCGATGGCCTGGCTGTCCAGCTGCGCGGTCGGCTCGTCGAGGACGATGAACCGGGCGCCGTAGGACAGCGCGCGGGCGATCTCGACGAACTGCCGGTCCTCGACCGAGAGGTCCCCGGCCGGGGTGTCGACGTCGACGTGCACGTCCCACGAGTCGAGCAGCTCGCGGGCCTTGCGCCGCAACGACTTCCAGCCGATCGAGAACCCGCCGCCCGCCTGGCGGTTGAGGAACAGGTTCTCGGCGACGGTGAGCTGCGGGACGACCATCGCGTGCTGGTACACGCAGGCGACGCGCGCCTTCCAGTCGTCCTGCCTGGTCAAGGGCGGGGCCGGGTCGCCGGCGAACTCGACGTGCCCGGTGTCCGTGGCGGACAGACCGGTGAGGATGGAGACGAGCGTCGACTTGCCGGCCCCGTTGCGCCCGACGAGCGCGTGCGACTCGCCGGGGTGCACGGTGAGGCTGACGTCGTGGAGCGCCACGGTGGGGCCGTAGCGCTTTCCGACTCCTACGGCGCTGACCACCGGGACGGCGGATTCGCCGGCGGGCAGCGCGGTCACAGGTTGTTCCCCCACAGGGCCTTGTCGTCCACGTTGGCCTTGGTGATGACGGGCGCGGGCAGCTGGTCCTCGAGGATGCCGGGGCTGATCTCGACGATGGTGCTGTCGTGGTCGGTCGGGCCGGGCTTGAACGTCTCGCCCGCCATGGCCTTCTTCAGCCAGTACAGACCGTACTTCGCGTACGCGTCGGCCGGCTGCGACACGGTGGCGTCCAGCTCGCCGGCGCGGATGGCGGCCAGTTCCTGCGGGATGCCGTCGTTCGACACGAGCACGATGTGCTTCGGGTCCCCGACCGGGAAGAACAGGTTCTTGCGCTTGAGGGCCTGCTCGGTCGGGGCGAGGTAGACGCCGCCGGCCTGCATGTAGACGCCCTTGATGTCCGGGTTCGCGGTCAGCATGCTGTCCAGGCCGGAGGACGCCTTGTCGGCCTTCCACTCGGCCGGGATCTCCAGCACCTGGATGCCCGGGTACTTGGACTTCATGCAGTCGCGGAAGGCTTCCGAGCGGTCGCGGCCGTTGACCGAGGCCAGGTCACCCATGATCTGCACGACCTTGCCGGACTTGACCTTCTCGCCGATCGCGTCGCAGGCCTTGGTGCCGTAGGCCTTGTTGTCGGCCCGCACCACCATCGCGACCTTGCCGCTCTCGGGAGCGACGTCGACCGCGACCACCGGCACGCCCTTGTTCTCCGCCTGCTTGAGCCCGGCGACGATGGCCGCGGAGTCCAGCGGCGTCACGACCAGGCCCTTGACGCCCTGGTTGAGGAAGGTGCCGATGTCGGTGATCAGCTTCGCCGGGTCACTGTCGGCGTTGACCGTCGGGAGGACGTCGACACCCTCGGACTTCGCCATCTGGGGCACGTAGTTGTTGTAGGCCTGCCAGAACGGCGAGGTCAGCAGCGGCAGCGTCGCCCCGACCTTGCCCCCGGCGTTGCCGCCGCCCGCGGCGGGGGCCGCGGCGTTGTCCTTCGTGGACCCGCAGGCGGCCAGCACCAGGCCGCAGACGGCGGCCGTGGCGGCCACCTGGATCACTCTGGTACCGAATCCGAATGGCACAGTACGCACCGCATCCTCCTTGATGACAGCGGAAACCAAGTCTTATTGGGGTTGAACCGGACCGCGAGGACGCAGGCCGTACATGCCGCCGTCGACCGCGAGCGCGGTGCCGGTGGTCGACGCGGACAGCGGGCTCGCCAGGTAGGCGATCGCGCTCGCGACCTCGTCCGCGGTGACCAGCCTGCCCATCGGCTGACGGGCCGCCAGTGCCGCGCGTTCGGCCGCCGGGTCTTCGGCGGCGTCGAGGAGCCGGCCCACCCAGGGGGTGTCCGCCGTGCCCGGGCACACGCAGTTGACGCGGATCCGGTCGGGCAGGTGGTCGGTCGCCATGGCCAGGGTCAGCGAGAGCACGGCGCCCTTGCTGGCCGAGTAGAGCGCGCGGTTGGGCAGGCCGGCCCAGGCCGCGATGGAGCAGGTGTTGACGATCGCCGCGGACGGCGAGTTCTTGAGGTGCGGCAGCGCGGCGCGCGCGAGCCGGACCATGCCGACGACGTTGACGTCGAACACGCGGTGCCATTCGTCGTCGTCGTTGGCCGTGACGTCGCCCTGCGCGCCGATCCCGGCGTTGTTCACCAGGATGTCGAGGCGCCCGAAGCGATCCACGACGGCGTCGATCGCCGCGCGCACTTCGTCGTCCGAGCCGACGTCACAGCGGAAGCCGTCGTCGCCGGGTTTCAGGTCGAGGACGGCCACCTGGGCGCCGCGTTCGGCCAGCAGTGCCGCCACAGCCTTGCCGATCCCCGAGGCGCCGCCGGTGACGGCGGCCACCAGGCCCTCGAATTCACTCACTTGCGGTCTCCGTCCACTCGGGACCGTCCGGGAACCGGAAGCGCCGCAGCGTGGCGTCGTGCATGCGCGCGGAGAACCCGGGTGCGGTCGGGGCCAGGTACCGGCCGCGCTCGACGACGGCCGGGTCGGTGAAGTGCTCGTGCAGGTGGTCGACCCACTCGATGGAGCGGTCCGCGTCGGTGCCGGACACCGCCACGAAGTCGAACATCGACAGGTGCCGGACGAGCTCGCAGAGCCCGACGCCGCCGGCGTGCGGGCACACCGGCACGCCGAACTTGGCGGCCAGCAGCAGGATCGCCAGGTTCTCGTTGAACCCGCCGACGCGGGCGGCGTCCAGCTGCAGCACCGAGATCGCGTTCGCCTGCAGCAGCTGCTTGAAGACCACGCGGTTCTGGACGTGCTCACCGGTGGCGACGCGGATCGGCGCAAGCGCTTTCGCGATGGCCGCGTGGCCGAGGACGTCGTCCGGCGAGGTCGGCTCCTCGATCCAGTACGGGTCGTACGGCGCCAGCGCGGTCATCCAGGTGATGGCGGCGGAGACGTCCCAGCGCTGGTTGGCGTCGACGGCGATCCGGATGCCGTCACCGACCGTCTCGCGGGCGAGCTTCATGCGGCGGACGTCGTCCTCGAGGTTGCCGCCGACCTTCAGCTTGATCATCCCGAAGCCGTCCTCGACGGCCTGCTCGGCCAGCCGGACGAGCTTCGCGTCCGCGTACCCGAGCCAGCCGGGTGACGTGCTGTACGCGCGGTAGCCGTCCGCCTCGAGCCGGGCGGTGCGTTCGGCCCGGCCGGGCTCGGCGGCACGCAGGATGTCGAGAGCTTCGGTTTCGGTGAGCGCGTCGGACAGGTACCGGAAGTCCACGAGGCTCACGAGTTCTTCGGGGGTCATCCGCGCGGCGAACTTCCAGACCGGCAGGCCGGCGCGGCGCGCGGCGAGGTCCCACGCGGCGTTGACCACCGCCCCGACCGCCATGTGCGCGACGCCCTTTTCCGGGCCCAGCCAGCGGAACTGCGAGTCGCCGACGAGCGTGCGCGACAGGTCGCCGAGCGCGGCGGCGTCCTCCGGGACCTGCCGGCCGACGACGTGCGGGGCCAGCGCGCGGATCGCGGCGGCCTGGACGTCGTTGCCGCGGCCGATGGTGAACGCGAGGCCGTAGCCGTCCGGGCCGCCGTCGGCGTGCAGCACGACGTAGGCGGCGGAGTAGTCCGGGTCGGGGTTCATCGCGTCCGAGCCGTCGAGCTCCCGGGAGGTGGGGAACCGGACGTCGAGGACCTCCATGCCGATGATCTTCGCCATGGTCAGGCCTGCCTCGCGGTCTGGCGTTGCCGGCCGAGGCCGTCGATCTCCAGCTCCACGACGTCGCCGTCGCGCAGGTAGGGCTTCGGGTCGGGCTGCCCGAGCGCGACGCCCTCCGGGGTGCCGGTGTTGATCAGGTCGCCCGGCCGCAGCACCATCACCTGGCTCAGGTGGTGGACGATCTCGGCCACGCTGAAGATCATGTCCTTGGTGGAGGAGTCCTGCTTCTTCTCGCCGTTGACCCACAGCCGCAGGCCGAGGTCCTGCGGGTCGGGCACCTCGCTCGCCGGGACCAGCGCGGGACCGAGCGGGTTGAAGTTCTCGCAGGACTTGCCCTTGTCCCACTGGCCGGCGCGGAACTGCAGGTCACGCTCGGAAAGGTCGTTCGAGACGACGTAGCCGGCGACGTGGTCCAGTGCCTCCTCGACGCTGCCGAGGTAGCGGGCGGTCTTGCCGATGACGACGCCGAGCTCGACCTCCCAGTCGGTGCTGACCGAGCCGCGCGGGATGAGGATGTCGTCCGCGGGGCCGACGACGACGTCCGGCGCCTTCATGAAGACGACGGGCTCGGTCGGCGGCGTCGCGCCGGTCTCCTCGGCGTGGCGGCGGTAGTTCATGCCGATGCAGACGACCTTGCCGGGCTGGGCGATCGGCGCGCCGACGCGCAGGCTGTCGACAGTGTCTTTCGAAACGCGCGGCAGTTGTCCGGCGGCGAGCGCGGCGGCCGCGCGCGCGATCCCGTCCGCGGCGAGGAAGCCGCCGTCGACGTCGGCGGTCAGGCCGCCCAGCTCGTAGGTCGTGCCGTCGTCGGCCCGCACGAACGGACGCTCACTTCCCGGCTCCCCGAGACGCACCAGCTGCACGGATCTTCCCTTCGCCCACGCCGACCAGACATCCGATGTATATCGCAGTCGCGACCGCCGATCCAGAGTCATCGCCGAATCGGGCGCAAATTGATCGGATCAGTCGCGGTTTACCCCTGGGCTGATCACCGGGTGTCACCGGTCACAGCCGGAATAGCCCGGGCGCGCTCGCCGCTGGTCTGATCAGGGGCGAAAGGACGCGGATGACCACCACGGCGGAACCTACCGCGCCCAGCGGACGGACGCAGCTGAAGTTCGTCCTCGTCCTGGGCGGCCTCACGGCCTTCGGGCCGCTGTCGATCGACATGTACCTGCCCGCGCTGCCTCGGATGGCGAACGACCTGCGCGCGGCGGACAGCACGGTCCAGCTGACGCTCACTGCGTTCATCGTCGGGCTCGCGCTGGGACAGCTGGTCCTCGGGCCGCTGTCGGACGCACTGGGCCGCCGCCGCCCGCTGCTCGCGGGGCTCGCCTTGTACATCGTGGGCTCGGTGCTGTGCGCGGTCAGCCCGGACGCCGGGTTGCTGGTCGCGGCGCGGCTCGTGCAGTCCCTCGGCGCCGCGGCGGGGATCGTGATCGCGCGCGCGACCGTGCGAGACCTGTACTCCGGCACCGCGATGACGAAGTTCTTCTCGACGTTGATGCTGGTCAGCGGGCTGGCCCCGATCCTGGCGCCGCTCATCGGCGGGCAGCTGCTGACCTGGACGTCCTGGCGCGGGGTGTTCGTCGTGCTGACGGCGTTCGGCGCGCTGCTGCTGGTCGTCGTGGTGTTCTTCCTGCCGGAGCCCTCTTCGCAGCGGTCCCCCGCGCGGCTCGGCCCGGTGATGCGGACCTACGGGCGGCTGGTGCGGGACCGTTCGTTCGCGGGGTACGCGCTGGCGTCGGGGCTGTTGTTCGCGGCGATGTTCGCCTACATCTCGGGGTCGTCGTTCGCGCTGCAGGGCGTGTACGGCCTGAGCCCGCAGGCGTACAGCGTGGTGTTCGGGGTGAACGGCGTCGGGATCGTGCTGACGGGCCAGCTCAACGGCCGGCTGGTGGGCCGGGTACCCGAACGTGCACTGCTGCTTTCCGGGCTGCTGCTCGGGGTGCTCGGCGGGGCCGCGGTGCTGGTTTCCGTGGTGACCCACGCTCCCTTGGCCGTGCTGCTGGTGTCGATGTTCCTGCTGGTGTCGAGCATCGGGCTGGTGACGCCGAACGCGAGTTCGCTGGCGCTGGCCTCGCACGCGCGCTCGGCGGGGGCGGCCTCGGCGTTGCTCGGGGTGCTGCAGTTCGTCGTCGGCGCGGTGGCGACCCCGCTGGTCGGGCTGGGTGGCCCCGGCACGGCGGTGCCGATGGCCGTGACCATGGCGGGGTTCGCGGTACTGGCGTTGACGGCTTTCCTGGCCTTGACGCGGGAGGTCACTCCCTGAGCAGGCGTTCCAGCTCGGCACCGGCGGCCTCGTGGCCGGCGTCCGCGATGCGCTGAAGCTCCAGCAGGTCCTTCGCGGCGACCGCCCGGCGGGTGAGCAGCTCGCCGGCCCGTTCGCCGCCTTCGTCCAGCAGTTCGCTCAGCTCCTCGACGTCCCCGCGGGCGTCGGCGAGGTCGGCCAGCCGGTCGAGCGCGGTCTCGTTGCCCTCGTCGGCCAGTGCGCGCAGGGTCTCACGGTCGGTCATGCGACCATGGTGCACCCTTGCCCCTGGGGCAAGGTCAAGTGCGACGATGGCCGGATGCTCACCATCGGACAGCTCGCCGGCTACGTCGGGGTGACGACCAAGACGATCCGCGTCTACCACGCCAAGGGCCTGCTCCCCGAGCCCGGCCGCGACGCCTCGGGCTACCGCCGGTACCGCGCGGCCGACGCGGTCGAGCTGATCAAGATCCGGACGCTCGCCGAGGCCGGCGTCCCGCTGGCCCGCATCCGCGAGCTCCGCTCCGGCGGCGGGCTGCCGGAGGCGCTGCGCCGGATCGACGCCGACCTGACCGCCCGGATCCGCGGCCTGCAGGACACCCGGCAGCGGCTCCGGCAGCTGGCCGGCGGGCAGCTCGCCGCCCTGCCGGAGCCCGTGGTGACCTACCTCGGGCAGCTGCCCGGCCTCGGGTTCAGCGATCGCTGGGTGGCGCTGCAGAGCGACCTGTGGCTGCTGGTGTTCGCCACCCACCCGGAGACCGCGCGCACGACGTTCCGCGACCAGGCCGCGATGGTGGCCGACCCGGCCCTGCGTGCGGTGATCCTGGAGTACGACCGGGTGCACGACCTCGACCCGCACGACCCCCGCGTCGACGCGCTGGCCGGGAAGATCCTCGCGGCGACCCGCGCCCGCTACGGCGAGGATCTGCCGTCCTACGAAGCGGGTTCCGCGATCCCGGCACTGGTGCAGGGCGCGGTCAACGCCTCGTCCCCCGCCTGGCGGCGGCTCGACACCCTGCTGCGGGAAGGCCTGGGTGTCAGGCCAGCGACGCCAGCTCCGCCGTCTTGAGCTGCTCCGCCGTGACCTTCGCGCTGCCGTCCACCAAGGCTCCCAGCGCATCCCCGTCGTCCCACGTGTTCACGTTCATCGCCGCGGCCACTTCGCCCTCGCGCAGCCAGAACGCCGTGAACTCCCGGGAAGCCAGATCGCCCCGGATCACCAGCTCGTCCGACACCGGGTCGGCTGAGCCGCGGTATTCGCACCCCAGCTCGTACTGATCCGTGAAGAAGTACGGCGACGCCAGGAACGGCTCGTTCTCCCCGAGCAGGTTCCGCGCCACGTGGGTGCCCTGGTCCTTCGCGTTCGCCCAGTGCTCCACGCGGATCCGCCGGCCGTACCGCGGGTGGAAGTGAGCCGCGATGTCGCCGACCGCGTACACGTCCGGGGCCGCCGTGCGCAGGGCCGCGTCCACGCACACGCCACCGTCGTCGGCGAGCTCCAGGCCCGCCGCGTGGGCCAGCTCCACCCTGGGTGCCGCGCCGACCGCGATCAGGACCACGTCGGCCGTCAGCTCTTCGCCGCCGCTCAAGCGGACGCCGCGGACGCCGTCCGGGCCGCCCGTGATCTCCGCGACCTGCTCGCCCAGGCGCCAGTGCACGCCCT
The DNA here is from genome assembly GCF_040638285.1 of Amycolatopsis sp. NPDC026612. NCBI lineage: Bacteria > Bacillati > Actinomycetota > Actinomycetes > Pseudonocardiales > Pseudonocardiaceae > Amycolatopsis > Amycolatopsis sp. NPDC026612. The sequence goes on from NZ_JBEZYB010000115.1 coordinate 9,707, forward strand.
TTTCCGCGTGCAGGTCCCGGAAAACCCCGCCGATCGTCTCGCCGACCACGTTCGCCAGTGGCACCCGCACCGGGTCGACGACCGTCACCTCCGCGTTGTGCGTCCGGGCCGCCGCGGCCGCTTCGGAGCCGATCCAGCCGGCGCCGACGATCACCACGCGCTCCGCCGCGGCGAACGCCGAACGCAGCGCGAGCGCGTCGTCGAGGGTGCGCAGCGTGTACAGGCCGGGCAGGTCGCCGCCGGGCACCGGCAGCCGGCGTGGCCGGGAACCGGTCGCGAGCACGAGCCGGTCGTAGCGGTGCTCGCCGCCGGCGTCGTCCAGCACCAGCCGCGCGCCCGGCTCGATCCGGGTCGCCGTGACGCCCGCGCCGAACCGGATGTCCTTCTCCGCGTAGAACTTCTCCTCGTGCACCCAATCGGGTTCGTCGGTGGTGCCCTGCAGCACACCCTTCGACAGCGGCGGCAGCTCGTACGGGCGGCGCGGATCAGCGCCCAGCAGCAGGATTTCGCCGGGATACCCGCGTTCTCGCACCGCGGCTGCCGCGGACGCCCCACCGAGGCCCGCACCGACGATGACGATCTTGCGCGGTTCCGGCATCCGTACCTCCTGTGAACGGCTCGTGGACCGGACGCTACTCCCGAACCGGCTCCGCCACGACCCGTGGATTACGCCGAAAATCCGCAAAGCGCAAGAGAAAACCGGCGAGTAGGCAGATCGGGTGAACCCGCGTCATAGCACCACCGGAGCCCGCTCCCACCCTCACAGAGCACGACCACGACAAGGGAAGCGGAGGGCGGCGACCATGAGTCGGGGTGAGTGGTCGATCGGCTGCCGGGATCTGGCCGGCAGGCGCAGGGACGTGACGGTGTTCGTCAGCAACGACAAGGTGGTGCTGGTCGCGCCGCCGGGCGAAGCGGCGGTGCTCGGGCCGCTCGACGTCGGCAGGCTGCGCGCCGCGCTGCGCGACGCGGTCGTGGCGACGGCCGACGACGAGACGGACCTTTGACCAGGTTCGAGCGGGGTCCGGCGGAAGAAACCGGCGGAAGGGTCCGGCCATGACGACCTGCTCGATCCGGCGCTCGGTGCCGGAATTCGCCCCCGGGGCGCGCCGCCTTCCGCGACGGCGTCGGTCGCGACGGCCGTGACCCGCCTTATCTGGCGCCGGCGTGCCTGATTTCCGCGAATTCCGCCGAAACGCTGGCACGCACGAGGCGGTACTCCTACCCTCGCGCGAGTCCCGTACACCCGTGCGGGCCTCTACTGGGGAGTTGGGAATGCCGGAAATCAGCACTGGGCAACGCCACGCCGTGAGCGACAAGACGGCCGAGATCGGTACCGCGAGGCGCACCCTCGGGTGACACCGGCCGGAGCCGGGCGTGTGCCCGGCTCCGGTTTCCGGCCGTCGGCGGAATGTTCCGCCCGGCCGGCGTTCCGGTACCCGAGGGCGCACCGGCGGGGCCGCCTGGTGCGGTTCACCGCGGTGACCGCCCCGGCCGTTACCATCCCTTCCCTGGTGTGCTCGAGAGCGGAAGGCGGCAAGGCGTGGACGTGGCAACTCCTGCACACGTCGGCGCGGCGCCCGCGCCGCGGAAGACCACCCGGCCGCTGCTGCGCCGGGGCATCCACGCCGGCTGGGTGGTGCTGCTCGCGCTGGCCACCGAACTCCGCGTCGGCCGCTTCGGCTTCCACCCGTCCGACCAGGGCTTCATCCTCGCCCAGGCGTGGCGCGTGCTGCACGGCGAAGTCCCGCACGCCGACATCATCTCCGCCCGCCCGCTCGGGTCCGCGGTGCTGCACGTGGCCGACTACGCGCTGCCGATGCCGCTGTTCTTCGGCTCCAGCTTCCTGGCCATGATCGAAATCATCGTGGCGACGATCGCGTTCGCCGCGCTGGTCACGCGGCGCCGGGTGCTCGACTGGGGCCCGGGGATGACGGGGTTGGTCGCGGCCGCGTCGCTGATCAACCTCAACGCCTTCCCCCTGATGGCCTGGCACACCGTGGACGGCATCGCGCTGACCGCGTGCGGTGCGTGGGCGCTGGACGCGGGCCTGAGCAGCGGCCGCCCGCTCGCCCGCCGCGGCGGGCTGGTGCTGCTCGGCTGCGCGGGGTTCGTCAAGCAGAGCTTCGCGCTCGCCGCGGTGATCGGCGTGCTGTGGCTGCTGCTGCACCCGGCGACGCGGGCCGGCGCGCTGCGCACGGCGCGCTGGTGGCGGCGGCTGGTCCTCGACCTCCTCTCGCTCGGCGCGCCGGGGCTGGCGTACGTCCTGTGGGTGAGCCTGGGCGGCGGGTTCGCCGCGATGGTCGACCAGGTCACCGGCGGCCTGCCCGCGTACGGCGAACGGCTGCTCGGGCTGTGGCTCGACCACCCGGAGGCGCTGACCACGGCACCGGTGCGGGAACTGAGCTTCTTCGCCGTGATCGCCGTGGTGCTCCTGGCCGTCCGGCTGCCCGGTGACCGGCTCGGTGCGGCCGGGCGGGTGGCGTCCTGGGTGCTGGTGCTCGCGGGCGCCGCGGCGGTGGTCTTGACCGTCGTCGACGGCCGGTTCACCGGCTCCACACGCTGGGCGGACGTCCTGTGGTGGATCGTCGCGGTCAGCGTGCCGGTGAACGCCGCGGTCCGGCGGCAGGTGCCGTGGGCCGGGCTGCTCGTGCTCGCGACCGGGTTCATGACCAGCCTGTCCTGGGGCAACGACACCCCGACGCTGCTCACCGGCACCCTGGCACTGACGACGTTGCTGCTGCTGAGCGACCTGGTCCCGGCCCGGCCGGCGCGGCGCTGGGTCACCGCCACCGCCGGGCTGACGGCGGTGGCGGTCTGCGGCTGGGCCGTCGTCGCGCGGCACGACCAGGCGGCGTACCTCGACGTCGGGCACGACCGGCTGACCGAAGACCTCGGCGCGGTCACCCCGGCGATGGCGGGGATCCGCACGAACCCGTCGACGTTCACCTTCGTCCGGCAGATCCGCGACTGCCTGGACCGCTTCCCGGCCGCGCGGACGGCGATCCTGCCGAACAGCCCGTTCGCCTACCCCGCGTTCGGCCTGCGCAACCCCTTCCCCCTCGAATGGCCGCTGCCGCTGGAGATCATCGGCGACGCGCCCGCGCGCATGCTCGCGACGGCAGACCGGCTGAACCGCGAAGGCGGCTACCTGGTCCTGTTCGAGACGGATGCGTACCGGATGCTCGCGACGGGCGGCCCGGTACCGGAGTCGATCCCGGCCGACACGCCGGTGTTCGACTTCCTCGGCCTGGAGAAGGCGATCCAGGCCCGGCTCACGGGCCGCGTCGTGACGTGCGGCAGCTTCGTCGGCAAGTACGCGCCCTGAGGGCTCAGCGGTTCCGTTCGCGCCCCGGGAACTGCTCGAACAGCTCCCGCGGGACCTCGCCGTCTCCGAAGAGGCTTTCGAGGAGGACGGCCTCGTCGACCGGGTTCGCGCTGCGGGTGAACATGGCCTCCTCGTACTCGGCGAGGGCCGCTTCCAGGTTCGTGACGACGGTGCGGCCGTCGGCGAAGCCGACCTCGTGACGCCCGTCGCCGAGCGTGCTGGCCCGGGTGGCCTGGTGTCCCCAGTGGACGGTGTCCGGCGGGAGCGCGTCGAGCATCCCGCCCTGCAGCTGGGCCGTCGGGGACGGCTCGGCTTCGTACACCGTGGCCGGGACGCCGTGGACGTGCAGGACACGGGCGAGGGTGAGGCCGCCGAGACCGGCGCCGACGATCGTGACGTGCATGGGTGCTCCTTCGGATCGGTTGGCGACTTCCGAAGGCTGACGCGGGACGCCGGCGCGGACCGCACACCGGGCTGGCACCTGCCGGCAGGCACTGGCACGCCGTCAGTCGGTCGCCAGGTCGTCCGGGCTGCCGCTCGCCAATCCCGCCAGGACCTCGAGCGCCGAAGCCAGCGCTTCCACCGGCGGAGCCGACACCGCGAGCCGCACGGCGTTCGGGGCGTGCCCCGGCAGCACCGCAAAGGCCGCCGCCGGGGACAGCGCGATCCCGCGGCGCGCCGCCGCCGCGACGAACGTCTCCGCTCGCCACCGCTCCGGCAGCTCCCACCAGCGGTGGTAGGAGGCCGGGTCGCCGCGCAGTCCCGGCAGCTTGTCCGCCACCACCGACGCCCGCACGGCGGCGTCACGGCGTTTCGCGGCCTCGATCTCGGCCAGGGTGCCCGTCACGATCCACTGCGTCGCCGCCTCGACGGCGAAGCGCGACGCGGCCCAGGCCCCCGAACGCACCGACGACGCCAGCCGGGCGGTCCAGGACGGCGGCGACACGAGGAAGCCCGCGGTCAGGCCCGGCGCGACCCGCTTGGACAGGCTGTCGACGAACACCGTGCGCTCCGGCGCGTACGCGGCGAAGGGGCGGACGTCGTCACGCAGGAACGTGTAGATGCCGTCCTCGATCACCGGCAGGTCCAGCCGGGCGGCGACCTCGGCGAGCGCGGCGCGGCGCTGCGGGGGCATCGTCGTGCCGAGCGGGTTGTGCAGGGTCGGCTGGACGTAGAGCGCGCGCACCGGCCCGGCCGCCGCGAGCGCCGCCGGCACCAGCCCGGACGCGTCGGTTTCGATCGGCACCAGCTCCACGCCGAGCCGCGACGCGAGGGCCTTCACCACCGGGTACGTCAGCGACTCCACCGCGAGCCGCTCCCCCACCGGCACGAACGCGGTGATCGCCGCGGCGAGGGCCTGCCGTCCGTTGCCGGTGAACAGCACCGTCGCCGGGTCCGGCCGCCAGTCGCCGCGGGCCAGCACGCCGGCGACGGCCGCCCGGGCCACCGGGGTACCCGCGACGCCGATCGGGTGCAGGGCCGCGGTCAGGACGTCTGCGCGCAGCAACGGTTCCAGCGCGCCGGCCAGCCGCGCGGACTCGCCCGGCAGGACGGCGAAGTTGAGCTCGAGGTCGACGCGCGCGTCGCCGGGCTCGGCGAGGGCGGGTTCGGGCGGTGGCTTCGCCGCACGGACGAACGTGCCGCGGCCGACCTCGCCGACGGCCAGGCCGCGCCGGACGAGCTCGCCGTAGACGCGGGCGGCGGTGGAGCCGGCGATGCCACGCTGGCGCGCGAAGCGGCGCTGGGGCGGGAGCCGGTCGCCGGGGCGGAGGCGACCGGCTTCGATGTCGGCGGCGATGGCGTCCGCGACGACGCGGTAGTCGTCCATGTCACCTTCGCTTCCGCCGGGAACGCCGTCGGCGAGCATGATCCCACCGGGCTAGATTGGCGGTGGAGGTGCCATGACCGACCAGATCTGGACCGAAGTGGACGACTACCTCGCCGGCGCGCTGCTCGCCCCCGACCCCGTGCTCGACGCCGCACTGGCCGACGCGGACACCGCCGGGCTGCCGCACATCGCCGTCGCACCCAACCAGGGCAAGCTGCTCCACCTGCTGGCCCGGATGGCGGGCGCGCGGACGATCCTGGAGATCGGCACGCTCGGCGGGTACAGCACCATCTGGCTCGCCCGCGCCCTGCCGGCCGGAGGCAAGCTCGTCACCTGCGAATACGACCCGAAGCACGCCGAAGTCGCGAAGGCCAACCTGGCGCGCGCCGGGTTCGGCGAAGACGTCGTCGACGTCCGGGTCGGCGCCGCGCTCGACACGCTGCCGACGCTGGCCGGGCCGTTCGACTTCGTGTTCATCGACGCCGACAAGGTCAACCTCGCGAACTACCTGCGCGCCACGCTTGACCTCTCCCGGCCGGGCACCACGATCGTCGTCGACAACGTCGTCCGGCAGGGCCGGGTGGCCGACCCGGACGACGACGACCCGAACGTCCGCGGGGCGCGCGAGCTGATCGACCTCCTGGCTTCCGAAGACCGGATCGACGCGACCGCGGTCCAGACCGTCGGCGGCAAGGGCTACGACGGGTTCGCGCTGGCCCTGGTCCGCTGAAGTCACCGCGGCCACGCGGCCGCCGTGAACGCGCGGCGGACGTCGGCCGGGACGCCGTCGCCGGTCACCTTCCGGCCGCTCGCGTCCTTGAGCCGCCGCTCGTCGTCGGAGCCGATCCAGACCGCCGTCGCCAGCTGCGGGGTGTAGCCGACGGCCCAGGCATCCTGGTAGTCTGGGCTGGTGCCGTGCTCGGCCTCGCCGGTGCGCAGCGCCGCCGGGCCGCCGTCCGTGCGCAGGGCCGCGGTGACCTCGCCGGCGATGCGGCGGCTCGCGTCGTCGTCGCCGAACGCCGGGCGCGTGGTGTCCGGGTGCTCCCAGACGACCGAGCCGCTTTCGTCGCGCACCTTCGCCACCAGGTGCGGGATGGCGCGCCGGCCGTCGGCGGCGAAGGTCCCGTAGGCGCCCGCGACGTCGAGCGGCCGCAGGGGGTACCGGCCGATCGCGATGCCCGCTCCGATGAGGAAGCCGTCCTTCTCGCGCAGCGTCGGTGCACCGTCGACGGCGTCCGGGATGCCGGCCTCCCGCGCGGTGTCGCTCAGCGCGTCCGGCCCGAGCTTCTTCGCCAGCCCGACGAAAGCGCCGTCGGCGTGCTTCGTCAGCGCGGTGCGCAGGGTGCACCGCGGGCCGCAGACGTCCGGGTACTGGAAGGTCTCGCCGAGGAAGTCCAGCTTCGACGGCGACGGAACCGGCTGCTCCGGGACGTAGCCGCGACGCAGCGCCGCGGCGAACGTGAACGGCTGGAACGCCGAGCCGAGCGCGTGCGGGGTGCTCGCGTAGTCGCGGACGCCCTGGTCACCGCCCTGGTAGGCGCGGACGCCCCCGGTTTTCGGGTCGACCGCGACGACGGCGCCCCGGAACTCCCGCGGCTCGCCGGCCAGCCTGTCCCGCAACGCCTTCTTCGCGGCGTCCTGCATGCCGCGGTCCAGCGTCGTCTCGACCGTCAGGGTGCCCTGCTGGAGCCGCCCGAGCGGGAAGCCGTCCTGTTCGAGCTCGGCCAGGACCTGCTGCTTGACGTGGAATTCGTCGTAGGTGAGCCGGCCCGCGCGGGTCTCCGACGGCGGCTGGACCTCGGCGCCGGGGTAGGCCATCGGTTCGCCGCTCCCCACGTACCCGCGGCTCACGAGCTTGTTCCGCACGTATTCCCAGCGTCGCGCGGCGTGGACGTCGCCGGAGGCGGCGGGGTCGTGCACCGACGGCGACTGGATCATCCCGGCGAGGAAGGCGGCTTCGCTCCAGGTGATCGAGTCGGCGAGCTTCTTGCCGAAGTAGGCGTTCATCGCCGCCGCGGGCCCGAACGTGCCGCGGCCGAAGGAGATGATGTTGACGTAGCTTTCGAAGATCTGTTCTTTGCCCTGCTCCTGGGTGATCTTCGTGGCCAGCACGAGCTCGGCGAACTTGCGCCCGATCGTGGCGTCGTCGTCGCCGGTGGACTTCTTGATGTACTGCTGGGTGATCCCGGACCCGCCGCCGACGCCGGTGAGGAACGCGCGGCCGATGCCGGTCGGGTCGAAGCCCTGGTTGTCCCAGAAAGTCGGGTCTTCGGTGGCGATGATCGCGTCCCGCAGCTTCGCGGGCACCCGGGAGTACGGGACGAACATCCGGTCGCCGTCGGCCGGGATCACCTTGAACAGCTCGGATCCGTCCGCGTACTGCAGGACGACCGTCTTGCCGAGCCCGGCGAGGACGTCCTGCGGGCTGCGGACGTCGAGCACGAGGTAGGCGACCCAGAAGGCGATCAGCGGGACACCGATCAGGGCGCCGAGCGTCCAGCCCGCGATCCGCCGGACGCGGCGCCATCTCCGGCGCCGGGGGGTGTCCGGCTTCGCGGGGGTCTCGTGGTCTTCCTGCGTAGGCAAGGTCACGAACGGATGACGGCCGGACGGGTGAGAGGGTTCTGTGGAGAACCCACGGAGGTTGTTCGAATCCCGTGAAGGCTCAGGACAGGAAGGCGCGCAGCAGCGAGGCCGTGCCCTCGATGTGCTCCGCCATCGCCCGGCGCGCGGCGGGCGCGTCGCCGGCGAGGATCGCGTCCACGATCGCCTCGTGCTGGGCGTTCGAGTGCTCGAGGTTGGGCGGGAGCAGGGGGATCCGGTCGAGCAGCTGGTTGACGCGGGTGCGGGCGTCGGCCATCGCCGTGGTCAGCGAGCCCGACGCCGTCACCTCGGCGATGGCCAGGTGCAGCCGGGAGTCCTTGCGGCGGTAGTCGTCGAGTTCGGCGCTCGCGGCCTCGGCGAGCGTGCCGGTGAGGTGCTGCCGGTCGGCCGGGCTCAGCGACCGCGCGGCGGCCATCTCCGCGGCGCCGGTCTCGAGGACGTAGCGCAGGCTCAGCGCGTCTTCCAGCGAGACGGCGTCGACCTTGCCGCTGGGTGACCGCTCGGGCGGTGCGGGCAGGCTTTCGTTCACGAACGTGCCGCCGTAGCGCCCTCGGCGTGACTCGACGTAACCGGCATCGGCGAGCGCGCGGATGGCTTCGCGCAGCGTGACGCGGCTCACCCCGAGCCGCTCGGCGAGCTCGCGTTCGGACGGCAGCCGCTCCCCCGCGCCGACCACGCCCAGCCGGATCGCCTGCAGCAGCCGCTCGACGGTCTCCTCGAAGGCGTTGCCGGTGCGCACCGGCCGGAACAGCGCTTCGCCGGCGTTCACCACCGAGGTCGACTCCATCCCGCGAGTCTAGGCGGGCCGGCCGGCCACGGGCAGGCACGGACCCGGGGCGGCGATCACCGTGTGTTCGCGGTGCGGAAAACCGGTGGCCCGCACGGGCACTCTCGGCGACGATGGGGTCACCGACACCGAACATCGACGCAGGGGGCGATCCGGTGCATTTTCTGATGGCCGAGGATCTGGTGCACGAACGCGAGGGCGAGCTGCGCCGTGGGGTCCGCAACCGCCCACCAGGCCGGGCCACGCCGCGGCGCCACGCAGGGACGAAGCGACAACAGCTGGGCTGGACGCTGGTGGAGGTCGGGCTGAAGCTGGCGTCAGCTCCGGAGGACCCCCGGAGCTGACACCAGCCCGCCACTTTCACGTGAAAGCTCCGCACCGAGACCGTCGCTTTCACGTGAAAGTGGCGGGCTTCAGCACTCGATGACGTTCACCGCCAGGCCGCCGCGGGCGGTCTCCTTGTACTTCACGCTCATGTCCGCGCCCGTCTCGCGCATCGTCTTGATCGCCTTGTCCAGGGTCACCACGTGGCTTCCGTCGCCGCGCATGGCCATGCGGGCCGCGTGGATGGCCTTCGAAGCGCCGACCGCGTTGCGCTCGATGCACGGGATCTGGACGAGGCCGCCGACCGGGTCGCACGTCAGGCCCAGGTGGTGCTCGACGCCGATCTCGGCCGCGTTCTCCACCTGTGCCGGGGTTCCGCCGAGGACCTCGGTCAGGCCCGCGGCCGCCATCGCCGAAGCCGAACCGACCTCGCCCTGGCAGCCGACCTCGGCGCCGGAGATCGAGCCCGTCTGCTTGAGGATCGAGCCGATCGCGCCCGCGGTGAGCAGGAACGTCACGATGCCGTCGTCCGACGAATGCCGGATGAACCGCTGGTAGTAGTGCAGCACGGCGGGGATGATGCCGGCGGCGCCGTTGGTCGGCGCGGTGACGACGCGGCCGCCCGCGGCGTTCTCCTCGTTGACCGCCAGCGCGTACAGGCTCACCCAGTCCATCGCGTACAGCGGGTCGTCCGCGCCGTCCTCGGCCAGGAGCTTCTCGTGCAGCGCACGAGCCCGCCGCGGCACCTTGAGGCCGCCGGGCAGGACGCCGTCGTGGACACAGCCGTTGCGGACGCATTCGGCCATGACCGCCCAGATCGCGAGGAGCCCCTCCCGCACTTCCGCAGCGCTGCGCCAGGCGAGCTCGTTCTCCAGCATGATCTCGCTGATGGGCCTGCCGGTCGACGCGCAGTGCGCCAGCAGGTCCGCGCCGGTGCGGAACGGGTACGGCACCGGCGTCGAGTCCTCGACGAACACCGCGTCCGTTTCGTACGACTCGTCGCGGACGAAGCCGCCGCCCACCGAGTAGTACGTGCGCTCGCGCACGAGCGAACCGGCCGCGTCGAACGCGCGGAACACCATGCCGTTCGGGTGCGCGGGCAGGGACTTGCGGCGGTGCATGGTGAGGTCGGTGTCCTCGTCGAAGCCGATCTCGTGCGTGCCGCCCAACAGCAGCCGCCCGGACTCGCGGATGTCCGCGACGCGGGCCGCCACGGTGTCGGTGTCGATCTCTTCGGGACGTTCGCCCGACAGCCCGAGCAGGACGGCTTTGTCGCTGCCGTGGCCGAAGCCGGTCGCGCCGAGCGAGCCGAACAGCTCGGCCTGGACCCGCGCGGTCCTGCCGAGGTCGGCGCCGAGTCCGTCCACAAAGGTCAGTGCCGCCCGCATCGGCCCGACCGTGTGGGAACTCGACGGGCCGATGCCGACGGAAAACAGGTCGAAGACGCTGATCGCCATTGATCCGCCCCTTCCTATCGGGCCAGCAGTGAGCTGGCCTCTTGCGAGGCCGGGCCCTGGTCGGCGAGGTGCGCCAGGTTTTCCGGCAGCTCTTCTCCACGGTAACGCTTGGTCTGGGCGTAGAGCCGTCCGGCGCGGTACGACGAACGCACCAACGGCCCCGCCATCACCCCCGCGAAACCCATCGCTTCCGCAGCGCGGGAGTGCTCGACGAACTCCTCCGGCTTCACCCACCGATCCACCGGGTGATGCCGCGACGACGGCCGCAGGTACTGCGTGATCGTCAAAATCTCACACCCTGCGTCGACCAGATCCTGCATCGCCGGAGCCACCTCATCCGGCGTCTCACCCATACCCAGAATCAAGTTCGACTTCGTCACCAAACCGGCCTCACGCGCCGCCGCGATCACTTCCAGAGACCGAGCGTAACGGAAACCCGGACGAATACGCTTGAAAATCCGCGGAACCGTTTCCACGTTGTGCGCCAACACCTCCGGCCGCGAACCGAACACCTCGGCCAGCTGCTCAGGGACGGCGTTGAAATCCGGGATCAACAGCTCCACACCCGTACCCGGGTTCAACGCGTGAATCTGCCGCACCGTCTCCGCATACAGCCACGCACCACCATCAGCCAGATCATCACGGGCCACCCCGGTCACCGTCGAATACCG
>NZ_JBEZYB010000116.1:0-20507 GCF_040638285.1 Amycolatopsis sp. NPDC026612
GCTCCGGTCGTGCAACGCGACCGGAGCCGCGGCGGCCGGCATCACCCACATGACCATCGGCCCCTGCGCCCGGTGAAGAGCTGCTGCGCCGTTGGCGCGATGTCGATCGGCATCGGTGTGAACGCCGCTGACACGCGCTTCGGTCGTCGTTCACCGTGAAGGAATGGCTGATTCGCTCGAGCACTTGGCCGGGCGCCTCCTGATCCAGTGCCGTCCGGCCGACGCCGAAGCCGTCCTCCCGATCGCGAGGGAGCACGAGACCGGGATCGTCCTCACCGGGCCATCACCGGAAACCGCCGTTCGCCGCCTTCGTGGCCAGGGGTTCGACGGCCCGATCCTCTGCGACGCCGACCGGTACTCCGGCAAGAAGCGGGCCCGGGCGAGCCGGGGCACCCACCCGGCGTGGTGCCGCCGTCAACGCGACCTCGAGCTGATCCCGTTGACCGACTCGGGATACCTGCCCCCGCGCGACCTGATCGGGCTTCGCACGATCCTGCGTGCAGCGGCCCGGGAACCGCAGCCCGTCGTCGCCGTGCTGCCGCTGGCCGCGCGCTGGTTCGCCAAACCGGCGATCTGCGACGCCCTCACCCGCGAAATCAACCGCTTCGGCGCACCGGTCGCCCTGGTCCTCGAACACGCCAAAGATCCCTTCGGCGCGCAGTACGTGTTACGTGGCGTCCTCCGCTTGCTGGCGAACTCCACCGTGCGGGTCGTCCTCCTGCGCTCGGACGTCTCCGCGATCGGCGTGCTCTGTCACGGCGCGCACGCCGCGGCGGTGGGTACCTCCAGCACCCTTCGCCACCTGTACCCGGTCACGGCACGAGGTGGAGCGCCTCGGCCGGGCGTCTCCCCCTTCGTCACCCGGCTGCTCGGTTATCACCGGCTCGAGACCTGTGCGGATCTCTTCGCCGAAACACCGGACATGGCGCATCTCTGGGAATGCCCCTGCCCGATCTGCGAAGGAGCGGCTCCCGACTGGCTCGAAAACGCCGGCTCGCCCGCGGAAGCCGCCTTCTGCCACTCGCTGCACTGCTTGTTCGCGTTCAAGGCCGAGCTTTCCCGCCACTGCCACACGCGCGAGCAGCTCCTCAGTGCCTGGCACGAAGCCTGCAGTCATGCGCTCTTCGTCCACGACCAGCTCGCGGAGACCAGGAAACGCTGGACCAGACCGGCGAACCTCCACAGCTGGTACGCGGTCACCGATGATCCCTTGCCGCACCGCGCCGGCGGCATCCCGCCGCAGCCCGGAGCCGTCAGGCCGGGCCGAGCAACGCGATCGACGCCCGGACCGCGACCTCGGTGACGTCACCGGCCCGGCCGCCGTCTTCGACGGTCGTCGCGATCAGCTCCCGCAACCCGCCCAGCAGCATGATCGACAGCTGACGGGACGGCGGGTTGATGCCCGCCGCGCGCATCTCCGCCGTGTCCGTGAGCCGCTGTGTCATCGCGATGAACCCCTCCATCGCGTCGCGCTGCAGGTCGCGGGCCGGCGCGCCCAGGGCCGGTACGTCGCGGATCCAGCTCAGCGTGATCGCCGGCTCGGACTCCGCGCACGCGATCCACGTCTCGATCGCCTGGCGCACCTGGTCCTTCCACAGCGCGCGCGGGTCGACGGCCTCGGAGATCTGCTGGATCATCGACCGGTTCGCGTCCGCCAGGAGCGCGATCAAGCACTCTTCGCGACTGGCGAAGTGCTCGTAGAAGGTCCGGCGGGACGTGCGGGCGCGGCGGACGACGTCGGCCACCGTCGTGTCGCGGAAGCCGGCCTCGGTGATCGACGCGGCCAGCCCGTCCAGGAGCCGCTGCCGGTGCCGGCGGGTATCGACGTCCACGGAAGTCACGCTATACGCCTCCTCTTGAAACCGGATGGTACACCGGCGTACCGTACCGACGGTACGTTCGCGTACCACCACTCCGGGAGGGGTCGATGACGACCATGACACGCCCTGCGACGCTGCCACCGGGGCCGACCGCGCCCCGCGCCGTCCAAGGCGCCTACGCGCTGACCCTGCCCCTGCGCGGAATGCGCCGCCTGCGGGACCGCTACGGGGACGCCTTCACGGTGAACGTGCCGATCTTCGGCAACGCCGTCGTGCTCAGCGGCGCCGCCGAGATCAAGCAGCTGTTCACCTCCGGGCCCGAGCTCGTCGACAACCTCGAGGTGAACCTCGGGCGCGTGCTGGGGTCCCGGTCGATGTTCGCGCTGTCCGGCGACGAGCACCGACGGCAGCGCAAGCTGCTGGTGCCGCCGTTCCACGGACGGCGGCTGGCCGCCTACGAGCGGATCGTCGAGGAAGAAACCACGCGCGAGCTGGCGAGCTGGCCGGAAGGCCAGGCGTTCGCCACGCTGCCCTCGATGATGCGGATCACGCTCAACGCCATCCTCCGCGCGGTCTTCGGCGCCGAAGGGGCCGAGTTCGCCGAGCTGCGCGAACTGCTCCCGCCGTTCGTCACCCTCGGCTCCCGGCTGGCCGTGCTGCCGATCCCGAAACGCGGCCGCTTCAACCCCTGGCGCCGCTTCGAACGGATGCGGCGGCAGTACGACGCGATCGTCGACCGGCTGGTCGCGAAGGCCCGCCCGGACGGCGACGACGTCCTGTCGATGATGCTGCAAACCCGGTACGACGACGGTTCCGGCCTCAGCCGCGAGGAGATCGCCGACCAGCTCCTCACCCTGCTCACCGCCGGGCACGAAACCACGGCGACGACGCTGGCCTGGGCCGTCGAACGGCTCCGCCGCCACCCCGCGCTGCTGGCGGAGCTGAAAGACGACGACGGAAAGCTCCTCGACGCCACGATCCTCGAGGTCCAGCGCACCCGCCCGGTCATCGACCTCACCGCCCGGCAGGTCAAGCAGGACGGTTTCCGGCTCGGCCGGTGGACGCTGCCGAAGGGGTACGCGGTGCTGGTCAGCATCGCGCTGATCCACGACGACGACGCCGTCTTCCCCCAGGCGGCCACCTTCGACCCCCATCGCTTCGAAGGCGCGCGCCCGGACCTGTACCAGTGGATCCCGTTCGGCGGCGGCACCCGCCGCTGCCTCGGCGCCGCGTTCGCGACCATGGAGATGACCGTCGTGCTGCGGACACTGTTGCGGGACTTCATCCTGGTACCGACGCAGGAGCCCGGCGAACGCTGGCACTCGCGGGGCGTGGCCTACGCCCCGGCCAAGGGCGGCCGCGCGGTCGTGCGCCGCCGGACCACCGGAGGAAATTCGTGACCGAAGAGATCGCCGACGTCGGCCGGGGGATTTCCCTGGCGTACGAACGGATCGGGGACGCCGGCGCCGAGCCGCTGGTCCTTGTGGCCGGGCTCGGCCAGCAGCTGCACGGCTGGCCGGACGCCTTCTGCGCCCAGCTGGCCGGGCGCGGGTACGAGGTCGTCCGGTTCGACAACCGCGACGCCGGGCGCTCGACGCACCCGCGCTTCCGGCCGCCGAACCTCCTCGCCATGCTCGCGGGGCGGTTCCCGCCGCAGCAGTACGACCTGCGGGACATGGCCGCCGACACCGCGGGTCTGCTCGACGCGCTGGAGCTCGGCTCCGCGCACATCGCGGGCGTGTCCATGGGCGGGATGATCGCCCAGACCGTCGCGGCGCTGTACCCGGACCGCGTCCGGACCCTGACGTCGATCATGTCGACGACCGGGTCGCGGCTGATCGGCCGTCCCGCGCTCTCGACGTGGCGGATGATGGGCGGGAAGCCGCCGAGGTCCCGGGACGAGGCGGTCGAAGGCGCGGTCCGGATGTTCCGGCACATCGGCTCGCACGGCTTCCCGTTCGACGAGGCCTGGGTGCGCGAGACGGCCGGGAAGGGCTGGGACCGCGACCCGTCGGCCGGCGGCGTCGGCCGTCAGCTCGCCGCCATCATGAAGTCCGGCAACCGGACGCCGCTGCTGCGGACGATCACCGCGCCGGCGCTGGTGATCCACGGCGACCGCGACCGGATGGTCCACCCCACCGGCGGCGCCGCCACCGCACGGGCGATTCCCGGCGCCCGCCTCGAAACCGTCCGCGGCATGGGCCACGACCTGCCCGAGGGTGCGTGGTCCACGGTGCTCGACCTGATCGATGAGCACGCGAGGAGCAGCGATGTCCCGGCCCCGTAACCGGCACAGCATCACCGGCCGCCCGGTCGTGATCACCGGCGCGGCCTCCGGCATCGGCCGGGCACTGGCCACCCGGCTGTCGCGGCTCGGCTCGCCGGTGGCTCTCGCCGACGTCGACGAGGACGGCCTCAAGGCGACCGCGGCGGCGCTGTCCGGCCGGGTGCTCACCCGCGTCCTCGACGTCCGCGACGCCGAAGACCAGCTCCGGTTCGCCGTCGAGGTCCGCGACTGGCTCCCGGCGCCGTTGGCCGCGGTGTTCAACAACGCCGGTGTCGCGGTGACCTCCACCGTGCTCGACGCCGTGCCCGAGGACGACGACTGGCTGCACGACATCAACTTCCGCGGCGTGGTGCACGGGACGCGCGCGTTCCTGCCGATCCTCGTCGAGCAGGGCGAAGGCGCGATCGTGAACACCTCCAGCGTGTTCGGTCTGCTCGGGATGCCGTACCAGAGCGCCTACTGCGCGGCGAAGTTCGCGGTCCGCGGTTTCACCGAGTCACTGCGGCAGGAACTGCGCGGCACCGACGTCCGCGCGGTGACCGTGCACCCGGGCGGCATCACGACGAACATCGCGCGCAACGCCCGGGTGCGCCGGGACCCCGAAGGACGGGGACGCACCCACGAGCAGATGGCCGCGCAGTTCGAAGCCATGACGATGACGTCGCCGGAGAAGGCGGCGGCGATCATCCACGCCGGGGTCGACCGGGGGAAGGCCCGGATCCTCGTCGGCCCGGACGCCTACCTGTTCGACGCGCTCGCCCGCCTCACCCCGACCCACTACAACGCCGTGCTGACGCGCGTGATGCACTCGCGGCGGAAGGAGACCGCCTGAGATGACCGAACACCTCGACGTGCTGATCGTCGGCGCCGGGTTGTCCGGCGTCGGCGCGGCCCACCACCTGCGGACGGCGTTCCCGCACAAGACGTACGCGCTCCTCGAAGCCCGCGACGCGATCGGCGGCACCTGGGACCTGTTCCGCTACCCGGGCGTGCGGTCCGATTCGGACATGCAGACCCTCGGCTACCGGTTCCGGCCGTGGACCGACACGAAGGCCATCGCGGACGGCTCCACGATCCTGCGGTACGTCCGCGACACCGCGGCCGAAGCCGGGATCGACCGGCACATCCGGTTCGGGCACCGGGTGGTCGGCGCCGCCTGGTCCACCGAGGACGCGCTGTGGACGGTCGAAGCCGTGCACGACGGGCAGCCGGTGGAGTTCACCGCGAAGTTCCTCTACCTGTGCAGCGGCTACTACGACTACGCGGCCGGGCACACGCCGGAGTTCCCCGGCATCGAGCGGTTCGGCGGTACCGTCGTCCACCCGCAGCACTGGCCCGAAGACCTCGACTACACCGGCAAGAAGGTCGTCGTGATCGGCAGCGGCGCGACCGCGGTGACCCTCGTGCCGGCGATGACCGGCCGCGCCGCGCACGTGACGATGCTGCAGCGCTCCCCCTCGTACGTCCTTTCGCTACCGTCGGAGGACGCGCTGGCCAACCGGCTGCGCGGCCTGCTCGGCCCGCGGCTGGCGTACCCGATCTCGCGCTGGAAGAACGTCGCCGTGAGCACGCTGATCTACCAGCTCAGCCGGCGTCGCCCGGGGGTGGTGAAGCGGCTGATCCGCAAGGCCACGATCAAGCAGCTGCCGCCCGGGTACGCCGTGGACACCCACTTCAAGCCGCGCTACCAGCCCTGGGACCAGCGGCTGTGTCTGGTCCCGGACGGCGACCTCTTCCGGTCGATCCGCCGCGGCGACGCTTCGGTCGTCACGGACCGGATCGCCGGGTTCACCGAGCGGGGAATCCGGCTGGAGTCCGGCGACGAACTCGAGGCGGACGTCGTCGTCACCGCCACCGGCCTGCGGTTGCTGGCCTTCGGCGGCATCGAGCTCGTCGTCGACGGCACTCCCGTGAAGCTGCCGGAAACCATGGCGTACAAGGGGATGATGCTCAGCGGCGTGCCGAACTTCGCCTTCACGATCGGCTACACGAACGCGTCGTGGACGCTCAAGGCCGACCTCGTCGGCGAGTACGTCGTCCGGTTGCTGCGCCACCTCGACCGGAACGCCTACGACCAGTGCGTGCCGGTCAACGACGACCCGGCGGTCACCGAGCGGCCGTTGCTCGACTTCGACGCCGGCTACGTCACGCGGTCGATCGACGAGTTCCCGAAGGCCGGTTCGCGGGCGCCGTGGCAGCTGGGCATGAGCTACGCGCACGACGTCGTCAAGCTCCGGCACGGCCGGATCGACGACGGCGCGCTGCGCTTCTCGCGGCGATCGGCGGGAGCGGGCAGACTGAGCGCATGACGCTCGGTACCTCCCCCGCCCGGGGCCGCTGACATGCACTCCGCGGGCCTCGTGCTGCACCCCCGCCGCGACTCCGCGGCCGCCGTCGAAGCCGTCCTGGGCTGGGCCGGCAAGCGGAACATCGAAATCCTCGGCATCGAGGACGAGATCGTCCGCCTGAACTGCGCCGCGGTGGGGGTGACGCCCGAGGAGCTCGGTCGCCGGTCCGACCTGGTGGTCAGCCTCGGCGGCGACGGCACGATGCTGCGGGCGATGCGGCTGGCCGACGGGCAGCGCGCACCGGTGCTCGGGGTGAACCTGGGCAAACTCGGCTTCCTGGCCGAGGTCGACGTCCCCGACCTGCCGAGCGCGCTCTCGGCCATCGACGACCACGAGTTCACGGTGGAGCCGCGGCTGGCCGTGGACGCGGTGCTGCAGGGACGGCGGATCACGGCGTTCAACGACATCGCGGTGGTGCGCGTGCCCGGCGAAGGCAGCGCGGTGGTCGCCGTCCGCGTCGGCGGCCAGCCGTTCGTGAGCTACTCGGCCGACGCCGTGGTCGTCGCGACGCCGACGGGCTCGACGGCCTACAGCTTCTCGGCGGGCGGCCCGATCACCAGCCCGGCGGTGGAGGCCCTGCTGGTGACGCCGGCGGCACCGCACTCCGCGTACAGCCGGGGCGTCGTGCTCTCGGTGCACGACGAAGTCACCCTGGAGCTGCTGCCCACCAGCGGCCGGCTGGCGGTCGAGGTCGACGGCCAGGTCGAGGGGTACGTCCGGGCCGGCGAGCGGCTCGACCTGCGCGCCCGGCCCAGCGCGGCCCGGGTGGTCCGGCTCGGCATGACGACGTTCTACCAGCGGGCGCGGCGCAAGCTGCGGCTCACCGATTCGGCCGAAATCCCGCAGGATGGCGACCACTGAGCGTGGTCTGCGTCACAGCAGGGGCGCATCGGCAATGGTCACGGAAAGGTCACGGGTAGCGTGCGCGGCTGCGCCTGAACCAGCCGAACCGTCCCGGAGTGTTCCCTGCATGCTGTGTCCCGCACCCGTTCGCCCCCGCCTGCGCGCCCGCCTGCTCGTGCCCGGGGCCCTCGCCGCCTTCGCCGGCGCTGTCGTCCTGCTCGCCGTGTTGCACGTCGACCGGCGGCTCGCGCCGCTCGACCCGGTGAGCACGATGCTCAGCGACTACGCGCTGAGCCCCGGCCGCGGGCTGTGGGACGGCGCGCTGCTGCTCACCAGCACCGGCTCGGCCCTGCTGCTGGTCGCGCTCTACCGCCGTGGCCTGCTGGCCAACCCGGCGCTCGTCGTCGCGAAGGCGCTGTGGTGCGTCAGCCTGCTGGCGGTCGCGATCTTCGCGAAGGACCCGCAGGGCGGCGCGATCACCGCCACCGGCAAGATCCACCTCTACGCCTCGGCGGTGACGTGCCTCAGCCTGCCGATCGTCGGCTGGGCACTGGGCCGCCGCCACCGCGACGACCCCCGCTGGCGGCGGTTCGCGACGTGGTCACGGCGCCTGGCGCTGGCGGCGATCCCGTTCTACCTGCCGTTCATCGTCCCGTTCGCGGTCAACGTCATCCTCGGCGGCCACCTGCCGACGGTCGCGACGGGCTTGGTGGAGCGGTTGATGATGCTGCTGGAGATCGCGCTGCTCGCCGTACTCGGTCACTGGGCGCACCGGGCAATGCCGACCGGGGTCCGGTTCCGGCCCCGTTCCCAGGTCTCCCGGGCCTGAGGCAGCTCACCGAACCCCGCAACCCGCGTGACCCAGCCCGTCTCCCGCGTGATCAGAGCCGTCTCCCGCGTGATTGAAGCCGGAACTCGCGAGTTACGCCCCCAATCACGCGAGTTCCGGTTCTGATCACGTGGGTTACGGGGGCGGGCGTGGGTTGTCGCCGGGCTGGTCGCGCGTGCGGTGCAGCAGCCAGTCACGGGTGGTGCGGATCAGCGCGTACCGCACCGGGCCCGTCCGGCCGTGCAGTGTGAACAGGATCCGCTTGACCGTCCGGTCGTGCTCCTCCCACCAGCCCGTGTCGGCGATCTTCTTCGTCTCGTCCTCGTAGGCGAGGTGGTCGAGGGCGTGGTCGGGCACGGCGACCGCGAGCCGGTCGGCGCCGGAATCCGGGGGCAGGCCGCGCGGCACCGCCCACGACCGCAGCACGCCGTCCTCCTCGAGCCGCAGGTCGAAGTGGTGCCGCGGGCGCCAGTGCTCGTGCAGCACGAACGCCGGTCGCCGATCGCTCACGTCCTTCACCATGCCAGATCCCCGCCGCGGGGCCACCCGGCTAGGTTGGAGCCCCACACGGGAATCCAGGGGAGGCCGGGGTGAACGTCGCCGGTGGGGTGCTGCCGGTCGCGGCCGGGGTGGCCCTCGTCGTGTTCGCCGTGCGGCTGGCGCGCGAACCGCGACGGCTGGGCAACGCCGTCTGGCTCGGCGTGGCGCTGCTGCTCACCGCGCTGTGGCTGCTGCGCGCCGGGCTGCACCTGGGGTGGCTCACGCCGGTGCTGCTGGGCCTGCTCGGTGTCGTGGTGGTGCTCGTCGCGCTGGTGCTGCCGGGCGCGCTGATCATCAACGGGATCCGGATGTGGCGACGGGAAGGGCGCAGCGCGGGGAACCTGCTTTCGCTCGGCCTCGGCGCCGGGCTGGTCACGCTTGAGGCGCTGGCGTTCGCGCCGCTCGGCCAGTGGGGTTCGGCGCTGGTGGCCGTCGCGGCCGTGCTGGCCGGTTACTTCGGGTTCCTGTTCCTGTCGCTGCTGGTCTACTCCGTGGTGTACAGCCGGATCGGCCGCCGCAGCGGGTTTGACGCGATCATCGTGCTCGGCTGTGGCTTGGACGGCGAGCGGGTGCCGCCGTTGCTCGCCGGGCGGCTCGAGCGCGCGATCCGGCTCCACGGCCGGGAGGCGACGCCCCCGCTGCTGGTGGTTTCCGGCGGCCGGGGTCCCGGCGAGACGGTCACCGAAGCCGAAGCGATGCACGCCTACCTGCTGGACCGCGGCGTGCCGGCGGACCGGATCCGACGCGAGGACCAGGCCCGGACGACCGAGGAGAACCTCAGCTTTTCGGCCGCGCTGCTCCCGGCCGACGCACGGCGCGTGGTGGCGGTGACCAGCAACTACCACGTGTTCCGCACGGCGATCGAGTGCCGGCGGCTGAGCCTGCCGTTCCAGGCGACGGGGTCGCCGACGGCCCGGTACTTCCTGCCGAGCGCGCTGCTGCGCGAGTTCGCGGCGCTGATCCTGCACTACCGCCGGACGACGGTCGCGGCATGCGTCCTGATCGCCGGCACGGGCCTGGTGCTGGCGATCTTCGCCTGAGCGATGTCGTGGCGGCGGGCGCGGACCGGCACGCACGTCCCGCCGCTGTTCCGCGCGGCGCGGTCCGGCGAACCGCTGCAGCTGTACCGGTTGTGCGCGGTGGTCGGCGGTTCCTGGCCACCGCCGTCCGGTACCGCCACCGCGGCAACCACACCGGCGTGCGGAGTCCCGGTGGGGGCCGCCGCCCCTGCTCACGCTCGGCCGGGTCCGGTCCCGGCTCGGCAGCCGGACCGGGCGGGGCGCCGCCGTTGCCGTTGCGATGGCCGCCGCGGGCCTGGACGAGGTCGGGCGCACGGCCAGTTCGGCGCACACCGGCCAGTGGTGACCCGCCTTCCGGCCTCCACCAGGAGGACGCGCCGACGCACGCCGCGATGACCCGGCGCGCGGCACCACCGAGCCGGCGGGCCTCGGCGACCAGTCCGGCCGAGCCGGGCCGGCGGCGGCCCGGGGACGACCACCGCGTCCACGGCGTAGTCCACATCGGACAGTGACCCGTCCACGCCGAGCACCACCCTGGTCACCGAGCACCGGCTGACCACGGCCGGCTCTACGCCGAGGCCTGGAAGTTCGCCGACGGCGGGGACGTGCTGACCCAGTCCTACAACTCCGCCGCCGCGCCGCGTCGGCAGCGCAACCGCCTGATCCGCAAGGGTTTCGTCTTCGGCCGCGGCTGGATCCAGGTCAAGGGCATCGAGGGCCGGCCTGCGAGTGAACGTCGCGTGCGCTAACTCGCGCCCGTATAGGTCGTTATACGAAGCGATCGCGTCCGCAGCACCGCCGAGCAGCCGCTAACGCGTTTCCGGCGGCTCGGCCACGTAAGCGCGGAGGGCCTCCGTGGTATCGCCGAGGAACCGGGCCACGACCTCGGCCTGCCCGGGTGCAAGGTCGTCCGTCAGCCGGGTGATGGCGTCGATGAGCGGGGCCAGCGCGGCCCGGACCTCGGTGCGGGCCGCTTCGCTGACGACCAGGGTGACCCGCCGCCCGTCGCGGGGGTGCGGGTCGCGGCGGACGTGCCCGGCGGCTTCCAGGCGGTCGACCAGGACGGTGGCCGACGCGGACCGGATCTTGAGCGCGTGCGCGAGGTCGACGGTGCCCATCGGTGCGCCACCCGCCAGGTGCTGCAGCGCCTGCACGTCGGTCGCTCCGAGGCCGAGGCGCCGGGCGAGGGCGACCTGGACGTCGTGGGCGAGCGCGAGGAGTTCGCGCACGGCGAGGTTCACCCGCAGCGCGACGGGACCGTCTTCCATCGGGTCATTCTAAGTTAGCTAGACAATCTAGCGAGTTTTGCTACCGTGGAGCACGTGGACGTCCGAGCGATGAACGCCGAAATGACCGCGAACCTGATCGAAGCCCCCGCCGAGCCGCCGCCCGAAGGCGGGTACGCGCTGCGTGTCGTCGAGACCCGCGGCCGCCGCACCGGCGCACCGCGGCGCGTGCCCTTGGCCGTGGTCGCGCGCGACGGCGCGCACTACCTCGTCTCCCCCGTCCGCGACCGCGACTGGGTGGTGAACCTCCTGGCCACGCCGGAGTGCGCGCTGCTGTCCGGCGGACGCCGCGAGGAGCGGCGGGCCGAGCCGGTCGACGGCGTGGAGGCGGCCGAGGTGGTCGCCTCCTACCTGGCCGCGATGTCGGTGCCGTGGGCGATCCGGGCGTTCCCGGTCCCCCAGGACGCCACCCTCGGGCAGATCCTCGGGCACCTGCCGGGCATGGCGGTGTTCCGCCTGTCCACAGTGGACGAACCGTGAGCGTCGCGATCGCGGGCGGCGGCCCCGGCGGTCTGCTGCTGGGCTACCTGCTCGCCCGCGCCGGGATCGAGGTCACCGTGCTGGAGGCGCGGTCGGATTTCGACCGTGACTTCCGCGGCGATTCACTGCACCCCTACACCCTCGAACTCCTCGACCGGCTGGGCCTGGCCGAGGACCTGCTCGCGCTCGACCACTTCAAGGCGCGTTCGTTCCGCTTCCACACCCTCGCCGGCGTCTACCGCGTCGCCGACTACGACCGCCTCCGCACGCCGTTCGGCTACGTCGCCCTCATGCCCCAGGTGCGGTTCCTCGACTTCCTCGCCGCCCGGGCGAGCACCCTCCCGTCGTTCACGCTGCGCACCAACGCCAAGGTCACCGGGCTGCTCGAAGACGGCGACGGCACGGTCACCGGCGTCCGCCACCGCGGCGGCGAGCTCACCGCGTCCCTCGTCGTCGGCGCCGACGGCCGGTTCTCCACGGTGCGGCGCCTGGCCGGGCTCGAAGCCCGCTCGCTGGGCGCGACCACCGACCTGCTGTGGTTCCGGCTCCCCCGCTCCCCCGGCGACCCGCCCGACGCGGACCTCGACCTCTACTTCGGGCGCAACGCCTACGTGGGCGTCCTCGGCGGCGTCCGGGACTGGCAGGTCGGCTACAGCATCGAAAAAGGCTCTTACCCGGCCCTGCACGAGCGCGGGGTCGAGCCGATCCGCGCGTTCGTCCGTGAGCGGGTGCCGTGGCTGGCCGACCGGGCCGCCCTGCTCACCGGCTTCTCGCAGACCACGCTGCTGTCGGTGGACATCGCCCGCGTGGACCGCTGGCACCGGCCGGGCCTGCTGCTGCTCGGCGACGCCGCGCACGTCATCTCCCCGGTCGGCGGCAACGGCATCCTGATGGCGGTCCAGGACGCCGTCGCCGCGGCGAACCGGCTGATCCCCGCCTTCCGCCGCGGCGGCGTCACGCCCGCGGACCTGGCGAGCGTCCAAGCCGATCGGATCCGCGCGATCGAACGGGTGCAGGCCGACCAGGTACGGGTCGAACGGCGGGCCGCGGCCGCCCGGGCGCGCGGCCGCGGCACCGCACCGCCGAAGCTGCTCAAGTACCTGTTCGCCGTGCCGGCCGTGCGCACCCGCGGCGCCCGCGGCAACGCCTACGGGCCGTTCCCGCCTCAGCTCGACGAGTCCCTCTTGTCGTCGTAGGAGGTCCAGCCGCCCTGGTCTTCGGCCGCCTCGACGTCGGCGTCGGCGGTCGCGGCGTGCGTCATCGCGGCGATTGTGCGTTCAAGGCCCTGCTGGACCTCGTCGCCGTCGGCCTCGCGGACGCTGTGCAGGGTCACGGTGATCTCCGAGGACGCCGGCCCGTCGTCGCGGATGCGCAGTTCGCCGTGGTAGTCGTCGGGTCCCTCGGCGCCCCACTTCAGCGACCGGGTCGCCGGGTCGGTGTGCAGCCACGCCTCGCCGGCGACGCGCTCGCCGTGCACTTCGGCCTCGACGTGGACGCTGTCCCCGCCCGTCGGCTCGGCGACCTTCATCTCCGGGAAGTAGCGCGGCAGGTTCTCGGGGTGGCTCAGGAAGGCGAACAGCTCGTCGGCGGGGACGTCGGCGGTCACGGTGTGGCTGTACTCGGTCATCGTTGCACTCCTCGTCGACGGTCCGGATCGTGCCGGGATACCCGTGGTGCGGTGCATTAAAAGGGTGTGCACGGGGAACTCCGGAGGCATGACGGCCACCGAACCCGAGGCCCGGGCGCCCAGGCGGGGTCCAGCCCCCGTGCAGGGCATGGGCATGCTGATCGGCCTGCTGTTCCTCGTTCTCGCCGCACTGGAGCTGATGACGGGGGTGCCGACCGGCGGCGGCCCGAGCGTGTTGTTCGGTGTGCTCGCCGTGTCCGGCGTGTGGACGCTGGTGCACCTGCTGACCGGCGTCATGGCGGTCTTCTGCACCCGTTCTTCGCGCTGGGCGGCGCGGTTCCTCGTCGTCGCCGGTGCCTGTTACGCCGTGGTCGGGCTCGCCGGGCTGCTGCCGCTGCCGCACGCGATCACCGACACGTTGCCGCTGAACACCGCGGGGGTCTGCTTCGACCTGGCGCTGGGCACGGGGATGCTCATCCTCGGTGTGGGCTGGCTGCGGCGCCGGCCGGAACGGCGCCGCTGAGGAGCTCGTCCGGCCGCGGGAACCGGACGAGCACGGCGGTGACGAGCAGGCCGAGCCCGAACAGGACGTAGCCGTTGCCCGTGAGCTGCTGGACGAACGTCCACTGCCGCTCCACCTCCCCACCGCGCGGCCACCACCACTGCGGCCCCGCGACGAACAGCACCGCGCCCGTCACGGCCGGCACCACGAACGCGGGCCGGCGCGTGCGGCGGGCCAGCTCCGCCCAGCCGAGCAGGACGACCACGGCCCAGACCCAGTGGTGCGTCCAGGAGATCGGCGAAACCAGCAGCCCGCCGACGGCGTTCAGGCCGAGCGCGACAGTGGTCTCCCCGGCCGCCAAGGCGCGTCGCACGCCCAGCGCCGTCAGCACGAGCACCACGGCGGCCGGCGGCAGCCACCACGCCGTGCGCGCGTCCGCCGGCACCCCGGCCCTGGCGAGGAGCCCGAGCAGCGACTGGTTGCCGGCGTAGGTCGGCTCGCCGACGCGGCCGGTGTTCCACAGCGCGCCCGTCCAGTACCGGACGGAGTCCGCGCCGGCGAGCAGGAAACCCATCGCCGACGCGGCCAGGAACGTCACGGCGGCGGTCAGAGCGGCCCGGCCGTCCCGGCGGAGCAGGAAGTACAGCAGGAACACCGCGGGCGTCAGCTTCACCGCGGCGGCGAGGCCGATCAGCAGGCCGCGCGGCCACCGCGGGGTGTCCACCAGGACGTCCAGGACGACGAGCGCGAGCAGCAGCAGGTCGATCTGGCCGGCGTACAGCGTGCGCAGCACCGGCTCCAGCACTTCGGCGGCCAGGAGCAGCGCCGCCACCCGCTGCCAGTCGCTCCGGACCCCGAGTGCGCGCAGCACCGTCGCCAGGACCAGTGCCAGCACCGCGAGCGTGAGCAGCGTCAGCGCGAGGCAGGCGGCCCAGTACGGCAGGAGGGCCAGCGGGGCCAGCACGATCGCCGCGAACGGCGGGTAGGTGAAGAGCAGGGACTGGCCGTCGCCCGTGAGCGGCAAGGTGCCGTACAGGGCTCGGCCGTGCAGCAGCGCCGCCGAGCCGAGCCGGTAGACGTCGAGGTCGACGCGGTACGCGGGGAACCGCCACCGGCCGCCGTTGTACGACACGAGGACCGCCACCAGCACGAGCAGCTGCGCTCCGAGCAGCACGTACTTGTTCCCCAGCCAGGCCCGCACCCCTGCTCCCCCTCCGGTCGTCCCTCGCATTCTTTCGGGTCCCGGCCCGGGCACCATCCGGGAAACCCCCGAAGGAACCCCGGGAAAACCGGTTGCCGCCCGTGCCACCCTGGGCCCATGGGGATTCCGGAGGGCTTCACCTACCGCGACGACGGCGGCATCGTGACGATCACCCACCACGGCCGGCCCGCCGGGACGCTGCGCGGGGCCGCCGCCGCGCGGTTCCTCGCCGCGCTGGCGCGGGGTGACGACCAGCAGCTGCTGATGGCTCGCGTGACGGGCAACTACAAGCACGGCAACGAACGCCGGGCGCGCGAGCACCCGCGCAACCGCGGACGCTGAACTTCTGCGCCGTACGGCGCAAGCGGCAGGACCGGATGGGTTAGCATCTGGCCCCGTGCCGACCTCGTCGAAGATTCACGCCAATCCCAACACCGGCTTCGCGTGGCTGAGGATGATCGGCGCGATCACGGTCATCGTCGATCACAGCATGCCGCTGCTGCACCCGCAGCGGCTGACGATCTTCCCCGCCGCCTGGCACATGTCGCCGGGGTACATCGCGCTGATGGGCTTCTTCGCGATGAGCGGCTACCAGATCCAGGACAGCTGGGCGCGTGATCCGTCCTGGTGGCGGTTCGCCGCGCGGCGGCTGCTGCGGATCATGCCGCCACTGGTCGTGGTGCTGGTGGTGACGGTGTTCGTCATCGGCCCGCTGGTGACGACGTGGCCGGCCCACGACTACTGGACGCACATCCAGACGTGGCGCTACCTGGTCGGCACGACCGTGCTGTTCTACATGCAGCACGAACTGCCCGGCGTGTTCGCCACCAATCCGTACCCGTTCTCGGTGAACGGCGCGATCTGGACGCTGCCGATGGAGCTGCTCGGCTACGGGCTGGTCCTGGTGGCCGGCGTGATCGTGCTGATCGGCGTCCCGCGCTGGTTCCTGGTCCTGGTCCTCGGCGGCATGGTCTACACCGACAGCGTGCTGCGGGCGACGTTCGAGTACCACGGCGCCGGCGGCTCGCTGCTGGTCGTCCCGATCGGGTCGACGGTGTCGTTCCTCGTGCCTTTCGTCATCGGCGTGGTGCTGCACGCCTATCGCGACCGGATCCCGCTCAAGCCGTGGGTGGCGCTGGTCCTCTTCGCCGCATACCTGGGGCTGAGCCAGACGCCGGCGAGCCGGTACGCGCTGGCGCTGAGCGCGGCGTACGGCGCGATCACGCTCGCGACGCACTGGCCGCGGAAGCTGGAGGCCGGCGGCCCGTGGGTCTACGGCAGCTACGGCACCTACATCTGGGGTTTCCCGATCCAGCAGCTGCTCATCCTCGGCGGGGTGCGGCAGGTGTGGCTGCTGATCCTGCTGGCCGTGCCCGCCTCCTACCTCGTCGGCCAGCTGTCCTGGAACTACGTGGAAAAGCCGACGCAGCGGCTGCGCCGGTACCTCCGGCCGCCGGCGCCGGTCCGGCAGCGGGTGGCCGCGCCACCGCGGCTGCCCGCCACCGCGGCCGCGCCACTGCGGCGATCTTGAGGCAGGCACCCGGGTTGGGCATGCTGACGCTGTGACCTACGACGTGCGGAAGATCCGCGAGCACTTCCCGGCCCTCGCCGACGGCGCCGCGCACTTCGACGGACCCGGCGGTTCGCAGGTCCCCGACGTCGTCGCGGAGGCGGTGGCCGGCACGCTGTGCGCCGCGATCGCCAACCGCGGGGTCGTCACGGCCGCCGAGCGCCGGACGAGCACGGTCGTCGCCGAAGCCCGGCAAGCCGTCGCGGACCTGCTCGCCGCGGACCCGGCCGGCGTCGTTTTCGGCCGCAGCATGACCCAGCTGACCTACGACTTCTCCCGCACGCTGGCGAAGAAGTGGGGTCCCGGCGACGAAGTCGTCGTCACCCGGCTCGACCACGACGCGAACATCCGGCCGTGGGTCCAGACCGGGGTCACCGTCCGCTGGGCCGATTTCGATCCCCGCACCGGGGAACTCGCGGCCATCACCCCGCTGCTCTCGGAGCGGACGCGGCTGGTCGCGGTGACGGCGGCGTCGAACCTGCTGGGTACCCGCCCGGACATCCCGGCGATCGCGGCCGAGGTGCACGACGCGGGCGCGCTGCTGTACGTCGACGGCGTGCACCTGACCCCGCACGCGGCCATCGATGTCACGGCGCTCGGGGCCGATTTCTACGCGTGCTCGCCGTACAAGTTCCTCGGGCCGCACCTGGGCGTGGTCGCCGCGGCGCCGTCGTTGCTCGAGACGCTGCACCCGGACAAGCTGCTGCCGTCGACCGATGTGGTCCCGGAGCGGTTCGAGCTGGGCACGTTGCCTTACGAGCTGCTGGCCGGGACGACCGCGGCGATCGATTTCCTCGCCGGGCTGGTGCCGGGTGCGGGCTCGCGCCGCTCGCGGTTGCTGGGGTCGTTCTCCGCCTTGGAGAAGCACGAGAACGAGCTGCTGGCGCGCCTCGACGCGGGTCTGGCCGCCCTTCCGGGAGTCACGCGGTACGGCTCGCCGGAGCGCCACCGGACCCCGACGGTACTGTTTTCCGTGGCCGGGGTCGCCTCGCAGGCGGTGTACGAACACCTTGCTGCACAAGGGGTCAACGCTCCGGCCGGCAGTTTCTACGCGATCGAGTGCTCGCGGCACCTGGGCCTGGGCGGCACCGGTGCGGTGCGGGCGGGGCTCGCGCCGTACACGACGGAGGCCGACGTGGACCGGCTGCTGGCCGGGGTGGAGTCGCTCCCCCGCGCCTGAGCGTCGCCCGGCGGCGGTGTCGTTCCCGCGCGGGAGGATCGACGCCGGGTGGCGAGCCGGGACTTCCCCGGCTCGCCACCCTCGGCCTCACGGCACCGGCGCGAACCCCGACGGGCGGGCGGTGAACGTGCCCCGGCCCTGCGTCCGGCTCCGCAGCCGGTCGGCGTAGCCGAACAGCTCGGCCACCGGCACCGTCGCCGTCACCACCGCCGTGCCCGCCCGCACCTCGGACCCGGCCACCCGGCCACGCCGGGCGGCGAGGTCGCCGAGCACGCCCCCGACCGCGTCGGCCGGGACCGTCACCGCGACCTCCGCCACCGGCTCGAGCAGGCGCAGGACCGACGAGCGCAACGCCTCACGCAACCCGAGCCTGCCCGCCGTCCGGAACGACAGGTCCGACGAGTCCTTCGGGTGCGTCGCCCCGTCGGTCAGCGTCACGCGCAGCCCCGTCACCGGGTAGCCGCCCAGCGGTCCTTCGGCCAGTGCGTCCCGGCAGCCGGCCTCGACCGCCCGGACGTACTCGCGCGGTACCCGGCCGCCGACGACCGCCGAGGCGAACTCGAACCCCTCCGGAGCCGGCGCGACGTCCAGGACCACGTGCGCGAACTGGCCCGCCCCGCCGTCCTGCTTGACGTGGCGGTAGACCAGCCCGGTGACGCCGCCGACGACGGTCTCGCGGTGTGCGACCTCCGGACGGCCGACCGCGACCTCCAGGCCGCGGTCCCGCCGGAGCTTCTCCACCGCCACCTCCAGGTGCAGCTCGCCCAGCCCGGACAGCACCGTCTGCCCGGTTTCCGGATCGACCCGCACGACCAGCGACGGGTCCTCCTCGGCCAGCCGCGCCAGTGCCGACGTCAGCCGCTCGCCGTCGGCCGACCGCCGGGCTTCGACGGCCACCGAGACCACCGGCTCCGCCGTCACCGGCGGCTCCAGCACCACCGGGGCGCCGGGCGCGCAGAGGGTGGCGCCGACGCGCGCCGCCTTCGGCCCGGCGACCGCGACGATGCCACCGGCCACCGCACTGTCCACTTCGGAATGCCGGTCGGCCTGCACGCGCAGCACCCGCGCGACGCGTTCGGTGCGCCCCGCGTCCGTCACCTGGTCTCCCTTCCGCAGCGTTCCCGAGTACACCCGCAGGTACGTGAGCCGTCCCGTCGCCGTCGAGACGACCTTGAACACCAGCGCGGCCAGCGGCGCGGCCGGATCGGCGGGCCGGTCGGGCCGCACCGGCGGGACGTCCGCCGGCGACGGCAGGTACGCCACGACGGCGTCGAGCGGCGCAGCAGGTCGACGACACCGGTGAAGCCGTCCTCGCGGCCGATCGGCAGCTGCACGACCAGTGGTGCCGGGTGCAGCCGCGCCCGGATCGAGGCAACGGCGGCGTCGAGGTCGGCGCCCGCACGGTCGAGCTTGTTGACGAACGCGATCCGCGGCACGCCGTGCCGATCCGCCTGCCGCCACACGGTTTCGCTCTGCGGTTCGACCCCGGCGACGGCGTCGAACACGGCGACGGCGCCGTCGAGCACCCGCAGCGACCGCTCGACCTCGTCGGTGAAGTCGACGTGGCCGGGTGTGTCGATGAGGGTGAGCCGGTGGCCGTCCCACGTGCAGCTGACGGCCGCGGCGAAGATGGTGATGCCGCGGTCGCGTTCCTGCGGGTCGAAGTCGGTGACGGTGGTGCCGTGGTGGACCTCGCCGGTCTTGTGGGTGGCGCCGGTGCGGTGGAGGATCCGTTCGGTGACGGGGGTCTTCCCCGCGTCGACGTGGGCGAGGATGCCGAGGTTGCGGACGGTGTGGATGCGCACGAAACTGTCCTTTGCGGACTAAAGGTGATCAGGACGCGCAAATCCCCGTGAGGAGCACCTTCAGGGAAGGGTCACGGGTTTCGGTGCGAGCCGCGCGGCTCGCACCGAGGACGCGGAGACACCAGGATCACCTCGGACCGCGACCGGGGAACGACAGCGATGCGGTGACGCACGGCCGGCTCCCTTCGTTCGACGCGGCAGACAGGTTCCGGCGCAGCTTAGCCACGCCCCGCCCCGCCACCAACGCCTTTTCCGCACGGGTCGAGGAGCCGGTGGGGCGACCCTGCGGAACTGGACCATGGCCGCGAACCGGGCGTCCGGGTCGGTCATGTCGAAGCCCCCGACCTCGGCCAGGCAGCACCCGCAACGCGCGGTCCGGGAAGTCCTCGACGATCCGCAGGGCGTCGGCTCGGCGAGCCAGACGCGACGCCGTCAGCCTGGTTCGTCCGCGGCCGCCAACGCGGGTCTCGCAACGAACCGGTAGCGAATCGGCAGGCCGGAGTGCAGCCCGGCCGGATGCCACCTCACGGGCCGGTACAGCTAGGCCGCCGAGTGCTCCACGGCCAGCTCCACCGCGGAAGCGAGGTCGTTCACCGAGCGGAAGCCGCGGTCGCCCAGGTGGGCCCACCCCGGGCCCGCCGTGCTCACCGCGCACCCGAGGTCGCCGAGGCGGGCCGCCAGGAGGTCGTCCGCCGTCGGGGGGACCGCGGACCACAACACGACCAGGACCGGGTCGAGGCGGGCCGCCAGGTCCGCCACCGTTTCCGCGGGGACCAGCTGACCGAGGTACGCCACCGGGACCGCCGCCTCGGCGAGCGTCGCCCGGAGCGCCTCCATCGGCAGGGAGTGCCGTTCGGCGGGGCAGCAGGCCAGCAGCACCGGGCGGCCCGGCACCGCCGCCGGGAACCGGCGGCTGAACCGTTCGAACGCCAGGGAGATCTCCGACGTCAGCGTCCACTCCGACGCGAAGCACACGTCGCCGCGCTGCCAACGGTCCCCGAGACCGCGCAGCACCGGCGCCAGGACGTCGGTCCAGGCGGCGGCCGGACCCAGCGTCTCCAGCGTTTCGTCCAGCAGACCGGCGATCGAGGCGTTGCGCAGCTCTTCCGCGGCTTCCGCGAGCTCGCGCGCGCGGCGGGACGCCGGCACCTCGAGCGGGGCGGGCGCGCC
>NZ_JBEZYB010000117.1:0-20118 GCF_040638285.1 Amycolatopsis sp. NPDC026612
GCGGAAACCCGGACCAGCGCACCCGAGTTCGGTGCCTCGACGATCCAGCCGTCACCGAGGTACATCGCAATGTGGTGCAGGTTGCCGGGAGCGGTCCCTGGCCCGGATCACCGGCAGGTCCAGCCGGACCGGCAGCACGGCGGCGGCGTCCACGGCCAGTGCGGCGTCGAACAGGGCGGTGCCCTGCTCGACGGTGAGCAGCGGCAGGCCGAGCCGGGCCAGCCGCTCCCGGTCGGCGTCGGTGAGACCGGCGGTCATCCCGCTTTGCGGCGCCCAGCCGCCCCAGCCCAGCGAGCGGGCGGGCAGGCCCCGGGCGCGGCGGTGCTCGGCCAAGGCGTCCAGGAAGGCGTTGCCGGCGGCGTAGGCGCCCTGCCCGGCCGAGCCGAACACGCCCGCGGCCGAGGAGAACAGCACGAACGCGGCCAGGTCCAGGTCCCGGGTGGCCTCGTGCAGGTGCCAGGCGGCGTCGGCCTTGGGCCGCAGCACCGTGGCCAGCCGGTCCGGCGTGAGCGCGGCCAGCACGCCGTCGTCGAGGACGCCGGCGGCGTGCACGACGGCGGTGAGGGGGTGTTCCGGGTCGGCGGCCAGCTCGCCCACCAGTGCGTGCACGGCGGGCCCCTCAGTGAGGTCGCAGGCGACGACCCGGGCGTCCGCGCCGAGCGCACCGAGTGCGGCCACCAGCTCGGTGGCTCCCTCGGCGGCCGGACCGCGACGGCCGGCCAGCACCAGGCGCCGGACGCCGTGCCGCTCGGCCAGGTGCCGGGCCAGCACGGTGCCGAGGCCGCCGGTACCGCCGGTGATCAGCACCGTGCCCGCCGGGTCCCAGCCGGGTGCGGCCTCGCCGGGGGTGCGGCGGCCGAGCCGGGCGGCCAGCACCCGCCCGCCGGCCAGCCGCAGCCGGGGCTCGGTGCTGCGCAGGGCCTGGGGCAGCAGCCCGGTGAGGTCGGCGTCGCCGGGCACCTCGATCAGGCCGACGGTTCCGGGGTGCTCGGACTGGGCTGAGCGGATCAGGCCGCTCGCGGTGGCCCCCGCCAGGTCGTCCCCGGCCAGGAAGACCAGCCGGGCCGGCGGCGGTTCGGCCAGCCAATCCTGCAGCAGGGCCAGGGTTTCGGCGGCGCGTGCGTGCGCCGCCGCCGGGGTGTCGCCGGGAGCGATGGGCGCCAGCACCACCCCGGTGACGCCGTGTTCGCGCACTGCGGCCAGGCCGGCGTGGGCGGGGACGTCGAGGCCGGGCAGCGGGCCACCCAGCACGGCGACGGAGTCCACCGCCGGCCCGTCCGGGGCGACCGGTGTCCAGTCCACGCCGAACAGGCTGTCCGCCGGGCCGGTCTCGGCCGGCTGGTCGGCGGAGACGGCACGGACCCGCAGCGCGGCCACCGAGGCGACCGGGGTGCCGACCGGGTCGGCCAGTGCCAGCGCCATCGCGTCGGCGCCGTCCGGGCGCAGCCGGACCCGCAGCGCGGTCGCACCGGCGGCGGAGAGCCGGACGTCCTCCCACGAGTACGGCACCCGGCTCTCCCCCGGCCCGGCCAGCGCGAGACCGTGCAGGGCGGCGTCGAACAGGGCCGGGTGCAGGCCGAAGCCCGCGACCGCCTGGTCGCCTTCGGCGGTCTCCGGCAGGACCACCTCGGCGAAGAGGTCGCCGCCGCGGCGCCAGCCCGCCCGCAGGCCGCGGAACAGCGGCCCGTAGCCGAGGCCTTGGTCGGCGAGGGCCCGGTACAGCTCGGTGACGGCGACCGGCTCCGCGCCGTGGGGCGGCCAGTCGGTGGCGTCGAAACCCGTGTCGGCCGGTCCGGCGTCCGGGGCCAGCGTGCCGGTGGCGTGCCGGGCCCAGGGTGCGTCCGGATCCCCGGCCGGGCGGGAGAACACGCCGACCGCGCGGCGGCCGTCCTCGTCCGGAGCGCCCAGCGCGACCTGGATCCGCACCGGCTCGTCCTCGGCCAGCACCAGCGGCGCGGCCAGGGTGAGTTCCTCGATCCGGCCGCAGCCGGCCTCGTCCCCGGCCCGGATGGCCAGCTCGACGAACCCGGTTCCGGGGAACAGGGTCCGGCCGAAGATCACGTGCTCGGCCAGCCAGGGCTGGGTGGCGGTGCCGACGCGGCCGGTGAACAGCAGTTCGCCGCCGCCCCCGGCCACCTCGACCACGCCGGTGAGCAGCGGGTGCTCGACCGCGGCCAGGCCGCTGTCGGTGCGGCCGGCGCTCGGCGCCGGCCAGTAGGTGCGGTGTTCGAAGGCGTAGGTGGGCAGGTCGATCCGGCGGCCGCCGGGGTACCACGGGGTCCAGTCCACGGCGGCGCCGTGCACGTAGGCCTCGGCCAGGGCGCGGGCCAGCCGGTCCGGACCGCCCTCGCCGCGGCGCAGGGTGCCGATCGCCGCGGCCGCCGCGCCCGCCGTCTCGCGGATGCCCGCCACCAGCACCGGGTGCGGGCTGACCTCGACGAACAGCTCGTGCCCGGCGTCGGCCAGCGTCCGGACGGCGTCGGCCATCCGCACGGTCTCGCGCATGTTGTCGTACCAGTACTGCGGGCCCATCGTGGCGGTGTCGCACCAGTCGCCGGTCACGGTGGACAGGAACGGCACCTCGGCGGCGCGCGGCGTCAGGCCGGCCAGGCCGGCCAGCATCCGCTCCCGGACCCGCTCGACCTGCGCCGAGTGGGAGGGGAAGTCGCCGGCCACCTTCTTCGCCTGGACCCCGTCGGCGGCCAGGGTTCCGGTCAGCTCGTCCAGGGCCGCGTACTCACCGGAGACGACCACCGAGCCGGGCGCGTTCACCGCGGCCACGGACAGCCGGCCGTCCCAGCGGGCCAGCCGCTCGAGCACGTCCCCGGGCGGCAGCGGCACCGAGACCATACCGCCGCGGCGGTACAGCTCCTCGGCGATCAGCTTGCTGCGCAAGGTGACCACCCGGGCACCGTCCTCGAGGGACAGCGCACCGGCGACGCAGGCCGCGGCCACCTCGCCCTGGGAGTGACCGAAGACCGCGGCCGGGCGGACGCCGTGGGCGCGCCAGACCTCGGCCAGCGAAATCATCACGGCCCACAGCGCGGGCTGGGCCACGTCCAGCCGGTCGAGGCTTTCCGCCTCGCGCAGCACCGCGGTCAGCGACCAGTCCACGTGCGGAGCCAGCGCCTCGGCGCAGCGCTGCACGCTCGCGGCGAACACCGGCGAGGTGTCCAGGAGCTCGGCCGCCATCCCGGCCCAGTAGGCGCCCTGACCGGGGAAGGCGAACACGGTGCTGCCGCCGCCGGCGGTGCCGGTGACGGTGCGGGCGGCCGGCTCCCCCGCGGCGAGGGCGCGCAGCCCGGCGGTGAGTTCGGCGGCCCCGGTGCCGAGCACGACCGCCCGGTGTTCCAGCGCGGCCCGGGAGGTGATGAGGGAGTGGCCGACGTCGAGCGGGCCGGCCTCGGCCACCTCGGCCAGCCGGGCCGCCTGGCCGCGCAACGCGGCCGCGGAACGGGCCGAGAGCACCCACGGCACCGGACCCGTGGGCGCGGCCGGCTCGGCCGCCGAGGCGGCGGGCTCGGGCGGCGCCTGCTCGAGGATCGTGTGCACGTTGGTGCCGCTGACGCCGAAGCTGGACACGCCGGCCCGGCGCGGGCGGCCGGTCTCCGGCCACGCGGCGGGTTCGGTGAGCAGCCGGACCGCTCCGGCCGACCAGTCCACATGGGACGATGGCTGCCCGGCGTGCAGGGTGCGCGGCAGCCGGCCGTGCTGCATGGCCTGCACCATCTTGATGATCCCGGCGACCCCGGCGGCGGCCTGCGTGTGGCCGATGTTGGACTTGATCGACCCCAGCAGCAGCGGGGTCTCCCGGTTCCGGCCGTAGGTGGCCAGCAGGGCCTGGGCCTCGATCGGGTCGCCCAACGTGGTCCCGGTCCCGTGCCCCTCGACCGCGTCGACGTCCGATGTGGACAGTCCGGCGGACGCCAGCGCGTCGGCGATCACCCGCTGCTGCGAGGGCCCGTTGGGGGCGGTGAGGCCGTTGGACGCGCCGTCGGAGTTGACCGCGCTGCCGCGGACGAGCGCGAGCACGGGGTGGCCGTGGCGGCGGGCGTCCGACAGCCGCTCCACCACGAGCACGCCGACCCCCTCGGCCCAGCCGACCCCGTCCGCGCCGTCGCCGTAGGCCTTGCAGCGGCCGTCCGGGGCCATGCCGCGCTGCCGGGAGAATTCGACGAACACGTGCGGGGTGGACAGCACGGTGACACCGCCGGCCAGCGCCAGCGAACATTCGCCGTTGCGCAGCGCCTGCACGGCCAGGTGCAGGGCCACCAGCGAGGACGAGCACGCCGTGTCGACGGTCAGGGCCGGGCCCTCCAGCCCGAAGGTGTAGGCGACCCGGCCGGAGGCGATGCTCGGCGAGCTGCCGTTGCCGCGGAAGCCCTCGAAGCCGCGGCCGTCCAGCAGGCTCGCGTAGTCGTTGTACATGACGCCGGCGAACACGCCGGTGCGGCTGCCGTGCAGTGACGTCGGGTCGATGCCGGCCCGCTCGAACGCCTCCCAGGACGCCTCCAGCAGCAGCCGCTGCTGGGCGTCGGTGGCGAGGGCCTCGCGGGGGCTCATCCGGAACAGGGCCGCGTCGAATTCCCCGGCGTCGTGCAGGAAGCCGCCGGAGCGGGTGTAGCTGGTGCCGGGGTGGGCCGGGTCCGGATGGTAGAGCGCGGCGGTGTCCCAGCCCCGGTCGGCCGGGAAGTCGGAGATCGCGTCCACGCCCTCGCTGACCAGCCGCCACAGGTCTTCCGGGGAGGCCACCCCGCCGGGGTAGCGGCAGCTCATGCCGACGATGGCGATCGGCTCGTCGGCCCCGGCCGTGGTCCGCGCCGGGACGGTGGTGACCGGACCCGAGTCCAGCAGTTCGGAGATCAGGTAACCGGTCAAGGCGTGCCCGGTCGGGTGGTCGAAGACCAGGGTGGCGGGGAGCCGGACCCCGGTCGCGGCGCCCAGCCGGTTGCGCAGGTCGACCGCGGTCAGCGAGTCGAAGCCGAGGTCGCTGAAGGTGCGGGCGGGGTCGACGGCGGCGGCTCCGGCGTAACCGAGCACGGTCGCGACCGCGCCGCGGACCAGCCGCAGCACGTGCGCGGCGCGCTCGTCGGCGGACATCCCGGCCAGCCGCCGGGCGAGCTCGCCGCCGGCGGCTGCCCGGCCCGCGGTCCGGCGGCCGGGGCGCACCAGGCCGCGCAGCAGCGGCGGCACGGTGCCGGCCGCCCGGATCGCGGCCAGGTCCAGCCGGGCCGGCAGCACCACCGGCGCACCGGCGCCCAGTGCGGCGTCGAACAGGGCCAGGCCCTGCGCCACGGTCATCGGCGGCAGCCCCTGCCGGGCCAGCCGCTCCCGGTCGGCGTCGGTGAGGGTGGCCGTCATCCCGGCCGTGGGCACCCAGGCGCCCCACGCCAGGGCGGCGCCGGGCCGGCCGAGGGCGTGCCGGTGCCGGGCGAGGGCGTCGAGGTAGGCGTTGCCCGCGGCGTAGTTGCCTTGGCCCGCGCCGCCGAAGACACCGGCGACGGAAGAGAACAGCACCAGCGGGGTGGTCTCGGGCAGGAGTTCGTGCAGGTGCCAGGCGGCGTCCACCTTGACCCACAGCACCCGGTCCAGCTGCTCGGCGGTCAGCGTGGTCAGCACGCCGTCGTCCAGCACTCCGGCGGCGTGCACGACGGTCGCCGGGGCGTGCTCGGCCAGCAAGGCCCGCACGGCCTCGCGGTCGGTGACGTCGCAGGCCACCGCGGTGACCGTGACCGGCTCGGGGGAATCGGTGGCTTCCAGTTCGGCGATCAGCCCGGCCACGCCCGGGGTGCCCGGGCCGCGGCGGCCGGCCAGCACCAGCCGCCGGACGCCGTGCCCGGTGACCAGGTGCCGGGCCAGTTCCGCGCCGAGCCCGGTGGTGCCCCCGGTGATCAGCACCGGGCCCTCGACCGGCACGGTCCGCGACGGCGGGGGCAGCCGGTCGAGGCGGGCCGCGCACGGCCGGCCGTCCCGCACGGCCAGTTGCGGTTCGTCGCCGGCGGCGGCCCGGGCGGTCAGCTCGGCGGGATCGCCCGCCTCGTCGCCGGGGTCCAGGTCGAGCAGGACGAAGCGGCCGGGGTGTTCGGTCTGGGCGGTGCGGATCAGGCCCCAGACCGCGGCGGCGGCCAGGTCGCGGCCGTCCACGGCGCCGCGGGTGCGGAACACCAGCGGACTTTCGGGTGCTTCGGCGGCCAGCCAGTCCTGCGCGGCAGCCAGCGCCCGCGCGACCAGGGTCCGCGCCGCTTCGGGGCCTTCCTCGCCGATCAGCTCGACGACGGTGGGGCCGGGACCGGCCGCCGGCAGGTCCACCGGGGTCCAGGTCAGGCCGAACAGGGAGTTGCGGTCGACCCCCGGGGTTTCGCCGGGGATCTCCCGCAGCACGAGCGAATCCACCGAGACGACCGGCGCACCGGCCGGGTCGGCGGCCAGGATCGCCATCGTGCGCGGCTCGGGCCGGGTGACCCGCACGCGCAGCGCGGCCGCGCCCACCGCGTGCAGGGTGACGCCGCTCCAGGCGAACGGCATGCTGGCCGCCATCCCGCCACCGCGCTGCACCACCCCGGGGGCCTGTACAGCCCCGTCCAGCAAGGCCGGGTGCAGGCCGAAGCCGTCCGGCTCGAGGTCTTCGGGCAACGCGATTTCCGCGTACACCGTGTCGTCGTCCCGCCAAGCGGCCCGCACGCCCCGGAACACCGGGCCGTAGTGGAAACCGTGGTCGGCGAACCAGTCGTAGAAGCCCTCGAGTTCGCAGGGCTGTGCGCCCGGCGGCGGCCAAGCCGTCGCGAAACTGGTGTCCACTTCGGACGCGTCGGAAGTCAGTACGCCGGTGGCGTGCGGGGTCCAGGAGGCGTCCGGTTCGCCGTCGGGGCGGGAGTGCACGGTCAGCGTGTGGCTCTCGCCGTCCTCCGTCGCGGCCACCACGATCTGCACCTGCACCGCGTCGTGCGCGGGCAGCACCAGCGGCGCGGCCAGGGTCAGTTCGGCCACCCGGTTCCGGCCCACCTCGTCGGCGGCGCGCACGGCCAGTTCGACGAAACCGGTGCCGGGGAACACGATCCGGTCTCCGGCCACGTGGTCGGCCAGCCAGGGGTGGGTGCGCACGGACAGCCGTCCGGTGAAGACGGCGCCGGAGTCGTCGGCCAGCACCACGGCCGCGCCGAGCAGCGGGTGCCCGGTCCGGTCCAGCCCGGCCGCGCCCAGGTCGCCGACGCCGCCCGCCGGTTTCTCCGGCCAGAAGCGCTGGTGCTGGAAGGCGTAGGTGGGCAGCGGGACCGGGCGCGCGCCGGACCCGGCGAACCAGGCCCGCCAGTCCACCGGCACGCCTCGCACGTGCAGGGCGGCCAGCGCGGCGCCGGCGGCCTCCGGTTCCGGACGGTCCTTGCGCAGCAGCGGAACCGCCGTGTGGCCGTCGTCGGCCGGCAGGCAGTCCGCGACCGCGGCGGCCAGCACGCCGGCCGGGCCGAGCTCGACGAACCGGGTCACCCCGGCCTCGCGCAGGGCGCGGACCGCGTCGGCGAAGCGGACGGCTTCCCGGACGTGCCGCACCCAGTAGCCGGCGCTGCGCAGGTCGGCCGCGGCCGCCGGTGCCCCGGTCAGGGTGGACACCAGGGGCAGGGTGGGCTCGCCGAACCGCAGCCCCGCCACGGCTTCGGCGAAGCTGTCCAGCATGGGCGCCATCAACGGGGAGTGGAAGGCGTGGCTCACGCGCAGCCGTTTCCCCCGGATTCCCTGGGCGGACAGGGCTTTCTCGGCTTCGGCCACGGCGTCTTCGGCGCCGGAGAGCACCACCGACGCGGGGCCGTTGACCGCGGCCACCGACAGCCGGCCGGACAGCAGCGGGGCGACCGTCTCCTCGCTCGCGCGGACCGCGAGCATCGCTCCCCCGGCCGGCAACGCGGCCATCAGGCGGGCCCGGGCCGAAACCAGGGTGGCGGCGTCGGCCAGGTCGAGGACGCCGGCCACGTGGGCGGCGGCGATTTCGCCGATGGAGTGGCCGGCCAGGAAGTCCGGCCGCAGGCCCCAGGATTCGGCCAGCCGGTGGAGCGCGACCTGGAGGGCGAACAAGGCGGGCTGGGCCCCGCCGGTGTCCTCCAGCGCGGCCGCGTCCGCGCCCCAGACGATCTCGCGCAGCGGCCGGCCGGCGTGCCGGTCGAGTTCCGCGGCCACCTCGTCGAAGGCTTCGGCGAACACGGGGAACCGCGCGTACAGCTCCCGGCCCATGCCGAGCCGCTGCGATCCCTGGCCGGAGAACAGGAACGCCGTCCGGCCGGCCAGGGCGGTCCCGCTCAGCACGGCCGGATCGGGTTCGCCGTCGGCCAGCGCGCGCAGGGCGGCGGCGCGGTCCGGGCCGAGCACCGCGACCCGGTGTTCGAACGCGGTCCGGGTGGTGGCCAGGGAGAAGGCCAGGTCCAGGTCGGTGCCGGCGGCGGGTTCGGCGAGCCGGGCGGCCTGCGCGCGCAACGCTTCCGGGCTGCGGGCGGACAGCAGCCACGGGACGATCGGCGGCGCGATCCGCTCGGGCTCCGGGATGTCCTCGGCGTCCGGGGCCTGTTCCAGGATGATGTGGGCGTTGGTGCCGCTGATGCCGAAGGAGGACACCCCGGCGCGGCGCCGGTGGTCGGACTCCGGCCACGGGGCCGCTTCGGACAGCACCTGCACCGTGCCGGCGGACCAGTCCACCTGGGTGGAGGGCCGGTCCACGTGCAGCGTGCGCGGCACCCGGCCGTGCCGCATGGCCAGCAGCATCTTGATCACGCCCGCCACGCCGGCGGCGGCCTGGGTGTGGCCGATGTTCGACTTGACCGAGCCGAGCAGCAGCGGCCGCCCGGCCGGGCGCTGCCGTCCGTACGTGGCCAGCAGGGCC
Source organism: Amycolatopsis sp. NPDC026612 (assembly GCF_040638285.1). NCBI lineage: Bacteria > Bacillati > Actinomycetota > Actinomycetes > Pseudonocardiales > Pseudonocardiaceae > Amycolatopsis > Amycolatopsis sp. NPDC026612. The sequence goes on from NZ_JBEZYB010000117.1 coordinate 8,864, forward strand.
TGGGCTTCGATGGGGTCGCCGAGGGTGGTGCCGGTCCCGTGGCCCTCGACCGCGTCCACGGTGTCCGGGGCGACCCGGGCGTTCTCCAGCGCGGCCCGGATGACCCGCTGCTGGGAGGGGCCGTTGGGGGCGGTGAGGCCGCTGGAGGCGCCGTCGGAGTTGACCGCGGAGCCGCGGACCAGCCCGAGCACCTGGTGGCCGTGGCGGACGGCGTCGGAGAGCCGCTCGACCAGCAGCACCCCGACCCCCTCGCCCCACACCATGCCGTCGGCGGCGTCAGCGAAGGCCTTGCACCGGGCGTCCGGGGACATGCCGCGCTGCCGGGAGAACTCGACGAACACGGCCGGGTTGGGCATGACGGTGACCCCGGCGGCCAGCGCCAGCGAACACTCGCCACCGCGCAGGGCCTGGGCGGCCAGGTGCAGGGCCACCAGCGACGACGAGCACGCGGTGTCGACCGTGACGGCGGGGCCCTGCAGGCCGAGCAGGTAGGCCACCCGGCCGGAGATCACGCTCGAAGTGGTCCCGGTCAGCCGGTGGCCCTCGGCCTCCGGCGGCAGCGGGATCCCGGTGCCGTAGTTGAGGTGCACAGCGCCGACGAACGTGCCGGTGTCGGTGCCGTGCAGGCCGGCCGGGTCGATCCCGGCCCGTTCGACCGCCTCCCAGGCGACCTCCAGCAGGAGCCGCTGCTGCGGATCCATGGCCAGCGCCTCGCGCGGCGAGATGCCGAAGAAACCCGCGTCGAAACCGGCGGCCTCGCGCAAGAAGCCACCCTCGCGCACGTAGGTGGTGCCGGGGTGGTCGGGGTCCGGGTGGTACAGAGCCGCCACGTCCCAGCCGCGATCGACGGGAAACGGCCCGATCGCGTCCTCGCCGTCGTCGAGGGCCCGCCACAGGTCCTCCGGCGAGTCGATGCCACCCGCGTACCGGCAGGCCATGCCGACCACGGCGATGGGCTCGTGGTCCCGGGCCTCGGCGGCCTTCAGCCGTTGCCGGGCCTGCCGCAGGTCGTTGGTGACCAGCTTGAGGTAGTCACGGAGCTTGTCCTCGTTGCTCGCCATGTGTCCAGAGTTGCCTGCCGGCAACCAGGAAGCTGCTAATTCTCACCGGCCCCCGGGAGGCCGGTGAACGCGAAACCGCCCGTGGCCTGAAAGCCACGGGCGGTCTCCGGTCGTGCCGCGGTGCTCAGTCCAGGCCGAGCTCGGAGTTGATCAGCGCGAACATCTCGGCGTCGGTTGCCGCGTCGAGCGAGCCGGCGTCGTCCGGGTCCGCTTCCGGGACGTCGGTGAAGCCGTCCTCGAGCCGCCACTGCAGGGCGGCCAGCCGCTTGAGCAGGCGAGCCCGGGTCTCCCTGTCGAACTCCGAGGTGAACAGGGTCGCTTCCAGGCGGTCCAGATCGGCCAGGATGGCCGGGCCCTCCCCGTCGAGGCCCAGTTCCGCGCGCAGGTGCGCGGCCAGCACGGCGGGCGTGGTGAAGTCGAAGATCATCGACGTCGGCAGCCGCAGCCCGGTCTCGGTGGTGAGCCGGTTGCGCAGCTCCACCCCGGTCAGCGACGTCATGCCGAGTTCGAGGAAGCCGCGGTTGCGGTCGATCTTCTCGTCCGCGCCGTGGCCCAGCACGGCCGCGGTGCCCCGGCACACCAGGTCCACCAGCAGGTTGTCCTGCTCCCCCGCACTGAGCCCGGCCAGCCGCCCGGCCAAGCCCGGACCGTCGCTCGCGCCCATGGCGTTGCCGGCGGCGCGGCGGCCGGCCGGGACCAGGTCGCGCAGCAATGGCGGCACCGGGCGACCGGCCATCGTGCGCAGGTTCAGCGGCGCAGGCACCAGCAGCGGCCCGGCCAGCCCGGCCGCGGCGTCCAGCAGGTCCATCCCGGTCTCGGTGCCGATCGGCACGATGCCCTCGCGGCGCAGCCGGGCGAGGTCGGCCTCGTCCAGCGCTCCGGTCATGCCGCTGCGCTGCTCCCACAGGCTCCAAGCCAGCGCCGTGCCGGGCAGGCCGAGCGCGCGCCGGTGCTGGGCCAGTGCGTCCAGGAAGGTGTTGGCCGCGGCGTAGGCGGCCTGCCCACCGTTGCCGAGGATGCCGGCGAAGCCGGAGAACAGCAGGAAGGCGTCCAGCTCCGCGTCCCGGGTCAGCTCGTGCAGGTTGACCGCGGCGGCCACCTTGGGCCGCAGCACGGCGGCGAGCCGGTCCTCGGTGAGGCCGGTGAGCACGCCGTCGTCCAGCACACCGGCCAGGTGCACCACCCCGCGCAGCGGGTGCTCCGCCGGGATGGTGGCCAGCAGGGCGGCCAGCTGGTCGCGATCGGCGGCGTCGCACGCGGCCACGGTGACTTCGGCACCCAGGCCGGCCAGCTCCACACGGGTCTGCTCGGCGCCGGGGGCGTCCGGGCCGCGGCGGCTCGTCAGCAGCAGGTGCCGCACCCCGTGCTCGGTGACCAGGTGCCGGGCCAGCGCGCCGCCCAGGGTGCCGGTGCCGCCGGTGATCAGCACGGTGCCGGTGCCGCTCCAGGTCCAGCCGGGCCGCTCGGCCGCTTCGGGCCTCGCCAGCCGCGGCACCCGTACGACGCCCTCGCGCACCGCGAGCTGTGGTTCGCCCGACCGCAGGGCGGCGGCCAGCACACCGGGGCCGGGTTCGCCGTCGGTGTCGATCAGGGTGAACTGGCCGGGGTTTTCGGTCTGGGCCGAGCGCAACAGGCCCCAGATCCCGGCGCCGGCCAGGCCGTCGAGCGGTTCGCCGGGCCGGGTGCCGATGGCCCCGCGGGTGAGCAGCACCAGCCGGGAGCCGTCCGGGTACCCGGCGGCCAGCCAGGCGCGAACCTCGCGCAGCGCCCGGGAAACGGCGTGGCGCGCCGACGCCGCCAGCCCGCCGTCCGTGGTCTCGCAGCCGATCGGCAGCAGCACCACCGCGGGCGGCTGCTCCCGGTCCAGGCCGGCCACGCCGCCGGCGCGGGCCGGGATGCCGCCGAGCGGTTCGTCCCCGAGCACGACCCAGCCTTCGGTGTCCGGCGCACCGCCGGGCAACGCCGGTTCGACCCAGTCGACGGTGAACAGCGCGTCCCGGTGCCCGTGCCCGGCCGGGGCGAACCACTCGGCCGGGAATGCCTGCCACGACACGGAATCCACGCTGGCCACCGGAGCGCCCGTGGCGTCCAGGGCGAGCAGCGAGACGGCGTCCGGGCCCGCCGGGGTGACGTGCAACCGCAGCGCGGTCGCGCCCTCGGCGTACACCGACACCCCCTGCCAGCGGGCCGGCAGCACCGGGCCGTCGGCGGGGGCGAGCCCGGCCAGTGCCAGTGCGGCGGCGGCCTGGGTCAGCGCCGGGTGCAGCGTGTAGCCGGTGACCTTCGCGGACTCGGCGGGCAGGGTGAGTTCCGCGCACAGCCCGGTGCCGGTGCGCCAGGCCGCGGTGAGCGCGGCGAAGCCGGGGCCGTGCTGCAGCCCGGTCCGGTCCAGTGCCTGGTAGAGCTCCTCGACGTCGAGTTCGGTGGCCTGGGCGGGCGGCCACTCGGCCGGTGCCCCGGGCAGTGGGCGGTGGGCGGCCAGGGTGCCGGTGGCGTGTTCGCGCCAGCCTTCGCCGTCGCCCGGGCGGCTGTGCACGGTGACCGGGCGCGTCCCGTCCTCGCCGGGTGCGCCCAGGGTGACCTGGACCTGGACCGCCTCGTCCTCGGCCAGGACCAGCGGCCGGGTGACGGTGAGGTGGGTGACGGTGCCGCAGCCGGCCCGGTCGCCGGCCTGCCCGGCCCACTCCAGGAACACGGCGTCGGGCACGGTGATCGTGCCGAGCACGCGGTGCTCGGCCAGCCAGGGCAGCGTGGCCGCGGACAACCGCCCGGTGAGCACCGTGCCGCCGGAGCCGGCCAGCTCGAGGCCGGCCCCCAGCAGCGGGTGCGCGGCCGGGCTCAGCCCGAGGTCGGCGGCGTCGGCGATGCGGTCGCCGGGTTCGATCCAGTAGCGCTCCCGCTGGAAGGCGTAGGTGGGCAGGTCGATGCGGCGGCCGGTCGCGCAGCACGCGGCCCAGTCCACCGGCACGCCGCGGACGTGGGCCTCGGCCAGTGAGGCGAGCAGCCGGGTGCGGCCGCCGTCGTCCCGGCGCAGGGTGCCGAGCACGCCGGCGTCGGCGCCCGCGGCCTCGATGGTGTCCTGGATGCTCATGGCCAGCACGGGGTGCGGGCTGACTTCGACGAACACGTCGTTGCCCTGCGTCAGCAGCTCGCGCACGGCCGGTTCCAACCGCACCGGGTGACGCAGGTTGCCGTACCAGTAGGCGGCGTCCAGCGTGCCGGGCTCCACCCACCGGCCGGTCAGCGTGGACAGGAACGGGATCTCCGGTGTGCCCGGGGAGACCGCGGCCAGCGCGGACAGCAGCTCCTGGTGGATCTTTTCGACGTGGACGGAGTGGGAGGCGTAGTCCACCGGCACGGTCTTGGCCCGCAGGCCGTCCTCGGCGCAGGCGGCCACGAACTCCTCCAGGGCGTCCACGTCGCCGGAGACCACGACGCTGCCGGGCCCGTTGACGGCGGCCACGGACACCCGGCCGGACCAGCGGTCCAGGCGGGCCTCGACGTCGGCCTCGGACGCGGTGACCGAGACCATGCCGCCGTACCCGGCCAGGTGCTCGGCGATCGCCTTGCTGCGCAACGCGACGACCCGGGCACCGTCCTCGAGGGACAGGGCGCCGGCGACGCAGGCGGCGGCGATCTCGCCCTGCGAGTGACCGACCACGGCGGCCGGCTGCACGCCGTGCGCGCGCCAGACCTCGGCGAGCGAAACCAGCACCGCCCACAGCGCCGGCTGAACCACCTCGACCCGGTCCAAGGCCGCCGGCCCGCCCCGCAGGACTTCGGTGACGGAGAACTCGGTGAACGGCCGCAGCGCCGCCTCGCACTCGGCAATCCGGCGGGCGAAGACCGGCGACTGCGTCAGCAGTTCCGCGCCCATGCCCGCCCACTGCGAGCCCTGGCCGGGAAACACGAACACCACGCCGCGCCCGCCGCCGCTGCCGGGCCGGCCGAGCACCACGCCCGCGGCTGCCGTGCCCTCGCGCACCGAGCGCACGCCGGCCAGCAGGTCGTCCGGGGTCGTGCCGACGACGACCGCCCGGCAATCCAGGGTGGTGCGGGTGGTGGCCAGCGAGAACGCCACGTCGGCCGGATCGGCCTCGCGGGTGACCGGCGCGTGCTCGAGCGCGGCGGCCTGGTCGCGCAGGGCGGCATCCGTGCGGCCGGACAGCAGCCAGGGCACGGCGACCGGCTCACCGGCCGCGGCCGGCTCCGGCTCGGCCGGCGCGGGCGGGGCTTCCTCGACGATCAGGTGGGCGTTGGTGCCGCTCATCCCGAACGAAGACACCCCGGCCCGGCGCGGCTTCCCGGTGCGCGGCCACGGCGTGGCCTCGGTGACCAGCGCGACCGATCCCGTGCCCCAGTCCACGTGGGACGACGGCTGCTCGGCGTGCAGGCTGCGCGGCAGCAGGTTCTCCCGCATCGCCAGCACGACCTTGATCACGCCGGCCACCCCGGCGGCGGCCTGCGTGTGACCGAAGTTCGACTTGACCGAGCCCAGCCACAGCGGGGTCTCCCGGTCCTGGCCGTAGGTGGCGAGCACCGCCTGGGCTTCGATCGGGTCGCCCAGCGTGGTCCCGGTGCCGTGCCCCTCGACGACGTCGACGTCCGAAGTGGACAGTCCGGACGCGGCCAGCGCCTGGCGGATGACCCGCTGCTGGGCCGGTCCGTTGGGAGCGGTGAGCCCGTTGGACGCGCCGTCGGAGTTGATCGCGCTGCCGCGCAGCAGGGCCAGCACCGGGTGGCCGTGGCGGCGGGCGTCGGACAGCCGCTCCAGCACCAGCACGCCGGCGCCTTCCGACCAGCCGGTGCCGTCCGCGGTCTCGGCGTAGGCCTTGCAGCGGCCGTCCGCCGACAGCCCGCCCTGCTGGGTGAACTCGATGAACGGGTTGGGCGTGCAGAGCGCGGTGACGCCGCCGGCCAGGGCCAGCGAGCATTCGTCGTTGCGCAGCGCGGTGGCGGCCAGGTGCAGCGCGACCAGCGAGGAGGAGCAGGCGGTGTCCACGGTGAGCGCGGGACCGGCCAGGCCGAGCACGTAGGACAGCCGGCCGGAGAGCACGCTGGCGGCGGTGCCGGTGCTGGCCAGCACGCGCTGGTCGGCGCGTCCGGCGATGACCAGGTTGGCGTAGTCCTGGCCGGTGGTGCCGACGAACACGCCGGTCCGGCTGTCCTTGAGCGTGGCGGGGTCCAGCCCGGCGCGTTCGATCGCCTCCCAGGTGGTCTCCAGCAGCACCCGCTGCTGCGGGTCCATGGTGACCGCTTCGCGCGGCGAAATCCGGAAGAAGCCGGCGTCGAACTCGCCGAGGCCGCCGAGGAAACCGCCGCCGTCGGTGGCGCTGGCACCCGCGCCGAGCGCGGCCAGGTCCCAGCCGCGGTCGGCCGGGAACCCGGCGATCACGTCCCGGCCATCGGCCAGCACGGACCAGAACTCTTCGGGTGTGCCGACCCCGCCGGGGTAGCGGCAGCCGATGCCGACCACCGCGATCGGCTCGTCGGCGGAGGCCGCGAGCAGCTCTTCGTTCTGCCGGCGCAGCCTCTCGTTTTCCTTCAGCGAGGACCGCAGCGCCTCGATGTACTGGCTCTCCGAGTTGGTCATCGTCTCGCTCCCGATCGCGGTCAGTTGATCTGGGCGCTGTCGCGCACCAGCCGCAGCAGGCTTTCGCCGTCCATCTCGTCCAGCGAGCTGCCGCCATCCGGGCGGACGTCGCCGTCTTCGTCGGTCCCCTCGCCGTCCTCGGCCAGCCGGGTCAGCATGTCCAGCAGGCCCGAACGGCGGAGCCGGGCCGGCGGGATCGCCGCCAGCAGCTCCTGGTACCGCGCCGTCTCGGCGCCGCCGTCCCCGGCCGGACCGCCCGCGGGGAACAGTTCGGTCAGCAGGAACCGGGCCAGGACCGCCGGGCTCGGCCGGTCGAAGACCAGGGAGGCCGGCAGGGCCAGGCCGGTCGCGCCGACCAGTCCCTTGCGCAGCTCGACCGCGGTGAGCGAGTCGAAGCCCAGTTCGGAGAACGGCCGGTCGGGCGGGATGGCCGCCGGTCCGGCGTGGCCGAGGACGCGGGCCGCCGCGGCGCGGACCACCTTGACCAGTTCGCGCTCGCGCTCGGCGGCGGACGCACCGGCCAGGCGTTCGCGCAGTTCGGCCACGCGGTCCGCGGCGGGTTCGGCCGCGCCCGCGGTGGCCAGCGCGGTCCGCACCTCGGGCAGGTCGCCCAGCAGCGGGCTGGGCCGCTGCACGGTGAACCGGGGCGCGAAGGTGGCCCAGTCCACATCGGCCACGGTCAGCAGAGTCTCGTCGTCGTCCAGGGCCTGCTGCAGCGCGGCCACGGCGTACGCGGGACGCATCGGGGTGATACCCATGCTCCGGAGGACATCCAGGTCGGCTGAACCGGCCAGCATCCCGGCCTCGGCCCAGGCGCCCCAGGACACCGAGGTGGCCGGGAGGCCGTCGGCGCGGCGGGACTGGGCCAGCGCGTCCAGGTAGGTGTTGGCGGCGCAGTAGCCGGGCTGGCTGTGGCTGCCCCAGACCGCGGCGATCGAGGAGAACAGCACGAAGGCGTCCAGCTCGGCGTCGCGGGTCAGCTCGGCCAGGTGCCGGGCCGAGGTGACCTTGGCCCGCAGCGTGGTGTCGAGGCTGTCCGGGCCGAGTTCGGCGATGGGCTGGTGGTCGGCCACGCCGGTGGCGTGGAACACGGCCCGCAGCGGGTGCGGGCCGCCGATTTCGGCCAGCAGCGCGGCCAGCTGCTCCTTGTCGGCGACGTCGCAGGCGGCCACGGTGACCTGGGCACCGTGCGCGGCCAGTTCCTCGCGCAGTTCGGCCGCGCCCGGGGCGGCCGGGCCCCGGCGGCTGGCCAGGACCAGGTGTTCGGCGCCGTTCTTCGCGGCCCAGCGGGCGATGGTGGCCCCGAGGCCGCCGGTGCCGCCGGTGATCAGCACGGTGCCGCGCGGCCGCCACTGGCGACGGGCGCTGCCCGGGGTGCGGCGGGCTCGGACCACCCGGCGGGCGTAGCTGCCGGACTCGCGGATCGCGACCTGGTCTTCGCCGGCGGCCCCGGACAAAGTCGCGGCCAGCCTGCGGGCGGTCCGCTCGTCCAGCTCGGCCGGCAGGTCGAGGAGGCCGCCCCACTGCCGCGGGTACTCGAGCGCGGCGGCGCGCCCGAGGCCCCAGATCGTCGCCTGGAGGGGGTGGGGCACCGGCTCGCCGTCCTCGACGCCGACCGCGCCCGAGGTGGCGCACCACACCGGAGCGGTGATCCCCCGGCCGGCCAGTGTCTTGAGCAGCTCGGCCGTGCCGGCCAGCCCGGAGGGCACCGAGCCGAATCCGGCGCAGGCGTGTTCGGCGACGCCGAGCAGGGACAGCACCCCGGCGATCGGCTCGTCCACCGGCATCCGGTCCACTGTGGACCTCAGGACGGTCAGGCCCTGACCGGTCAGGGTGTTCTCGAGGTGGTCGACCCACTCCTGGTGCGTCCGGTCGCCGGGCTCGACGAGCAGCCAGGTACCCGGCCGCACCTCGTCCGGCTCGGGCAGCGGGGCCCAGGTGATCCGGTAGCGCCAGGGGTCGACCACGCTTTGTTCGCGCGAGCGGGTCCGCCACGAGGCGAGGGCCGGCAGGACGGTGTCCAGCGAGGCGTCGTCGAGGCCCAGTTCGCCGGCCAGGGTCCGGCTGTCCTCGCGTTCGACCGCGGCCCAGAACTCCTCGTCCACCGGATCGGCCTGGGCGGCCGCCGCCTTCGGGATCGGCCAGTAGGTCTGGTGCTGGAAGGGATAGGTGGGCAGCGTCGCCCGGCGTGGCCCGAGCGGGGCGAAGAAGGCGTCCCAGTCGACGCCGACGCCTTGGACATAGAGGGCGCCCAAGGCGCGAAGCAGGGTCTCGGGTTCTGGCTTGTCCTTGCGCAGGGCCGGAACCCCGGTCACGTCGTCCAGCTCAGCCACGTGGGTGGTCAGGGTGGCGTCGGGGCCGAGTTCCAGGAACGTCCGGACGCCCTCCCCGTGCAGGGTGTTCAACCCATCGGCGAAGCGAACGGTGTCCCGGACGTGCCGGACCCAATATTCGATACTCCCCTGGTCACTGAACCCACCGGTCACATTGGACACCACCGGGATCGTGGGCTCATGGAACGTCATCCCGTCCAACGCTCGCGCGAATTCCGCCAGCATCGGCTCCATCAAGCTCGAATGGAACGCGTGGGATACCGGCAGCCGCTTCGCGCGGTCCGCCCTGATCCCGTCGATCGCCTCCTCGGTGCCCGACAGCACCACCGCGCTCGGCCCATTGACCGCCGCAATCGACACCTCAGTCCACTGCCGCGCCTCTTCCTCGGTCGCCCGCACCGCCAGCATCGCCCCACCCGCCGGCAGCGCCTGCATCAACCGGCCACGAGCCGCCACCAGGGAACACGCATCCGCCAGCGACAACACACCCGCCACATACGCCGCGGTGATCTCCCCGACACTGTGCCCAGCAACGAAGTCCGGCTTGACACCCCACGACTCCACCAGCCGGAACAACGCCACCTCGACCGCGAACAACGCCGGTTGCGTGTATTCCGTCCGGTCCAGGCCATCTCCGGACCACATCACCTCGCGCAGATGCTCTATTCCCAGCTCCGCCAGCACCTCGTCCAGCGCCAGCGCGAACACCGGATACCGGGCGTACAACTCACGGCCCATCCCCGCCCGCTGCGCACCCTGCCCGGAGAACAAGACCGCCAGCTTGCCCCGCACCCGCGCACCACTGATCACGTTGGCGTGCACGCCTTCGGCCGCCCAGGACCGCAAGCTGTCCACGGCGTGGGCCTCGGCCAGCACCACCGCCCGGTGCTCGAAGGCGGCCCGGCTGGTGGCCAGGGACCCGCCGATATCCACGCTGTCCTGGTCGCCGATCCCTTCCGCCAACGTCCGGGCCTGGTCACGCAGGGCTTCCGGCGTGCGAGCGGAGAGGACCCACGGCACCAGCACGTCGTCCCGGACGACCACCGGCGCGGCCGGAGCAGGCTCGGGAGCCTCGATGATCGTGTGCGCGTTCGTCCCGCTGATGCCGAACGACGAGATCCCGGCCCGGCGCGGGCGGTGCACCTCGGGCCAGTCCCGGCTTTCGCTGAGGAGCGAGACCGCCCCCGATTCCCAGTCGACGTGCGAGGACGGGTCACCCGCGTGCAGGGACCGCGGGAGCACGCCGTGCCGCATCGCCATGACCATCTTGATGATGCCCGCGACCCCCGCCGCCGCCTGGGTGTGCCCGATGTTCGACTTCAGCGAACCGAGCCACAGCGGAGTCTCCCGGTCCTGGCCGTAGGTCGCCAGCAGCGCCTGGGCCTCGATCGGGTCACCCAGCGTGGTCCCGGTCCCGTGGCCCTCCACAACATCGATGTCCGATGTGGACAAACCGGCCGACGCCAGCGCCTGGCGGATCACCCGCTGCTGCGACGGGCCGTTCGGTGCGGTCAGGCCGTTCGAGGCACCGTCCTGGTTGATGGCGCTGCCCCGCACCACGGCCAGGACCTCGTGGCCGTTGCGGCGCGCGTCGGACAAGCGCTCCAAGACCAGCATCCCGGCACCCTCGGACCAACCGACGCCGTCGGCGCCGTCACCGTAAGACTTGCACCGGCCGTCCTCCGACAGCCCCCGCTGCCGGGAAAACTGAATGAACGTGTTCGGCGTCGCCATGACAGTGACCCCGCCGGCCAAGGCCAGCGAGCATTCACCCGCCCGCAGCGCCTGGACGGCCCAGTGCAGGGCGACCAGCGACGACGAACACGCCGTGTCGACGCTCACCGCCGGCCCTTCCAAACCCAACGTGTAAGACACCCGGCCGGACAACACACTCGGCGCACTGCCCATCCCCTGATACGCCTCGAACTCACTGCCCTGCAACAACTTGCCGTAGTCGCTGTACATCACCCCAGCGAACACACCGGTATCACTGCCCCGCAGCGAAACCGGGTCGATACCAGCCCGCTCCAACGCCTCCCACGAGGTTTCCAGCAACTGACGCTGCTGCGCATCCGTCGCCAACGCCTCACGCGGAGACATCCCGAAAAACTCGGCGTCGAACTCCCCCGCCTCATGCAGGAAGCCACCGCGTTTGGTGTACGAAGTGCCCGCATGCTCCGGGTCCGGGTGGTAAAGCGAGTCGAGGTTCCAGCCACGACCGGCCGGGAACTCGGTGATCGCGTCCACCCCGTCGGCCACCAACCGCCA
>NZ_JBEZYB010000118.1:0-20083 GCF_040638285.1 Amycolatopsis sp. NPDC026612
GCGGGATCTCCGGGTGGAAGTAGGTGTAGAGGTCCAGGTACGCCTCGCCGGCGGCCTGGTTGTCCGGGAAGAACGGCACCGCCGTCCCCGCCACCGCAGCAGCGGCCCGGCACCCTCCGGCTGCCCGCCGGCGGGACGGCGGCGCTGGTGCGCACGGACCTCGGTCCGGGTGGCGAGCTGCCGGTGCCCACCGACCTCGGGCAGGCGACGTGGTGGGGCGCGTCACTCGACGCGGCGGGCGGGGCGAGCGTGTTCGCCGGCCACGTGAACTGGCGGGGCGCGACCGGGCCGTTCGCCGAGCTGTGGACCGCCCGGATCGGGGCCGAAGTGACCATTGTGGACAGTGCGGGAAAGACGTGGCGGTACCGGATATCGCAGCTGGTCACGGTGCACAAGAGCGACCTGCCGGCCCGCGCCGACACCCTGTTCGGCCCGTCCGGCCCGCACCGCGTGGTGCTGGTGACCTGCGGCGGCCGCTGGGTCGGCGGATCGGACGGTTACGAGGAGAACCGCGTCGTCATCGCGGACCCCAGCTAAGTTACTCGTGGGTAACATCACGTTTCGACACGGTGGTCGTACGCGTCGCCATGCAGCAGAATGCCCAAGGTCAGGGCTGTGGCGGCGAGAGGTGTGAAGACAATGGCGACGTTCTTGGTGACCGGGGCGACCGGACTGATCGGGCGTCACTTCACCCGGCTGCTGCTCTCCCGCCCCGACGACGACCGCGTCGCCCTCGTGGTGCGCGCCTCCTCGCGGGCCAAGCTGGCCGCACTGGTCGACCAGTGGCCGCACTCCGACCGCGTCACGCTCGTCACCGGCGACCTCGGCGAGCCGCTGCTCGGCGTGTCCGAAACCGACCGCGACCAGCTGCGCGGCGGTGTCGACCACATCGTCCACCTCGCCGCGCTCTACGACCTCACCGCCGACGACGAAACCAGCATCAAGGCCAATGTGGACGGCACCCGGGCCGTCGTCGACCTCGCCGCGGACCTGCGCGCGGGCTGCCTGCACCACGTGTCGTCGGTGGCCGTCGCCGGCGACCACGAAGGCGTGTTCACCGAGGAGATGTTCGACGCCGGGCAGCGGCTGGTCACGCCGTACCACCGGACCAAGTTCGAAGCCGAGAAGATCGTCCGCGAGCAGGACCGGGTGCCGTGGCGGGTGTACCGCCCCGCCGTCGTCGTCGGGCACTCCGAGACCGGCGAGATGGACAAGATCGACGGCCCGTACTACCTCTTCCCAGCGATCAACCGGCTCGCCGGGCTGCCCGACGTGCTGCCGGTCGTCGGCCCGGACCTCGGCGACACCAACATCGTGCCGGTCGACTACGTCGCCAAGGCCCTGCTGGAGCTGGTGGTCAAGCCGGGGCTCGACGGCCACGCCTTCCACCTGGTCAACCCCGAGCCGCAGCCGGTCGTCTCGGTGTACAACGCCTTCGCGCGGGCCGCGGGCGCCCCGACGATCAGCGTGCAGCTGGGCGAGGGCCTCTCGAAGCGGATCGTCGGGCTGGTCAAGCTGACCGAGCACATCCCCGGCGTCACCATCGCCCGCGACGCCGTCATGGAGCGGTTCGGCATCCCGCCGGTGCTGCTGGACACGATGGCGTTCCCGTCGGTGTTCTCCTCGACCGAGACGCGCAAGGCGCTGGCCGGCACCGTCGAGGTCCCGCGGCTGGAGGACTACGCGCCGACGCTGTGGCGCTACTGGCGCGAGCACCTCGACCCGTTCCGCGCGCGCACGCACGGCCCGCGCGGCGAACTGGACGGCCGGCGCGTGATCATCACCGGCGCGTCGTCGGGCATCGGCCGGGCGACGGCGTTGAAGGTCGCGGCCGCGGGCGGTGTCCCGCTGCTCGTGGCGCGCCGCCAGCACGAACTCGAAGAGGTCCGCGACGAGATCGTCGCCGCCGGCGGCACGGCGTCGGTGTACCCGGCGGACCTGACCGACGAGGACTCGGTGCACAAGGCCGTGGACGCGATGCTGGCCGAGCACGGCCGGATCGACATGCTGGTGAACAACGCCGGCCGGTCGATCCGCCGGTCGATCAAGCTGTCCTACGACCGGATGCACGACTACGAGCGCGCGATGGCGATCAACTACTTCGGCGCGGTCCGGCTGATCCTCGCGGTCCTGCCGCACATGTCGGAGCGGAAGTTCGGGCACATCGTGAACGTCTCGTCGATCGGCGTCCAGGGCATCGCGCCGCGTTTCTCGGCGTACGCCGCGTCGAAGGCGGCGCTGGACTACTTCTCGCGGATCGCCGCGACCGAGACGCACGGCGACGGGATCACCTTCACCACGATCCACATGCCGCTGGTGCGCACGCCGATGATCCGGCCGACGAAGATCTACGACGCGTTCCCGACGAAGTCGCCGGAACAGGCCGCGAACATGGTCATGAAGGCGCTCGTCCAGCGGCCGAAGCACATCGGGACCCCGGCCGGGCAGGCGATCGGGCTGGCCTACACGCTCACCCCGGGCCTCACCGACGCGATCGCGTACCAGGGTTTCCGGATCTTCCCGGATTCGACCGCGGCGGGCGGTTCGGGCGAGTTGAAGATCGGGCGTGGCGAGAAACACCTCTCGCGCGCGGCGATGGCTCTCGCCCGCCTTTCGCGCGGGTTCCACTGGTAACGCAGTGTTTCGAGGGTGAGGCCATTCCGGCGACACGGCGACACGTGTTGGTGATTCGTTAAGCCGGAAGGCGGAGGCGGCGGGTGCCCGGGTACGGTCGGGCCCATGGTTCCTGAGCGCGACCCCGCCGCAACCGCCCTCAACGGCCTCCTCCCCCTCCGTCGTGAGTACACCCAGGCCTGGCACGGCTTCGACCGCAACGAGGTCCGGCAGTACCTCGACCACGTCGAGGCCCAGCTGCGCCGGGTGCTCAGCGAACGCGACGCCGCGGCGGCGCAGGCCGCCGCCGCGACCCGCGAGGCCGAGTCCGTCCGGCAGCAGGTCGCGGCGCTGGAAGCGCGCATCGAGGAGCTGAAGAAGCCGCCGGAGCGGCTCGAGGACCTCGACGAGCGGATGCAGCGCACGGTGACCCTCGCCCAGGCGCGCGCCGACGAGATCATCAAGCGCGCCGAGGCGGCCGCGGAGAAGACGTGGGCGTCCTCGACGGAGGCGTCGACGAAGCTGCGTGAGCGCTACACGAAGCTGGTCGCCGAGCTGGACAAGCAGGCCGACCTGCTGCACTCCGAGCACGAGAGCGCGCTGGCGGAGACGCGCGCCGAGGTGCAGCGGCTGACGGTCGACGCGGCCCAGCGGCGAGAGCTGCTGGACAACGAGGCGGAGCGGAAGCGGCGGAAGATCGAGCGCGAGTTCGAGGCGACGCAGGCGGCCCAGAACGCCGCGCTGGAGAAGCACATCGCCGACCAGCGCACGGCGAGCAAGAACCAGGCCGAGCGCCGGATCGCGGAGGCGACGGCCGAGGCCAAGCGCCGCCTCGACGAGGCCACCGCGGAGGCCAAGCGACGCCTGGACGAGGCGACGACCCAGGCGGCCCAGCGCACGACGGCGGCCCACCGCAAGGTCGAGCGGCTGGCGGAGATCCGCGAGCAGGCGCGCAAGAGCCTCGCGATGGCGGAGGACATCCTCAACCGCAGCGAAACGCAGCTCGCGCCGCTGCCGGAGGAAGCGGTGATCCCGCAGGCCTCGAAGCTGGTCGGCGGCGACTCGGCCGCGGACTCGCCGACGACCCCGGCGGCACCGGTGGTCCCGGTGGTCCAGCCGTCGATCCCGGCGGCGGCCAAGCCGGCGCCGAAGACCGGTGCGGCGCCGAAGCCGGCACCGGCCGCGGCCAAGCCGGGCAACGCGCCGGCGAAGCCGAACGGCCCGGCGACGAAGCCGGCGAACGGCAATGGGAACGGCGCGAAGCCGCTGGCTCCGGCGGCGGGCAAGCCGGGTTCCTGAGCGACGTCGGCGGGGCAATCCGCTCAGCGGATCCGCTCGGCCGACACCTGCCGCCCGGCCTCAGCAACCCCCGTCGGAATCCGCTCGCGGAAACGGCCACCCGGCCTCAGCAGCCCGCCGGTCGGAATCCGCTCGGCCGACACCTGCCGCCCAGCTTGAGCGACCCCGACGGAACCCGCTCGGCCGGCAACCGGCCTCCCGACCTGAGCAGCCCCCGTTTTTCACGCTACCGGCGGGCACCGACAGTTCCGGGGCCGCCGACGGTCAGTTGCGGGCGGTGCGGGGCCAGGGGTTCGCCGACTCCAGCTGGGCCGCCAAGCCCAGCAGCAGCGACTCCCCTCCCGGGCGCGCCACCAGCTGGACCGAGGTCGGCAAGCCCGTCGTGGCCGCGCGGCCGATCGGGACCGTGATCGCCGGGTAGCCCGCGAAGTTCCACTGGCCCGTGAACCCGGCCAAGCGCGTCGACGGCAGGACGTTCGCGAGCCAGCTCTTCTCGTGCCAGCGGCCCGCCTTCACCGGCCAGTGCGACAGCGTCGGCGTCATCAGCACCTCGTGCGCGGCGAAGAACTCCTCCGCGCGCGAGAGCCAGCGTTGCCGCGTGCTCTCGCGGATCAGGCCCGCCCGCTCGGCCAGCCGACCCGCGCGGATGTGCGCCCGGGTGCGCCGCTGCAGCCTGCCGGTGTCGAAGTCGCGGGCCTGGACGGCCGGGCCCGCCAGCCAGCGGGCCGTCATGCCCAGGACCATCGTCGCCGGGTAGCGCGGCGCTGCCGGTGCGATCGCGTGACCGGCCGCCGCCAGGTGGCCTGCCGCCGTCGAGACCGCCGCCACCAGCTCCTTCGGGACCGGGGTGCGCAGCACCGGCACCGTCGTCGACATGCCGATGCGGACCGCGGACGGCGGCTCCACCGAAGCCAGCGAAGGCGAGGAAGCCAGGACCGACAGCAACAACGCCGTGTCGGCGACCGTCGTGGCGATCGACCCGTGCACCGACATGCCGAACCAGCCGCCTTCGGCCAGCAGGTCCGCGCCCGGCTTCAGGCCGACCAGTCCGCACATCGCCGCCGGGAGGCGAACCGAGCCCATGCCGTCGGAGCCGTGCGCCAGCGGGACCAGCCCGGCCGCCACCGCCGCCGCGCTGCCGCCGGACGAGCCGCCTGAGGCGTACGTCGGGTCCCAGGGGTTGCGGGCGATGCCGTCCGGCGTGTCGGTCATCGGCCAGATGCACAGCTCCGGCACCCGCGTCAGCCCGATGACCACCGCACCCGCCGCCCGCAGCCGCGTCGCGAGCACGCCGTCCGCGTCGGCCCGCGCGGACGGTCCCGCCTGCGAACCGTGCGACGCGTATTCGCCGGCCAGCTCCGTGACGTCCTTGACCGCGACGGGCACTCCCGCCAGCGGCAGCGAGGCGAGATCGGACCGCCCGGCCACCTCCGCGGCTTCCGCCAGTGCCTCGGCGGTGCGCACCCGGCGGAAGGCGCCGATCACGCCGTCCGCCGCGGCGATCCGGTCCAGCGCGTCCTTGGTCACCTGCACCGGATCGAGGCTCCCGGCCCGGACGGAGGCCGCGATCTCCACTGCCGTGAGCACCATGATCGCGACCCTAGCCCACCAACGGGTGACAGCGGCAGGGAAAACGTCTCAGATCGCGCCCGCCCGCAGCGCGTAGGCGACGGCGTGGGCGCGGTTGTTCAGGCCGCAGCGCGTCATCAGGCCGTACAGGACGTTCTTCACGGTCCGCTCGGAGTAGCACAGCTTCGCCGCGATCTCCTCGGTCCCGAACCCCTCGGCGACCAGCCGCAGCACATCGCACTCGCGAGCCGCGAGCCCGGACAGCGTGAGCCCGTTCGGCTCCAGGACGTCCTTGCGCATCCGCTGCACCTGCGTGAGCAGCGCCCCCTGCAGCCGTGGCGGCAGGTTGGCCGTGCCGTCACCCGCGGCGAGCACCGCCGTCACCAGCTCGGCGCCGCCGGTCTCGCGGCGCGGCAGGATCGCCACGACGCCGCTCTCCAGCACCGCCATCAGGTCGCTCTCGCGGAAGTGCTCGACGACCAGCACGACGTGGGACGCCTTGGCCGCGCGGATTTCGCCGAGGACGGTTTCGCTGACGTGGTCCTCCATCACCAGCAGCACGTCCGGCACGAGGTCGGTCAGCCGGAGATCCGGATGCGCGTCCAGGAGGCTCACCGCGCCGGCGTGCGTGATCGGGTCCGAGGCGAGGACGCTCACTTCGACGGGCTTCATGGAAGCAGTGTGGACGGCGTGTCTTCACGCCTTCCCTATTCCGTCTTCACGCGCGTGAAGAAGTCACCAGCTCGCCGAACGCCGCCCGCGCCCGCTCCAGGCAGCCGGGCATCCGCTCGGCCGCGCGGGCCCAGTCGCGCTGGGCGCGCAGGTACTCCTCCCGCGCTTCGGGAGTCCAGCCGGCCAGCCCCGGCTCCACCCGGGACTCCAGGTCGGCCAGCAGTTCGCCGAGCTCGCCGGTGATCGCGCCCATCCGGTCCAGCACCAGGTCGGCGAAGCCGAACTCGAGCCGGGTCACGGCAGGCGCGGCCGCGGCATCGTGCCGCCGGTCGCCTCCAGCAGTTCCGTCAGCCGGGAGAAGATCACGTCGAACTCCTGCTCCCAGTCGCTCATGGCCTGGCCGAACCGCACCGACGCCTCCCCACGCCACGACGCCTGTGCCGTCGCCATCTCGCTGTTGACGTCGCGAAGCCGGGAACGGGCCGCTTCGACGGCGTACGCGAAGCAGGCGGCGGCCCGCTGCATGTCTTCGGTCGGCATGCGCAGCTCCTCTCGGGCTTCCCGAGCCTGACGCACGCCGGTGCGGCGCGGAACCCCGCCCGCGTGCCGTTGCCCGAATGTCCGCCATCCTTGCCTGCCGGTTCACGCCGTCCGCGTATGCTCACGGCAGGCATCCGGCGCGTGACGATTCGTCGCGCACGAAGGGAGACCGATGTCGGCCGCGGACGGCTCCGCACCGAGACTCCAGCTGCTGGGTCCACTGAAAGCCTGGCAGGACGACGTGGAGCTGGACCTCGGCTCCGCACACCGGCGGACGGTCCTCGCCGCACTGGCGATGCACCCGAACCGCACGGTTTCGCGCGAAGAGCTGATCGACGCCGTCTGGGGTGACGCGCCACCGCAGAGCGCGCAGGGATCCATCTACACCTACGTTTCCGGGCTGCGCCGCGCGCTCGAGCCCGGCCGCGTCAAGGGCGAGGGCCCGCAGCTGCTCGCGTCGATCGGTTCCGGTTACTCGCTTCGCGTCGACGCCGAAGCGATCGACGTCCACCGGTTCGAAGCCCTGCGAGAGCAGGCCCAACGCCGGCACGCGGCGGGCGATCTCCGCGGGGCGCGCGAAACTTTCGACGCAGCGCTGGGACTGTGGCACGGCGTCCCGCTGTCCGGCCTGCCCGGGCCGTTCGCTGCCGCCCAGCGCGCCCGGCTCACCGAGGTGCGGCTGGCGACCATCGAGCGGCGCGCCGAAGTCGTGCTGGAAGCCGGCGGGGACGCCGGGCTCGTCGCCGAACTGACCGCACTGAGCCGCGAACACCCCTTCCGCGAGACGGTGCGCGGGCTGCTCATGCGGGCCCTGGTCCAGGCCGGACGGCGGACCGAGGCGATCGCGGTGTACGCCGACGTCCGCGACCGGCTCGTCGAGTCGTCGGGCACCGAACCCGGCCCGGCACTGCGGCGGCTGCACGACGAGCTGCTGGAGAAACCCGCCGCGGCGGCGGCACCGAAACCGCCGCCACCCCCGCGTCCGGCGCGGTTCCCCGCCGCGGCACTGCCGGAACGAGCGGAGATCTTCGTCGGCCGGGAGGCCGAACTCGACCGGCTTCGCGAAGCCGTCGCCGCCCTCGGTGCCGGAACGGGCCGGTCGGTGTGGCTCGAAGGCGAGCCGGGCAGCGGCCGGACCGCCCTGATCGCCGAACTCCTGGCCACGGCCCGGGACCTCAACCCCGCCTTCGCCGCCGCGGACGCGCTGGACCAGCGGTTCTCCCTGCGGCCGTTGCTCGACGCGCTCGGCGTGCACCCGCGCGCGACCGACGAACGCCGTGCCGCCCTGGCCGCGCGGCTCGCCGGGCAGTCCGGCGAAGACCCCCTCGACGGCCTGCTCGGGCTGGTCCGCGAGCTGTGCGCGGAAGCCCCGCTGGTGCTCGTCGTCGACGACCTGCAGTGGGCGGACGACGCCACGCTGCGGGTCTGGCGCTACCTGAGCCGGGAAACGCGGCAGCTGCCGCTGCTGCTCGTCGGCGCCTGCCGTCCGGTGCCGCGGCCGGCGGCGCTCGACGACCTGCGCGCCGAGCTCGACAACGATGACATCACCCTGCTCTCGCTGGCGCCACTGGCCGAAGACGCCACACGCGCGCTGGCCACCGAGCTGGCCGGCGCGCCGCCCGGACCCGGGCTGCAGCTGCTGGTGTCCTACGCGGCCGGGAACCCCCGCTACGTCAGGGAAGTCATCGAGACGCTGCTCGCGCAGTCGATGATCGTGCTCGACGGCGTCCACGCGCACCTGGACAGCGCCTCGTGCCAGACCATCCCGCCGCCGCTGGGCTCGCGGATCACGCTGTACCTGAGCTTCCTGTCCAGCGGGACCCGCGACACCCTGCGCTGGGCCGCCATGCTGGGCCACGAGTTCTCGCTGGCGGACATCGCCGTCGCCACCGAGCGGGCGCCGACCGCGCTGGTCGGCGCGGTGGACGAGGCGATCGCGTCCGGCGTGTTCGTCGAGTCGGGTGACCGGCTCGCGTTCCGGCACTCACTGGTGCGCCGCGTGCTCTACGAAAAGACGCCCGCCGCGATGCGGGTCGCGCTGCACCGGCAGCTGGCCGAGGCCTTCGCCGCCGCGGGCGCGGCCGCCGACCGCGTCGCTGAGCAGCTCGCCGCCGCGCCCGCGCAGGTGGACCCGTGGGTCACCGCGTGGCTGCTGGAGCACATCGGCACGGTCGCCACCGCGACCCCGTGGGTCGCCGTCGACCTGCTGCGCCACGCCGTCACCCAGGGCACGCTGCCGCCGGACGCGCGGGAGACGCTCACCGCGACCCTGGCCCGGCTGCTGTTCTGGCTCGGCCGGGAACCCGAAGCCGAGGCACGCTCGGTCGTCGCGCGGACGTCCGACAGCAGGCGCGCGGCCGAGATGCGCTGGATCCTGGCCTACGTCTACTACCGCCGCGGCGACTTCGCCGAGGCGACCGCCGAGCTCAAGCGGACCCTCGACGACGCCGACGTCCCGGAGATGTGGCGCGGACGGCACGAAGCACTGCTGGCCACGCTGGAAAAGCTCGGCGAAGAGACGTTCCTGGCGCCGGCCGGGCTGCACCCGCTGGACGACGCGGCGCTCGCCGTTCCGAACCTCGACAGCCTCGAAGACGCCGCCGAGCCGCTCGACGCCGCCCGGCGGATCGCCGCGACCCGCGCGGTGCCGGGCGAGATGCACCTGGCCGGCGCGGTGCACTACTACTGGCTGGGCCGCTGGCCCGAGGCGCTGGCCGAGCTGGACGCGGTGATCCGCGACGGCGCCGAAACGGCGTCCTACGTCCTGCGCAGCCCGGGCTCGGCCCTGCTGGTCCACGGCGTCGGCGCGCTGATCGCCGGCCACCGCGGCGAACCGGACCAGGCCAGGACGCACCTCGACGCGGCCGACCGGCAGCAGTGGCCACCGGGCCTCGAACCCGACGGCGGCGACTTCCTCCTCGCGGCGCGGGCGCTGCTGGCCGAGCAGGAAGGCCGGCCCGAGGCGGCGCTGGCCGCCCTGCTGCCGCTGCTGGAGGACAACTACCCGCCGGCCGCCCGCCACCAGTGGCTCCCCGACCTGGTCCGGATCGCCGCCCTGCTCGGCGACCGGCAGCGCACCCGTCAGGCGTTGCGGCTGCTCGAACCCGACGGCGACGTCCCGCCCGCCCACGCCGCGGCGGCCGCGCACTGCCGCGGCCTGGCCCCCGGCGACCCCGAGCCGGTCCTCACCGCGGCCGGCCACTACCGGACCGCGGGCCGGCTGCTCAAGCAGGCCAAGGCGACGGAGGACGCGGCGCTCTTGCTGGCCGAGTCGGGCGAGCTGACCGAGGCGCGCACGGTCTTCCGGACCGCGCTGACCGCCTACACCGGCATGGGCGCGGTCTGGGACGTCCGGCGCGCGGAAGCCCGGATGAGGCCGTTCGGCATCCGGCGGGCCAACCCGGTGCGGTCGCGGGCCGCCGCCGGGGAGTGACCACGCGGCTTGCCGGGTGCGCGCAACCTCACCAGGGGTTCCCACGTCGATAAGGTCACCGGAGTAGTCGCGGTACCGAGATGTCCCTGGGGGATGGGGTCTGGGACGCAAGTCCCAGAGGGGACGGCACGACATGCCTGGCGATGCGGACACCGGCCTGCGAGTGGGCGTGCTCGGCCCGTTGCGGGCCTGGCGCGGGACGGCCGAAATCGGCCTCGGCCCCGCTCGTCAGCGCGCGATCTTCGCGGTGCTCGCGGTCAACGCCGGGCGCCCGGTGCCCCGTGCCGAGCTGATCGCCGGGGTGTGGGGCGATTCCGCGCCGGCGAGCGTCGAAGGCAGCGTCCACACCTACGTCTCCGGGCTGCGTCGCGCCCTCGAGCCGGACCGGTCGCGCTGGTCGGCGGCCAGCGTCCTGGTGTCGGATCCGGCGGGGTACTCCCTGCTGCTCGGCGAAGACGCGCTCGACGCGGCCCTGTTCGAGCGGCACCGCGAGCGCGCGCAGCGGCTGCTCGACCAGGGCGATCCGCGGGCGGCGGTCGTCGAACTGGACGACGCGCTCGCGCTCTGGCAGGGCGAGGCCCTCTCCGGCGTACCCGGCGGGTTCGCCGAGCGGCACCGCGAACACCTCGCCGAGCTCCGGCTGAACACCCTCGAACGGCGCGCCGAAGCCGTGCTGGCGCTGGGCGGCCACCTCGACCTGGCGCCGGAGCTGGCGGTGCTGGCCGGCGAGCACCCGCTGCGGGAGTCGCTGCGGGAGTCGCTCATGCTCGCCCTCTACCGCAGCGGACGACCCGCCGACGCCCTCGACGTCTTCCGCGACGCCCGCGCCACGCTCGTCGCGGAACTCGGCGTCGAACCCGGCCCGGCGCTGCAGCGGCTCCAGCGGCAGATCCTCGCCCAGGACCCGGTCCTCGACGCGCCCGCGGCGCCGATCGTGGTCACCGGGCACCGGCTGTTCGGCCGGGAAACCGAGACCGCGCGGCTCGCCGAGCTCGTCGCCGACGTCCGCGCCGGCCGCGGCCGCGCCGTCTGGATCGAGGGCGACGCCGGCATCGGCAAGTCCGAGCTGCTCGCCGGCTCGCTGCGGGACGGCCCCGGCTTCCAGCGGCTCTGGGCCGCCGCCGACGAGCTGAGCACCCGGTTCCCGCTGCAGGTGGTGCTGGAGTGCTTGGCGATCGACGTGCATTCACCCGACCCGCGGCGCGCGCGGGTGGCGAAGGAGCTCGCGGGCGAGAGCCCGGTGCGGCGCAGCTGGGGCCCGGCCGACCCGGTGCTCGGCGCCGTCGACCGCTTGCTGACCCTGGTGGACGAGCTGTGCGCGCAGTCGCCGCAGGTGCTGGTGATCGACGACCTGCAGTGGGCGGACGAGGCGTCCGTGCTGGTCTGGCACCGGCTCTGCGCGGCGACCCGGCAGCTGCCGCTGCTGCTGGTGGCCGCGACCCGGCCCGCGCCGGACCGGGCCGAGCTCGCCCAGCTGCGCCGCGGCGTCCAGGCGCGGGACGGGGTCGTCCTCGACCTCGCGCCGCTGACCGGCGAGGACGTCGGCAGGCTGATCGAAGACCAGCTCGGGGCGCCGCCCGGCCCGGGACTGCGCGAGCTGGCCGCCCGCGGTGCGGGAAACCCGCTGTACGTCAAGGAAATGGTCGACGTCCTGCAGCGCGCCGGCGCGGTGGAGGTCAGCGGTGGCCAGGCCGACGTCGACGATCCGGCGGAGTTCGAGCCACCGCGGTCGCTGGTCGCGGCGGTCGACCGGCGGCTGGACTTCCTGACGGCGCGGACGCAGGAAGTGCTGCGCTGGGGCGCGCTGCTGGGCATGGAGTTCGCCGTCGGCGACATCGCCGCGGTGCTCGGCACCCGGCCGTCGGACCTGCTGGCGCCGCTCGAAGAGGCTGTCACGGCGAACGTGCTCATCGACACCGGGACGCAGCTGGCGTTCCGCCACCCCCTGCTGCGCCAGGCCCTCTACGACCGGCTGCCGGCCGCGACGCGGGCGGCGCTGCACCGGCAGGCCGCCGAGGCGCTCGCCGGGATCGGCGCCCCGGTGAAGCGCGTCGCCGAGCAGCTGGTGGCGGCGCCGGCGACGGTGGACGAATGGGTGCTGGACTGGCTCGCCGGGCACCACCCGGCCGTCTCCACCCGGGCCCCGCTGATCGCCGTCGAGCTGCTGGAACGCGCGCTGGCCGCGTGCTCCGGCACCGACCCGCGCCGGGAGACGCTGCTCGTGGCGCTGGTGAAGGTGCTGTTCCGGCTGGAACGCAACCCGGAAACGCTGACGCAGCAAGCCCTCGACCTCGCCACCGAGCCGGACGCCGTTGAGGAGATGCGGCACGTGCTCGCCGCGCTGCGGCATCGCCGTGGTGACACCGAAGGCGCCGTCGCGACGCTCGCCGCGTCGGTCGACGACCCGGCCGTGCCGGAGCTCTGGCGGGGGAAGCACCGCCAGCTGCTGGCCAACTTCCGCCGTGGCGATCTGTCCGATTTGGACGCTGCGGAAAGGACGGCGTACGAGACGAAGGCCCTCGCCGGCGGCGACCCCTATCTGACCGCGCACGCGCTGCAGTCGTTGTGGCTGGTCGATTCGGTGCGCCGCGAGCACGACCGCGCGCTCGCGCACATCGACGCGGCGATCGAGGCCGTCGGGGACGAGCACGAACTGGCCGACCTGCACCTGGACCTGCTCGACAACCGCGTGTTCACGCTGCAGAACCTCGACCGGCTGGCCGAGGCGGGCGATGCCCTGTGCGCGGCGGGCGAAGTCGCCACCCGGCACGCGCTGCCGGTCGGGCTGCAGGTGTCCGCGGCGGTGCACCGGTATTGGGAGGGCCGCTGGGACGAGGCACTGGTCGAGCTGGACACGGTCATCGAGGACGGCCCGGCGATCACGTTCTACGGCCTGCGCGAGCCCGGCCCGGCGGCGCTGCTGCTGCACGGCGTCGCGGCGCTGATCGCCGGCCGCCGGGACGACCGGGCCCAGGCCGCGGCCCACCTCGACGCGGCGGAGGAGTACGCCCCGGCGACCGGCGCCGAGCGCGAGAGCTTCGACTTCCTGCTGGTCGCCGACGCGCTGGCGGCCGAGCAGCGCGGCGACCGGGTCCGCGCGCTGGCCGTCCTCGAACCGATCCTGAACCCGACGTACGCGCAGATGATGCTGCGGCACCAGTGGCTGCCGGCGTTCGTGCGGCTGGCGATGGAGCAGGACGACGTCGGCCGCGCCCGGCGGGCGTTGGCGGTGTGCGAGGAAGAAGCGGCGAAGGAGCGGCGTCCGGCGCGCGCCCACGCGGCGGCGTCGTGGTGCCGCGGGCTGATCGAGGAGGACCCGGCACCGGTGCTGGCGACGGCCGAGCACTTCCGCGCGGCCGGCCGCCGCCCGGAACTGGCTTCCGCGCTCGAGGACGCGGCTGTGCTGCTGGCCCGCGCGGGGCGGCTGGACGCGGCGCACGCGGCGTTCGAGGAGGCCGCCGAGCTCTACACGGCGTTGGCCGCGCGCTGGGACCTGCGGCGCGCGGAAACCCGGCTGCGCCGCCTCGGCGTCCGCCGTGGCGCCCTGTTCTCGCCGATCCGGCCGGGCCACGGCTGGGAGTCACTGACGCCGATCGAGGTCCGCATCGCCGGCCTGGTCGCCGAGGGCCGGTCCAACCCGGACATCGCGGCCGAGCTCTCGCTGCCCCGCCGGACGGTCCAGGCCCACGTCGCCCGGCTGCTGGGCAAGCTCGAGACGCCGTCACGCTGGGGCGTCGCCGACGCCTTCCGCCGGCGCCCCTAGCGCGTTGGCCCAGCCGAGACGCCGGCTCGGCCGGACGTTCGGCTCGGGGCATTCCCCCGGGTTCGCCAGGTCAGACGGTGCCCAGGTACCAGCGATCGGTCGACGGGCTCTTCCCGAAGATCGTCCAGGGCTGGATCGGAAAGCAGATCGCCACCAGAATCTGCCCCCGCTCCAGGGCGAAGCTCCGTTCGAAGTCGCTCGAGGAGGTGATCCGGGCGGCGTGGAACTCGAGCGAGTGGCGGCCGGGGGGCAGTGGCAGCCACTTCGGCCGCCGGGAATGCGAGCTGACTCTTGCGGAATTGTCGCTGCCCCGTGACACCCACACGGAATTGTCCTTGAAAGTCATGCCCTGCGACGGCGTGCGGATGATCGCGTGGACGACGACACCCGTCCGCCCCGCACGGCGCATTTTTCGGATCTTTCGCTTGACACGCCACGACGGGCTGATATCGCCGAGCGGGTGCACCGAGTACTCAGCCCGTCCCATAGCACGTCCCTTTATCAGTGACCGCCGGTGAGCTGATCACATTGCGCGGCCGAGAGGTGGTTGACCCGGTCGCCAAGACCCGACCCCAGCCCGGACGATACTACTGAACCGAGGTTGGGCATGAAGGACATCGACTTGCTGAACCCCGCCATGAAGTAGTTTCCTGCTTTCCCCAGCACTCCCGGCGCCTGCTTCGCATCGAACACGAAACTCTTCGCGATGTTGCCGCCCGTCCAGCCGCCGGCGGTCAAGCCCAGGCCGGCCACACCGAGCGCGCAGCCACCCCACTGCTGGGGATAACAGGACGATGCCGTCGAATGCGCCTGGATGAAGTGGTCCGTCGCACTCACCGCCGACTTGATGGCGGACTGCACCGGAAAGGCAGACGATGAAGCACTCACCGCTCAGATCGGTCAGGTTCAGCGGATTTCCGCCGACGTACGCGTACGCGGTGTTCGTTTGGGTCACTTGGGGGTCGACGGTGAGGAACAGCGCCGTGGACGGGTCGTAGTAGCGCGCCCGCAGGTACACCAGCCCGGATTCCGCGTCGGTGTACTGACCGGTGAACTGCAGCGGCGTGCCGGCGGAGCCGGTCGAGCTGACCACGCCGTACGGCGGATAGGTGTTGTGACACACGACGGCGCCCGAACCGCTTTCGAACCCAGGCGGAGCTGGAAACGCAGGCGGCCTACGAATGGCAACAGGAACACGGACCGGTGGGCGCCGGACCTGGTCGGCCGCGACATTGTCGCGGATCTCCGCGGCCCAGCACCAGGTCGCGGAAGAACCGGTGGTGGATGCCGTCGAACTTCCGGGCGCTTTGAGGTGCGCCGGCGAGGAGCCATCCGAAATCGCCGGGCGAAGTTCAACGCTGGCGAGAACTCGTGCCCGGGCCTCGCGTGCATGGTCGGCGCACGCGTCGCCGGCCCGATCGGCCGGCAGGGCGATGTTCTCGAGGTAGCGGCTTGGGGTCGCAGGCGACGGCGCCGGTCACGCCGCCGAGCACCTTGCCCTCGGCCGCCGCGCCCACCGGAAACCCGTCGCGACGGCTATACCGGGGCCTCTTTCAGGATGCCCCGCACGATGTAGCGGCCCAGCAGCAGGAACAACGCGATGACCGGCAGGACGGCGACGGTCGCGCCGGTGAGCATCAGCGCGTAGTCGGTGTAATAGCCGCTGGCCAGCTGGGACAGCGCGACCTGCACGGTCGGCGTCTCGTTGGGGTCGAGGACCACCAGCGGCCAGAAGTAGTCGTTCCACGTGGCCATGAAGGTGAGCATCGCGAGCACCGCGGCCGGTGCGCGGAGCGCGGGCACGGCCACGTGCCAGTAGGTGCGCAGGATCGAGCAGCCGTCGACGGTCGCGGCGTCGACGAGGTCCGCGGTGATCGCGTTCTCGCACGCCTGGCGCATCCAGAACACGCTGAAGGCGCTGACCAGCGCCGGCACGATCACCGCTTCGAGCCGCCCGTACCAGCCCAGGTCGCCGACGACGAGGTACAGCGGAATGACACCGAGCTGCGCCGGCACCATCGCCGACCCGACGACCAGCAGGAACAACGTGTTGCGGCCGCGGAACCGCAGCCGCGCGAAGGCGAACCCGGCGAGGCTCGCCAGCACGACGTTGGCCACCATGACGGTGCCCGCGACGATCAGCGAGTTCCCGATGGCCAGCCAGAAGTCGACGGTCTCGAAGACGCGCCGCACGTTTTCGGCCAGGTGCCCGCCCGGCAGCAGCAGCGGCGACGTCTCCCCGATCGCCGAGTTGTCGCGCGTGGCCACGACGAACGACCAGTACAGCGGGAAGACGGACGCCCCGAGCACGCCGGTCAGCGCGGCGTACACCCAGCCGCCCGGCCTGCGCCCCGCCGTCACGCCGCCCTCACGAACCGGCGCACGAGCCGGTAGTTGACCAGTGCGAACAGCGCGCAGATCACGAACATCACCCAGGTCAGCGCGGCCGCGTAGCCGGCGTCGAAGTGCGTGAAGCCCTTTTCGTACAGGTACATGACCAGCGTCTGGAACTGGCGGTCGTTGCCGCCGGTCCCGCCGGAGCCACCGGCGTCGAACAGCTGCGGCTCGGCGAACAGCTGCAGGCCGTTGACCGTGCCGGCGATGGCGGTGAAGGCCAGCGCGGGCCGGATGCCGGGCACGGTGATCGACCAGAACGTCCGCCACCGCGAGGCGCCGTCGAGCTCTGCGGCCTCGTACAGGTCGCCGGGGACAGCCTGCATCGCGGCCAGGTAGATCAGGGCGTTGTAGCCGGTCCAGCGCCAGAGCACCATGCTCGCGACGGCGAAGTGCGACGACCAGGTCTTCGCCTGCCAGTTGACCGGCGCCACGCCGAACCAGCCGAGGACCTCGTTGACGACGCCGTAGTCGCGGCTGAACAGCTGCCCGAACACCAGCCCGACGGCGACCACGGAAACGACGTTCGGCAGCAGCACCCCGGTGCGCCACCAGGTCGCGGCGCGCAGCGGCCGGTCGAGCAGCGCCGCGATGCCCAGAGCCAGCAGGAACTCCGGGACCGCGGCGAGCAGGAAGATCCCGACCGTGTTGGTGAGCGCGTTGTAGAACCGCGGGTCGGTGAGCAGGGCGCCGTAGTTGGCGAGGCCGAAGGCACCCTGGTCGCCTTCGAGGAGGTTCCAGTCGTGCAGCGAAACCCACGCCGTGTACAGCAGCGGAAAGGCACCGAAGACGATGAACAGGGCGAAAAAGGGCGCGACGAGCAGCAGCGGCGTGACCTTGCGGTCGAAACGGGCGAGCCGGTGCTGCACGCGCGGCTACTTCAGGTCGGCTTGGGCCTGCTGGACGGCTTCCGCCCAAGCCTGGTCGACGTTTTCGGTCCGGTCCTCGATCCGCCCGAGCGCGCGGCCGAACTCCGGCCGGACGTCGGCGTCACGCAGGCCGCGGTAGTTCGGACGCAGCTGGTCAGCCGACGCGGCGAAGATCCGCCCGGTCGGTGCGTCGCCGAAGTACGCGTCGGTGTGCGCGAGGACCTGCGGATCCTCGTACACGGCGGGCTCGCTGGGCAGGATGCCGTCGGAGAGGAAGAGCTTCTTCTGCTGCTCCGGGGCGGTCAGCCAGCGGGCGAGCTCGTACGCCTCCTGCTGGTGGGCGCCCTGTTTCGGCACGGTCAGGAACGAACCGCCCTGGTTGCCGCTCTTGCCGGGCACGGTCGTGACGTCCCACTTGCCGCGGTTCGCGTCCCCGCCGGCTTCCTTGATCTGGCTGAGCATCCACGCGGGACACGCGACGGTGGCGAAGGATCCCTGCTTGATCGCCACGTTCCACGCCTGGGTGAAGGTGGTCGCCGCCGCCGTCTGCCCCTTTGCGGCGAGGCCGCCGGAGAGGAAGAAAGCGGTGCGCACGCTCGGGTTGCGGTCGGCGATGAAGGAGTCGTCCCGCTGCGAGAAGTAGTTCTCCGGCGACTGGTTCAGCATCGCCGTGTAGACGGTCCCGGCGGAGTCGGCGAACTTCACGTTCGGTGTCTTGGCGGTGAACCTTTCGGCGGTGGCGGCGTAGGCGTCCCAGTCGGGGATCAGCTTCGCGACCTCTTCGCGGCCGGTCGGCAGGCCCGCGGCCTGGAACAGATCGCGCCGGTAGCAGAGGGCGAGGCTGCCCATGTCCGTGCCGAGGCCCAGCACGAAGGCACCGTCGGTGCCCTGCGCCCACTTCCACGGCACCCATTGGTGTTCGAGGTCGCGGGCGCCGTAGCCGGCGAGGTCGGCGAACTTGTCCTTCGCCTTGCGGTACTGCGGCATGTACTGCTCTTCGATCGCGACGACGTCGGCGGCACCGTGCCCGGTGGCGAGCTGGGTCGCGAGGCCCTTGTGGTGGGTGTCGAAGTCGGTGACGCGGTTCTGCACCGTGATGTCCGGGTGCAGCTTTTCGTACTCGGCGATCAGTGGCGCGTAGCCGAACTCGCCGAAGGTCGCGATGGTGAGCTTCGTCTTTTCCCCCGTGTCTCCCGGGCTGCAGGCGGCGAGCGGGATCAACGCGGCGACCACGATGGCGGTCCGGCGGACGATCGTTCGCAACAGGGCTTCCTCAGATCACACCGGCCCGCACGGCGTACGCGACCGCGTGCGGCCGGTTGCGCAGGTTGAGCCGGTTGGTCATGGCGTAGATGACGTTTTTCACGGTCCGCTCCGAGTAGCAGAGCTTGCCCGCGATCTCGGCAGTGTCCCAGCCTTCGGCCATCAGGCGAAGCACATCCACCTCGCGCGGCGTCAGCGCCGCGCCGCCGCCCTGGTGGGCCAGGGCCTCGACCTGCTCGCGCAGCGAAGACGAGCGGCCCCGCGCGGCGGCGAGCACGCTGCCGGTGAGCCGGTCGAGCGCGGTCCGCGGCAGCACGGCGGAGACGTGGCAGTCGGCGAGCAGGCTCAGGTGTGCGGGATCGACGTGCCCGGCGACCAGCACGATCGCCGCGGGCGACTCGGCGGCCGCGGCCCGCAGCGCGGCGATGGCCTCACGGTCGACCTCGCCGACGGCGAACACCAGCACGGCTGCCTCGCCCCGCCGGGCGCGGGGCAGGACCAGCAGCTCAGGGCGGGACTTCAGGTGGTCGGTCAGCCCGGTCAGGGCGATCGGGTCGGACGCCCACGCCGCCACTCGCACCTGGTCCATCGACCCCTCCTCCGCCCACCCCGAATCCTGACCGGATCCAGTCTGCTGAGGACGCCTTCACGAATTCTCTAACGGCCGCGGAGCCATTCTTCACGCCGTGAAGTTTGCGGTCGACTACCGTCGGGGCATATCCGGACGACTGAAGGGACCGATGAACCGCCGACGTCTTGCCACCCTGGGGGTGGCGTTCTGCATCGTGGCCGGGTGCCTGCTGGTCGCGGGCCTGCAACCGCAGACCGTGTCCGGGCTGGCACTGCCCTTGGCATCCGATCAGCCTGCCGCTCCTTCGCCGGCGCCTGTTCCTGCTCCTCCCGTTCCCCCGTCGCGGCTCGCGCGGCCGGGCGACTGCGCGTCGCTGGTGGACGGGCTCGACGTCCGCGGCCAGGTCGCGCAGCTGGTCGTCGTGGGCGTCTCCGGCGACAATCCGGCGGCCACGGTGTCCCTGGTGCGCGACCACCAGGTCGGCGGGATCTTCATCGGCGGTAACGCAACAGCGTTGTTGAAAGACCGCTCGCTGGCCGCGGTCCAAGCCGTGGCTCGGGTGCCGGTGGCCGTGTCGGTCGACGAGGAAGGAGGCCGCGTCCAGCGCATCGACGACCTCGACGGTGACCTGCCGTCGGCCCGGACGATGGCCGCGACGAAGTCCCCGGACGAGGTTCGTACGCTGGCCGCCGAACGGGGCCGCCAGCTGCGTGCCCGCGGGGTGACGGTGGACTTCGCCCCGGACACCGACGTCACGGACGCCCCGGACGACGACGTGATCGGCGATCGGTCCTTCAGCCCGGACCCGGCCCGGGTGAAGACGTACGCGAAAGCGTTCGCGGCGGGTCTTCGCGACGCGGGTGTCCAGCCGGTGCTGAAGCACTTCCCGGGCCACGGCCACGGCTCGGGCGACTCCCACACGGGCACGGTGGTCACGCCTCCGCTTGCCCAGCTGCGGGCGGTCGACCTGGTGCCGTACCGCGACGTGGCCGACTACGGCCCGGTCGCGGTGATGGTCGGTCACCTCGACGTGCCCGGCTTGACCGACGGGGTCCCGGCTTCCCTGTCGCCGGCCGCGTACCGGTTGCTGCGCGGCG
>NZ_JBEZYB010000119.1:0-19924 GCF_040638285.1 Amycolatopsis sp. NPDC026612
GGCCGTTCCAGTGGACGACATCCGGGAACTCGACGAACCTCCGCAGGTGCTGCTGCTCGGTGCGGCCGTGGATGGGAAGCCGGAAGATCGAGCCGCCGAGTCGCGGTCACCGCCTTCGAGGTTGCGCAGCTTCGACTCCTGCAACGCCGTCGCCAGCGCGACCGTCGCCGCGTGGGCGGGCAGGCCCAGCTTGGTGCCGACGGCCGAGATCGTCGCGGCGTTGTTCATCTGCTCCGGGGTGAACGTGTACGCGGCCGCGTTGTCCCCCGGCGGCGCCACCGTGCACCCCGGCGTCCGGACCGAACCGCGCGTCAGCACGACCGCCACGATGATCCCGGCGGTCAGCACGACGACCGCCCCCAGGAACATGGCCACTTTCAGGCCGCAACCGCGCACCCTGCCTCCCCCATCACCCGTTCGCACCAGTCTGCCAAAGGAGGACGCGGTGCCCCGGGTGCGGGTTCAGTGGCCGGGGCCGAGGAAGATCGGATTGGCCATCGCGACCATCGCGTTCGGCACCGTCGTGTTCGGGCCGCCGGAGGCGCGGCGGACCTCGACACGCACCCAGCGGCTGTAGCGGGGGTAGGTCGTCCACGTGACCGTGGCCGCGCCGGAGCCGCCGATCGTCTCGCTGTGCTCGGGGCCGAGCTGGTCGAGGAAGGTCACCGTGGTCCCCGGCACGCCGGCGACCACCGCCCGCGCGGTCACCGGTGTCCCGGTGCCCGCGGCGAGCCGCTCGCCGATGCCCGCGGTCGTGCCGCCGCCGGAGAGGGTGAAGTCCAGCTGGACCGCGGCCGACTCCGCCAGCCAGGAGCGCCCCGCCTGCAACCCCGCCAGGAGTTCCCGGCGGCGCAGCCGGTCCGCGAGGACAACGGTGTGCGGCAGGCCCACGCGCTGGTCCGGGTTGTGCGCGTCGGAGTCGCCGATCGCCGGGATGAAGCGGCCGCCGCGCAGCAGCCCGTCCCAGTGGATGACGCTCGCCTCGTCGTCCTGGGTCCAGGGGCCGTTCCACACCTCGACCAGGTCGGCGAGCTCGTAGGCGAATTCGTAGGTGCAGCCGAAGCAGCCGGCGAACGGGTGCGCCGCGGTGACCAGCCCGCCGGCCCGGTGCACCTGGGCGGTGAAGCGCCGGAAGTCCCGCGGGCCGGCCGCGCGGTAGCGCCAGTCGATCCAGGTGCCGGCGGGCAGGCCGATCGCGGGCCAGTGGCCGGACCGGGTCGTCACCTCTTCGCCGTTGAGGATCAGCAGGTCCTCGGGCGCGTAGTGGCCCCAGACCAGCTGGGCGCTGGACGTGTTGTGCTCGGTGGAGACGATGAAGTCGAGGCCGGCGGCGCGGGCGTCGGCGACCAGCTGCTCCGGGGTGCGGCGGCCATCAGAGTGAACGGTGTGCAGGTGGCTGTCGCCGCGGTACCAGGCGCGGCCGCGCTCGCGGGCGGGCGCGGTCTCCGGCGCGGGGGCCGGCTCGAAGGGCGCGCCGTCCGGGCCGAAGGTGAGCGTGATCTCCACGCGGTAGTCCAGGCCCTGCGGCGCCACGGTGTACGGGCCGAGGACGACGTGCCACCGCCCGGGCTCGATCGGCCCGGCGAGGTAGCCGGGCGTCGCTTCGGACGCGTTGATCGAAAAGCGGTCGCGGAAGCCGCCGGACCAGCCGCGGAATCCGCGCGCGGTGCCCAGGTCGTGGCCTTCGGGGCCGAAGATGCCGATGTCGCAGGCGTTCCCGCGGGTGCCGGCCGGCACCGGCGGCCGGTCGTAGGAGTAGGCGACATCGATCTGCCGGACGCCGCGCGGGACGTCGACGGGCAGGTAGTACCAGTCCGGGACGTCCGGTTTCAGGGTACCGGTGACGGTCCGCGTCCGGCTGCCCGAACCACCCGGCTGCTCGGCGAACGCGACGCCGGGCAGCATCCCCGCGGCCGCCGCCACCCCGCCGGCGCGCAGCAGCGTCCGCCGGCTGACGTTCCCGGAATCCATGGGTACCTCCGCGTCGAGAGACACTCCGACGCTAGGCGGGCAACGCGAACGCGGACAAGAACCGGCGGTGAACTTTCGCCGGTTTCCGGTCAGGACCGGGTGCGTTTCGCCAGGATCTTCGCGAGCGCGACGACGGTGACGGCGGCGGCCAGCCCGAGCCGCGTGACGTCGACGGCCGGCACCCAGGCCACGGTGCCGTCCCGGATGACGAACGCACCGGCGGGCCGGGCGAGCACCCCGAACCCGGCGCCTTCCCGCACCGGCAGCGCGTCGCTGTCGTCGGCGCCGCCGCCCCCGCCCCCGCCGAAGACCGCGGCGGCGGGGATGACGACGACCCCGTCGCGCTCGACCGGTTCGCCGTAGACCAGCTTCGCGGTGAAGACGTCCCGCGCGGTCGACACCAGCTGTCCGAGTTTCATCCCGCCATGATGGCCGCAAACCCGGTTGCGCCGCAGCGAAACGTCCGCGATCCTGCTCTGTTCCGCACCGGCGGGACGTCCGGAGGAGACGATGACCCCGCTGCGGTGCGGCCTGGCCGCCAACCCCGCCCTGCCCGCTCGCCTGCTGGACCACCTGGTCGCGACGGCCGACGACGAGCTGGGACCGATCCTCGCCGCCCGCGGGGACCTCACCCGGGACCACGCCCGGGTGCTCGCGGACCGGTGCGGCGCGGGCGTGCTGTACCCGTTGCTCGAACGCGGCCTGCTCAGGCCGGCCGACATCCCCCTCGGCGATCCTTGGCGCGCGCTGGCGGTACTGGCCCACCGGACGCGGATCCGGCCGGGTTCGACCGGCTCGCCCGCGACCCCGACCCGGTGATCCGCACCGAGCTGAGCGCCCGGTTTCCGCTCCCCGGGCCGATCGTCGACCTCCTGGCCGCGGATCCGGACCTGGACGTGGTCACCTCGGCGGCCCGGTGCCAGGTGCCGATGGCCCGGCTGGCCGCGGACCCCCGCCGGGCCGTCCGCCGGGCACTGGCCGCGAACGAGCAGGCACCCCCGGACCTCCTGCGCCGCATCGTGCGCGAAGCCGAATCTTGTCGGTGGGCCCCGGTAGCATGGGAACAGGGGGCGTCGCCCGACGACCTGCTCGCCACCCTCGCCGGAAACCCCGCCACCCCACCGGATTCCCTCCCCGGCGGCGGGCACGTGCTCGTCCGGTGGGCGATGGCGTCCCGCACCGACCTCGCCGGCGAGGTCTACGCGGAACTCGCCGAAGACGCCATGCCGGGCGTCCGGTACGACCTCGCGAGGAACCCCGCCGCCGTCGCGTTCCTGCCGCGGCTGCTCGCCCGCGACGACAGCCGCGAAATCCGGCGGGCCGCCGCGCACAACCCGCGCGTCCCGCTCCGGCTGCTGGCGGAACTCGCGCTCGAAACCAGGATCGGGCGAGTCCTCGTGCCGCGCGTCGCCACCGCGACCGAAGCCGAGCTGCGGACCCTCGCCTGCTCCGCCGCGGCCCAGGTGAGGCGGCTGGCCGCGGCGCACCCCGACCTGCCCGCCGACCTGGTCGCCCGGTTCGCCGAAGACCCGGACGCCGGGGTGGCCCGGGCCGTCGCGCCGCACCCGGGACTGAGCCCGGCGCAGCTGCGGACCCTCGCCCGCCACGGGACGGCGGTGCACCCCCGGATCGCGGAACACCCGCGCTGCCCGGCCGACCTGGCCCGGGCGCTGCTCGACGGCGCGCCGGTCCGCGCCCTGCGCGTGCTCGCCCGGCACCCGGGCCTGGCCCCGCAGTCCATTGGATCTTGTCGGGCACCCCGACGACCGGGTGGCCGTCGCCGCCGCGGCCAACCCGGCACTGCCCGTCGCGATGATGTCCACTGTGGCCGGTTCCGCCTGACCGGTTCCGGGCCGCGCCCGGGAATGGCCCACAGAATCGGTGCAGCACTGAAAAAATTGCGCTGAAGGTGTAGCAAAAAGATGTATCCGAGTGTTTTCACCGCCTTGACGGCTACCGTCCGATCGCTGCATTCGGCACCGATGGGGAGGAAATCATGGCACTGCTCAAGAACGGCGTGGTCACCGCACCACCGGGCGCGTCCGCCACCGCGCGGCCGCTGACCTCGGGCGATCCGTTCGCCGCCACCGGCATCGCCGCCGACCGCGGCGCCAACCGGTACGGCGTCTGCTCGATCGAGGACTTTCCGCCCGGAATCAACGACCTTTCCTACACCCACGACGACGCGGGCGGTTTCTACAATTACGTCAAGCAGTTCACCGCGCCGAACTTCTGGTACACCGACGGCGGCGTGCTGTCGTGGATCTACGGCGAGCAGTACGACGACTGGCAGGGCACGTACGGCTTCGACGCCTGCGTCGCCGAGTACCACTCCGGACACGGGACGATGGACGGCAACGGCGTGTTCTCGATGCCGATGGGCGGCACGTGGGGCGGGACGGCCTGGGCGAACTCGGCCGACATGCGGCTGGGCAACGAGGTCGCGCGCTACCTGTTCTTCTCCACCTGCCTCTCGCTGCGCATCGGCGACGGCAACAGCCCGATCCGCACGTGGGACGCGGCCAACCTCGGGCTGCGGATGATCTTCGGCTTCGAGACGACCAGCGTCGACAGCCCGAACTACGGCGCCGGCTTCTTCAGCAAGTGGAACGGCAACGGCCACAAGTTCAGCAAGGCGTGGCTGGACGCGTCGTGGGACATCGACCACCACCAGGCGCCGTCGGCCGTCGCGTGCGGGGCGACCCAGGCCGAGGCCCAGGACCGGCTGTGGAACGAAGGCTCCTTCTCGACCGCCGCCGCGTCGAAGAACTGGTGGTGGTGGACGTGGTACGACGCCGCCAAGAGCATCCGGGCGGCGCGGCTGGAGCTGCCGGGCTCGCCGCAGACGGCCCGGTTCGCGCCGCAGCGGCTCTCGCCGGCCCGGCTGACCGAGCTGGCCGGCCACTACGGCGTCCGGCTCGGCGGCGGGGTGCCCGACGACGCGCTGGGCCCGCACGGTGTCGTGCTGGGCGCCGGCCAGGGCGGCCCGCGGCTGAGCGTCGACCACCGCGGCGTCCGCGAGATCACCTTCGCCGACGCGGACGGCAGTGGCCGGGAC
The DNA here is from genome assembly GCF_040638285.1 of Amycolatopsis sp. NPDC026612. Classification (NCBI taxonomy): domain Bacteria; kingdom Bacillati; phylum Actinomycetota; class Actinomycetes; order Pseudonocardiales; family Pseudonocardiaceae; genus Amycolatopsis; species Amycolatopsis sp. NPDC026612. The sequence goes on from NZ_JBEZYB010000119.1 coordinate 5,030, forward strand.
GCGCCGAGCGCCGCCGAAGCCGTCCGGATCGCCCAGGACGCCGTCGAGACGTTCGGCCTGGCCGACCGCGTCGACCTGGTCGCGGACAAGGTGCGCCACCAGTACCACGCGGGCGGCACGGCCGACGAGGTCGCCGACCCGCGGGTGCGCGAGACCCACGTGGTGTTCACGCAGCTGGTCGACGGCCACCCGGTCGTCACGCCCGGCCTCGGCGAGGTGCGGGTCGGCATCGACGGCGGGGGCACGGTGACGACGATCGTCGACGCGACCCGCGAGGTCGAGCGGCTGACCGGGAGCGCACCCGCCGCGCCGTCCGCGGCCGGCGGAACCACGCGGCAGCCGTCCACTGTGGATGAAGCGCTCGACGCGCCGCTGCAGCGGCTGCTGCGCCGGCTGGCCGCCGGTGGGCGCGTGCCCGCCGAGGTCCGCACGATCCCGGACTCGACGGCGGTCGGCTACGCACTGCGCGGCGACGACGGCGCCCAGGTGGTCCGGCGGACCGTCGAGGTCGACTGCGGCGCGGGGCTCGCGAAGCGCTACGTCCTGGAAGCGCCCCTGCACTGACCGGCCGGGGAGCAGCGGACGGGCCGGCACACGTCGGGGGTGCCGGCCCGCCGTTTCGCACGATCGGGTGTAGATCCGCGGTATCCGGGGCACCCGGCAATGGCACCTGTGCTCCAGGGGGAGCGCGCCGTACCGAGGGGAGACCTCGATGACCTTCGATTTCGTCAGCCGGTGGCTGGGCAGGCACCGTGACCGCCCCGGCGTCACCGTGGACCTCGCGTGCGGTGGCCGCGTCACGCTGCGCGAGATCGACGGACGGCCCGTGCTGGCGGTCACCACCGCGCCGGGCCCGGACGGCCGGTGCGATGTCGCCGCAGTCCCGTTGTCGGAAGCCGAACGCCGCGAACTGGGCCAGGTCCTCGAGTCGGACGTCCTCCTCGCCTCCTGACCGCTTCCGCGTCACCGGAAGTTCCCCCGGTCGTAGCCTGCGGCGCGCTTTGGAGAAGACCTCGCGTCAAAACCGGTCGGGACCGTGTGGCGCGGGTCGCTTTTTGTCGGGTTCCCACAACTCAGCCGCCCCGGCATGCGCCATGGCGGACATTGGTCTCGCCCGCGGTCATCCACCAGGGTGTAGACAGGTGCGGGCGACGTTCCAGGACAAGGCGTCGCCTTCTGCGCGTGGGGAACTTGGGAGGCTCAGCCGGTGTTCAGTCGTGTCGCCATCGTCAACCGCGGAGAGGCCGCGATGCGGCTCATCCACGCCGTCCGGGATCTGTCGGCGCAAACCGGGACGCGGATCGAGACGGTCGCCTTCTACACCGACGCCGACCGCACCGCCACGTTCGTCCGCGAGGCGGACCTGGCCTACGACCTGGGCCCGGCCTCGGCCCGGCCCTACCTCGACCTGGCCAAGCTGGAGCGGGCGCTGGTCGAGACGAAGGCCGACGCCGCCTGGGTCGGCTGGGGCTTCGTCGCCGAGGACCCGGCCTTCGCCGAGCTGTGCGAGAAGGTCGGCGTCACCTTCGTCGGGCCGAGCGCCGACGCCATGCGCAAGCTCGGCGACAAGATCGGCGCGAAGCTGATCGCCGAAGAGGTCGGCGTCCCGGTCGCGCCCTGGAGCCGCGGCGAGGTCGCCACGCTCGAAGACGCCCTGGCGGCGGGCGACCGGATCGGGTACCCGCTGATGCTCAAGGCGACCGCGGGCGGCGGCGGGCGCGGCATCCGCATGGTGGCCTCCGGCGAGGACCTCGCCGACGCCTACGAGCGCACCAGCCAGGAAGCCCTGCGTGCCTTCGGCTCCGGCGTCGTCTTCCTGGAGCGCCTGGTCACCGGCGCCCGGCACGTCGAGGTCCAGGTCATCTCCGACGGCGCGACGGCGTGGGCGCTCGGCGTCCGCGACTGCTCGGTCCAGCGGCGCAACCAGAAGATCATCGAAGAGTCCGCGTCGCCGGTCCTCTCGCCGGCGCAGACGGCCGAGCTGAAGACGTCGGCGGAGCGGCTCGCGGTGGCCGTGGGCTACCGCGGCGCGTGCACCGTCGAGTTCCTGTACCACCCGGGCGAGAAGCTGTTCGCCTTCCTCGAGGTCAACACCCGCCTGCAGGTCGAGCACCCGATCACCGAGCTCACCACCGGCACCGACCTGGTCAAGCTGCAGCTCCACGTCGCCGGCGGCGGGAAGCTCGAGGGCGAGCAGCCCGCCGAGAGCGGTCACGCCGTCGAGGCACGTCTGAACGCCGAAGACCCCGACCGCGACTTCGCCCCCTCGCCCGGCCGCATCGCCCGGCTGGCCCTGCCCGCCGGGCCCGGCATCCGCGTCGACACCGGTGTCAGCGAGGGCGACACCATCCCGGCCGACTTCGACTCGATGATCGCCAAGATCATCGCCTACGGCCGCGACCGCGACGAGGCCCTCGCGCGCCTGCGCCGGGCGATGGCCGAGACCACCGTGATCATCGAGGGCGGTGCGACCAACAAGAGCTTCGTGCTCGACCTGCTCGACCAGCCCGAGGTGATCGACGCGAGCGCCGACACCGGCTGGATCGACCGCGTACGCGGCGAGGGCCGCCTGGTCACCCACCGGCACTCCGCGGTCGCGCTCGCCGCGGCCGCCATCGAGGCCTACCAGGACGAAGAGGAAGTCTCCGTCCAGCGCCTGCTGGCGACCGCGCACGGCGGGCGCCCGCAGGTCCGGCACGAGACCGGCCGCCCGCTCGACCTCAAGCTCCGTGGCGTCGGCTACCGGGTGAGCGTGGCCAGGGCCGGCCGGAAGCGGTTCCGCGTCGGCATCTCGGCCGGCACCCCGGACGTGCACCACGCCGACATCGAGATCGACCGGTTCGACGCCCACAGCGGCCAGATCCTGGTCAACGGGCGGCGGTTCCGGCTGGTCTCGGCCACGCACGGCCCGATCCACCTCGTCGAGGTCGACGGCGTCACCCACCGCATCAGCCGCGACGAGGGCGGTGTCGTCCGCTCCCCCGCGCCCGCGCTCGTCGTCGCGACGCCGCTGGCCGTCGGCGACGAGGTCGAAGCGAACGCGCCGATCCTCGTGCTGGAGAGCATGAAGATGGAGACGGTGCTGCGCGCGCCGTTCCGCGCCCGGGTCCGCGAATGCCCGGTGTCGGTCGGCAGCCAGGTCGCGACCGGCGCGCCCCTGATGCGGCTGGAGCCCCTGGCCGACGGCGCCGAGGAGGAGGTGGCCGAAGAGACCGAGACCGTCAAGATCGACCTGCCCTCGGCACCGGCCGGTGTCTCCGCGGCCGACCGCGTCCAGCGCGGCCTGCAGGACCTGCGGAGCCTCCTGCTCGGCTTCGACATCGACCCGGCCGAGCGCAAGCGGGTCCTGGCCGCGTACCTGGAGGCCCGCGCCGAGCTGGGCGGCCGGCCGATCGAGGGCGAACTGGAGCTGCTCACCGTCTTCGCCGACCTGTCCGAGCTGAGCCGCAACACCCCGGGCGGCGAGCTCGACACCGAACCCGGCAGCCCGGTGCACAGCCCGCGCGAGTTCTTCCACAGCTACCTGCAGAGCCTCGACGTCGAACGCGCCGGCGTCACCGAAGGCTTCCAAGCCCGGCTGCGGCAGGTGCTCGAGCACTACGGCGTCGCCGACCTCGACCGGACCCCCGAGCTCGAAGCCACCGTCTTCCGGATCTTCCTGGCCCAGCAGCGGATGCCGGCCGACATCGCCGTCGTCTCGGAACTGCTGCGGCAGTGGCTGACCGGGGCGCCCCCGGCCGAGTCGCTGAGCGAACGCGCCGGGCTCGTCCTGGAACACCTGGTCGAAGCCACACAGGTGCGCTTCCCCGCGGTGTCCGACCTGGCCCGCGGCGTGGTCTTCCGCTGGTTCGCCCAGCCGCTGCTGCGCCGCAACCGCGCCCACGTCTACGCCGCCGTCCGCACCGAGCTGCGCTACCTCGACCAGCACCCGGACGCGCCGGACCGCGCCGAGCGGATCCAGGCCATGATCACCGGCTCGCAGCCCCTGGTCCGGCTGATCGGGCAGCGGATCGGGCGGCCGGGCCGCGACCACGCGCCGCTGCTGGAGGTGCTGACCCGCCGGTACTACGGCAACCGGCGGCTGTCCGGGGTCGCCGTGCGCGAGGCCGGCGGCCTCCGGTGGCTGACCGCCGACCTGAACGCCCCCGAAGGCGTGCTGCCGCTGGTCACCACCGCCGTCGACATCGCCGCCCTGCCCGACGCCCTCCACGCGCTGGGCGAGGTGGCCACCGACGGCGTGGTCGCCGACCTGTACCTGAGCTGGGAGGACCAGCCGGACGTCGACGCGACCGCGGAGCGGCTCAGCACGCTGCTGACCGAGAACCCGCCGCCGGTGGCGGTGCGCCGGATCGTGGTCACCGTGGCCGGCACCGGCGGTGCCGTGATGCACCACCACTTCACCTTCGAGCGCGAAGGCGCGGGCTTCACGGAGGACCGGCTGATCCGCGGCCTGCACCCGCAGATCGCCCAGCGCCTGCAGCTGCAGCGGCTGCGCGAGTTCGACCTCACCCGGCTGCCCTCGGCGGACGAGGAGATCTACCTCTTCAAGGCCGTGGCGAAGACCAACCCGGCCGACGAACGGCTGATCGCGATGGGCCAGGTCCGCGACCTGACCCCGCTGCGCGAGGCCGACGGCAGGCTGGTCGCCCTGCCCGCGCTCGAGGACGCGGTCACCGCCTGCCTCGACGCGATCCGGAACATCCAGGCGCAGCGGCCGCAGAACAAGCGGTTCGACACCAACCGGATCATGATGTACGTCTGGCCGCCGACCGATCTGACCACCGAGGAGCTCAACACCCTCGTCCAGCGCATCCTGCCGACCTCGGTCGGGGCCGGGCTGGAGGAGGTCCAGTTCCTGGCGCGGCGGCGCACGGACGCGGGCAAGCTGGCCGAGCTCGCCGTCCGGATCACCCTCGACCCCGGGCACGGCGCGCGGCTGCACGTCGAGCCGCCGTCGACCGAGCCGGTGAAGCCGCTGGACGGCTACCGCCTCAAGGTGCTCCGCGCGGCGCGGCGCGGCAACGTCTACCCGTACGAGCTGACCGGGCTGCTCGCCGGGCCGGACGGCACCTTCGTCGAACACGACCTGGAAGCCACGGCCGGCCCGTCGTCGGCGGCCCAGGGTGCCTCGAACGTGGGCGCCCTGGTCCCCGTGGACCGGCCGAAGGGCCAGAACACCGCGGCGATCGTCGCGGGCGTCGTCACGACGCCGACCGAGCGGCACCCCGAGGGCGTCACCCGCGTCGTGCTGCTCGGCGACCCGACGAAGTCGCTGGGCGCGCTGTCGGAGCCGGAGTGCTCGCGCGTCATCGCGGCCCTCGACCTGGCCGAGCGGATGGGCGTCCCGCTGGAGTGGTTCGCCCTGTCGTCGGGGGCACGGATCTCGATGTCCTCGGGCACCGAGAACATGGACTGGGTCGCCGCGGCGCTCAAGCGGATCGTCACGTTCACCCAGGACGGCGGCGAGATCAACATCGTGGTCAACGGCATCAACGTCGGCGCCCAGCCGTACTGGAACGCCGAAGCCACGATGCTCATGCACACCAAGGGCATCCTGGTGATGACGCCGGACTCGGCGATGGTGCTCACCGGGAAGCAGGCGCTGGACTTCTCCGGCGGCGTGTCGGCCGAGGACAACTACGGCATCGGCGGCTACGACCGCGTCATGGGGCCGAACGGCCAGGCGCAGTACTGGGCGCCGAACCTGCCGGCCGCTCGTGCCGTGCTGATGTCGTACTACGACCACACCTACGTCGTGCCGGGCGAGGCCGGGCCGCGCAAGGTGGGCACGACCGACCCGATCGAGCGTGACGTCTCCTCGTTCCCGCACGCGATCGTCGGCAGCGACTTCACGACGGTCGGCCAGATCTTCTCGGCCGAGCACAACCCGGACCGCAAGAAGCCGTTCGACATCCGCACGGTGATGCGCGCGCTGTCGGACCAGGACCACCCGGTGCTCGAGCGCTGGGCCGGCATGGCCGACGCGGACACCTCGGCGGTGCAGGACGTGCACATCGGCGGCCGCCCCGTCTGCCTGGTCGGCATCGAGTCGCGCTCGGTGCCCCGCCGCGGTTTCCCCCCGACCGACGGCCCGGACACCTACACCGCGGGCACGCTGTTCCCGCGCTCGTCGAAGAAGACGGCGCGGGCGATCAACGCGGCGTCGGGCAACCGGCCGCTGGTCGTGCTGGCGAACCTGTCGGGCTTCGACGGCTCGCCGGAGTCGCTGCGGAAACTGCAGCTGGAGTACGGCGCCGAGATCGGCCGGGCGATCGTCAACTTCGAGGGCCCGATCGTGTTCTGCGTGATTTCGCGGTACCACGGCGGCGCGTTCGTGGTGTTCTCCAAGGCGCTCAACCCGAACATGACGGTGCTGGCCTTGGAAGGCTCGTTCGCTTCGGTGCTGGGCGGCGCCCCGGCGGCGGCCGTCGTCTTCTCCGGCGAGGTGAACAACCGCACGGCGAACGACCCCCGGGTGACGGAGCTGCAGGCCCAGGTCGCGGCGGCCGGCGGCGCTGCACGGGCGACGTTGAACGCTCAGCTGGCGGAGCTCCAGTCGGCGGTCCGCGCGGAGAAGGTCAGCGAGGTGGCGGCGGAGTTCGACCGGGTCCACAGCATCCAGCGCGCGGTCGAGGTCGGCTCGGTGGACGCGATCATCAGCGCGGCCGAGCTGCGGCCGCGGATCATCGAAGCCATCGAGCACGGCCTGAAGCGCTAGCCCCGACGCCCAAGGGCGTCACTTTCATAGGGAAAGTGACGCCCTTGGGCGTTCCTAAGCGCGCAGCATGGCGATGGGGTAGGCGATCGTGGTGACCCGGTAGCCGTCGTCGCTGTCCAAGAATGACGCCCGGATGCGGTAGAGGACGTCGACCATCTTGGGCGGCCCCCACCGCCCGAGTTCGAGCAGGTCGTGCAGGCGGGCTCCCCGGGTGTCCCGGGTGCCGCGGCAGGGTCGACGGCCGCTGTCGTCGGCGAACCGCTCCAGACCCGACACGAATTGCCGCAGTCCGATGTCATAGAGCATGGCGAGCAGCGACAGACCGGAGACGTAGCGGACCGGCCCATCGGCGAACGGGAAGTTCGGGAGCAGGTAGAGAGCGCCGATCTCGTCGTTGCCGCGGCTGTCGGTCACGCCTTCGAGCGGGTGCGGCGAAATCCAGAGCGCCAGGCCGTCCGTTCCCGGCGGGGCATCGGCAGGCGGCGGCAGCAGCAGGGACCGGACTTCACACGTCTCCCGGCGAAACGTTCTCCGCAGCTCCTTCCAGACGGCTTCGGGCAGGTCCGGATCGGGGGACGCGTTGTCCCACGAGTCGTCGATGGCCGGCCGGGCCAGGCCGAGGACGTCCTGACCGCCCAGATACGCGCAGACGGTGTCCAGCTTCTCGGCGAGCGCGGCGGGAACCTGCGTCACCGCTCCTTGCAGCCCGATCGACGGGCTGAGGCCGGCGCTGATCGAGTAGGTCGGCACCCGGCGCACCTTGGGCTTGGTCACGACCTGCGAGTAGTACCCATCCAACCGCGCTTCGTCGACGTAAACCGGTTCGAGCATTTCCACCCCCGTGTGCGGGTTCATGCTACGGGCCGCGATGGGCGGACTCGCGACTTTCGGGGGTATGGCGGGTTTGTCCCCGGCCGACACACTGTGCGTGCCGGTATGGTGACCGTGGGCTCGCGGTCCCCGCCGGACGTCCATCCGTGCGGCGTGAGGAGATCCTCCGATGGTGTCAAGGTCCCTGTCCCGGCTCGCCCTCGCGGCGACCGGTGTCCTGCTCACCACCCTGCTCGGCGGGACCGCCACCGCGCAGGCGGCGGACACGCCGGTGTTCTGGCGCGTCCCGGCCACCGCCGCCCAGGCGCAGGCGCTGGCCGCGGCCGGCTTCGACGTCGAGGAGGGCGACGCCGGGGCCGTCTACGTCGTCGGCGGTCAGGCGGTCGCGAACCAGCTCCGCGCGCGCGGCTACCGGCCGTCGTTCTTCGACACCGTCTACAAGGAACTGCCCGCCCGGACCGACAGCCTGGCGGCTGACACATTCTACGGCGGGTACCGGACGGTCACCGCGCAGGAGAACCACCTCACGCAGGTCGCCTCGGCGCACCCCGACCTGGCCACGAAGTACACGATCGGCCAGTCGTGGAAGAAGACGAAGGGCCAGGGCGGCCACGACATCCAGGCCCTCTGCCTGACCAAGAAGCAGGCCGGTGACTGCACGCTCTCGACGACTTCGACGAAGCCGAAGTTCTTCCTGATGGCCCAGATCCACGCGCGCGAGCTGTCGACCGGCGAGCTCGCCTGGCGCTGGATCGACTACCTCGCCGACGGCTACGCCACCGACGCCACCGCGAAGTCCATTTTGGACACAACCGAGGTCTGGGTGGTGCCGATCGCCAACCCCGACGGCGTCGACATCGTCGCCTCCGGCGGGAATTCGCCGAAGCTGCAACGCAAGAACGCGAACAACTCCCGCGGCGGCTGCAGCGGCACGAACATCGGCGTCGACCTCAACCGGAACTCGACGTTCAAGTGGGGCGGCGACTCCAACTCCGCCTGCTCCGAGACCTACCAGGGCGTGAGCGCGGGTTCCGAGCCCGAGACGCAGGCGCTCGAGAAGCTGGCTCGCGCGATCTTCCCGGACCAGCGCGGCACCGGGAACAACGACCCGGCGCCGTCGACGGCCAAGGGCACGATGATCACGCTGCACAGCTACGGCAACGACATCATCATCCCGTGGGGCTTCACGCAGGCCACCTCGCCGAACGACGCGCAGTACCGCCGGCTCGGCGCGAAGTACGCCGCGTCCAACGGCTACCTCGTCGGCACCAACGAGGAGACCGTCGGGTACGACACGAGCGGCACCACCGACGACTTCACCTACGGCGAACTCGGCGTCGCCAGCGTGACGTTCGAGGTCGGCGGTTCGAGTGGCACGTGCGGTGGCTTCCTGCCGCGCTACACCTGCGTCGACAGCACCTTCTGGCCGAAGAACAAGGGCGCGCTGGTCACCGCCGCGAAGGCCGCGGCGGCGCCCTACCAGCAGTGATTCACGGGCGGCAGACGTAGATGCAGTTCTGCGGGCGCGGGGATCCGAGCACTTCGACGTGCCGGAACCCCGCGTCCGCGAGCAGTTCCGCCGCCTTTTCGGTGCCCCACATCGCCCCCAGCGCGGCGCCACCCTCGGCCAGTGACGTCGTCGTGCAGTACATCAGGCTGATCGAGTAGCACAGCGCGGCGAGCGGGTTGCCGACGTTCTTCGCGACGTCGCTGGAGAAATTGGTGTCGACCATGAAGAACAGCCCGTCCGGCGCCAGCGCGCCGCGGATCCGGCGCAGCACGACGTCCGGGCGGTCCTGGTCGTGGATCGCGTCGAACGCGGTGATCAGGTCGTAGGGCGGGTCGGCGGTCAGCTCGGCGGCGTCCCCGACGGCGAACTCGGCGTTCGGCAGCCGGTTTTCCCGCGCCTGCTCGACGACGCTCGCGTTGATGTCCAGGCCGGTGAAGCGGGACGCGGGGAACGCACGGGCGGCGACGGCGATCGCGTTGCCGGTGCCGCAGCCGAGGTCCAGCACGCGCGCCCCCGCGGTGAGCCGTTCCTTCAGCCCGGGGACCGCGCCGAAGAAGCCGTCCACCAGGTGCTCGCGGTAGATGTGCTTCCAGCTGTCGCCGGTTTTCGCGCCGAGGGTTTCCAGGTGGGGGCCGTACGCCGACCGCGGGACGCCACCGCCGTCGGCGAAGGCGCGTTCGAGGTCGGGCAGGATGCCGGTGAACGCGGACAGCGTCAGCAGTGACGGCATGAGGTTCGACGCCGTTTCGCCGAGCAGGAACTTCGCGTGCTCCGGTGGGAAGGTGTACTCCCGGCCGTCGTAGGTGAAGATCCCGCCGGTGACCATGGCACCGAGCCACTCGCGGACGTAGCGTTCCCGGAGCCCGGCACGCTCGGCGAGCCCGGCGCTGGTGGCGGGCCCGCGCGCGGCCGCCGCGAAGAGCCCGGTGCGGTGCCCGAGCCCGATCAGCATGGTGAGCGCGCTGCCCGTCATGGTCGCGGTCAGGTGCGCGGCGAAGTCCTTCTCCTCCATACGAGCGGAGCCTACTCCGCCCGCCGGATCGTCCGATGTGGACGATCCGGCGGGCGGCGGCTCAGGCGTCCTCGTCCTCCAGGCCGGCGTCGGCCAGCACGGCGTAGACGCGGCGGCGCGCGTCGGCGAGGATCTTCTTCACCTCGGCGACCTGCGCCTCGGTGCCGCTGTAGCCGACCTGGGCGGCCGCGCCGGACAGTTCCCCCAGCGCGTGCCACAGCGCGGCGAATCGGTCGGCGCCCGGCTCCTCCTCGGGTTCCTCCCACAGCGCGGCGAACTCCGCCTCACGCCCGGCGACGTGCTCGCGCCCCGCGTCGGTCAGCTCGGCGACGCGGCGCCCGGCCGTCTCGACCGTGTGGACCAGGCCTTCGTCTTCCAGCTGCTGCAGGATCGGGTAGACCGAACCGGGGCTGGGCCGCCACCGGTCGTGGGTGCGGCGCCGGATCTCCTGCATCAGCTGGTAGCCGTGCCGGGGTTCCTCGGCCAGCAGCGCCAGCACGGCCGGGCGCACCGGACGCGCCGCCGGGCGGCCGCCGCGGAACTCCCGCGCCCGCTGGAAGGGGCCGCCGCCGCCGGCCCAGCCGCCCGGGCCGCCGAACGACCCCGGGCCACCCGGGAACCCGGGGAAACCAGGGAAGCCGGGCCCACCGGGACCACCGGGAGGCTGCGGTGGCTGGGGCGGGTGCGGCGGGTGCGGCGGAAATCCGCCGGGCGGCCCGCCGCGGGCCAGCTCCGGGCCACCGTCCCAGTCTTCGTACCCCGGGACGGCGTGCTCCAGCCTGTCGTGCCCCGGCATGGCGTGCTCCGGACGTCCGTGGCCGTGGTGCCCGAAGGCTCCCCCGAACCCGGCGAAGATCCGTCCTGCTCCCGCGCTCATCTCCATGATGGCCTCCCGTCGTATCGCATTCGTATCGCTGCCGTATCGGCGACATTCAGACGATATATCGCCGCTCGATCGATGGCAAGGCGACCCCGATGTTCGGGTCAACTCCCCGCGCCCTGACGACTCCGGTCCCGCCCACTCGAGCGCGGACGCGAGTGCGCCGCAGGCTCCCGGCACCACGGGACCCGGCACCGCGGGCCGCGGATCTCGCCGCACCGATCGCCGAGCAACCGCGGCCGCCCAGCCCCGCGTCGGGGCGACGCGGGGCAGGGGCGGGCGCCCGGGGTGGGGCTGGGCGGGCGGACTCCCCCGGGTCTCCCGCGCCTCACGCCACCCCGGACTTCACCGCCAACGTCAACAGCTCCGCCGCCGGGCCGGCCAGGCGACGGCCCGCCGGCCACACCGCCCGCAGCACCCGGCCCAGCTCCACCCCGGCCACTGCCACCGGCACCAGCCGGCGTCCCGCCACTTCGCGCACCACGTCGAGGTCGCTGATCACCGCGGGGCCGGCTCCCGCGATCACCGCGTTGCGGACCGCCGAAGCCGAGCCCAGTTCCAGCAACGGCGTCACGGGACCGGCGCCGGCCCGGCGCAGCGCCGCCTCGACCGTCTCGCGGGTTCCCGAACCCGGCTCCCGCACCACCAGCGGCGTCGCGGCCAGTTCCCCGGCCGTCAGCGGGCGGCGGCGCCGGGCCCAGGGGTGCCCGGCCGGGACCACGACGACGAGCCGGTCCACCGCGACGCGGCGCGTGGCCAGACCCGGCCACGGGCCCGGGGACTCGACGAAGCCGAGGTCCACCCGGCCGCGGAGGACCAGTTCGGCGACCTGCACGGAGTTCACCACTTCGAGCCCGACGTAGGTGTCCGGCCCGCGCCGCTTGACCTCGCCGATCCAGGCGGGCACGAAGTGCTCGGCGAGTGTCATGCTCGCCGCGACCCGCAGCTGCGCGCCACGCTGGGTGCGCAGGGCCTCCGCGCCGGTGCGCAGTCCGTCCACTTCGGTCAGCACCCGGTGCGCCCAGCCCGCGATCACCCGGCCGTCCGGGGTCAGCGCCGAGCCGCGCCGGGTCCGGTCCACCAGGGACAGGCCCAGCTGTCGTTCCAAAGTGGACAACCGTTTGCTCGCCGACGGCTGCGCGATGCCGAGCGCCCCGGCCGCCTGGCCGATGCTGCCGAGGTCGTCGACGAGCACGAGCAGGCGCAGTGAATCCAGATCGGGTCCGGTCATAGCTTCAGTCTATGACCTCCGCTCCGGTCGCCGGCTACCGCGCGCGCCCGTGAGCGGCGACGCTGGCGACATGGCACTGATGACGGCGAAGACCTCCGGCCTCGCGATCACCGGGCTCGGCGTCGCCGCGGCGTACGCGCTCAGCTGGGCGTGGCCGGTGGCGGGCGCCCTCACCGTCGCGGTGGTGCTGGGTGTCGTCGCCGGCAGCACGCCCCTGCTGACCGCCGAGCACCGCCAAGCCGTCGGCCGCCTGACCAAACGGCTGCTGCGCGCGGGCGTCGTCCTGCTCGGGCTGCAGCTCGCCGTCCCCACGGTGGTCGCACTGGGCCCCGGGACGCTCGCCGCCGTGGTGGTGACGGTCGCGGTGACGTTCCTCGGCACGCTCGGCCTCGCCCGGCTGGTCCGGGTGCCGCGCGGACTCGCCCTGCTGGTCGCCACCGGTTTCTCGATCTGCGGCGCGTCGGCGATCGCCGCGGTCGAAGGCGTGATCGAGCGCGACGACGAAGACGTCGCCACCGCCGTCGCGCTCGTCACCTGCTACGGCAGCGTCACGCTGGCCGCGCTCCCCCTGCTCGCCCGCGCCCTCGGCCTCGACGCCACCCGGACCGGCAGCTGGGCCGGCATCTCCGTGCACGAGGTCGCCCAGGTCGTCGCGGCGGCCGGGCCGGCGGGCGCCGCCGCGGTCGGGATCGCCGTCGTGGTGAAACTGAGCCGCGTCGTCCTGCTCGCCCCGGTGGTCGCGGTCGTCGGCGCCGCCGAGCGCGCCCGCCGCGGCGGGCGCGCTCCGCTCGTACCGCTGTTCGTCCTCGGTTTCCTCGCGCTCATCGCCGTCCGCGGCACCGGTCTCGTCCCCGCGTTCGTGCTCGACGTCGCGAAGACCGCGTCGACGCTCCTGCTCGCGGGCGCCTTGTTCGGCCTCGGCTGCGCCGTCCGGCTCGGCGCGTTGCTGCGCGGCGGCGGACGGGCACTGCTCTTGGGGCTCCTGTCGACGATTTTGGTGCTGGCGACGGGGTTCGGCACCCTGGCCGCGTTCACCTGAATTTTCTCCGCCGTTCACGTATAGTTCGTTATACGCACGGTTGTACGGGCCTTGTACGGACGGTGTCGACGCTGCCACCGAGACGCAGACCGAATCCGTAGGGAGCCCGCACCGTGAAGATCACCCGACTCGCCCGTGGCCTGCTCGCCGGGCTGCTGGGGTGCGCCGCCGTCGCCGCCCCGGCGGCCATCGGCGTCGCGACCGCCCAGGCCGACGTAGCCAGCTCGGTGGTGTTCGCCAGGAACACCGACGGCCACGACTGTTATCGCATCCCCACCATCGTCAAGGCGAACAACGGCGACCTGCTCGCCTTCGCCGAGGGCCGCAGCGGCGGCGCCGGTTGGTGCAACGACCTGGGCAAGATCGACCTCGTGATGAAGCGCTCCATCGACGGCGGCAAGTCGTGGGGCCCGATGGACACGGTCATCACCGCGTTCGGTGACGTGAAGGGCAATCCCGCGCCGATCGTCATCCCGAACAGCAACCGGATCGTGCTGCTGTCGACGATGCAGTGCTTCACCAGTCCCGACTGCGGCCGGGTCCCGCGCGTGTCCATCAGCGACGACAACGGGAAGACGTGGGGCGCGCCGAAGACGCTGACCACCGAACTCGGCTTCTCGACCGCGCCGGGCTGGCTGGCCACCGGGCCGTCCCACGGGATCGTGCTGACGCGTGGCGAGCACGCGGGCCGGCTCGTAGCCGGGATGAGCTACTCGAACATCGGCGCCCTGATCTACAGCGACGACAAGGGCAGCACCTGGCACCTCGGCGCCAAGGACAAGCCGACGTCGAGCGCGATGAACCCCCAGGAGATCAGCGTCACCGAACTCGACGACGGCCGGGTCTACACCGCCGCCCGCAACCAGGCGAACGACGGCAACAAGTGCCTGGCCGACGGAACGCGCAACCGGGCGTTCGCGATCAGCTCGGACGGCGCCGAGACCTTCAGCCAGAACTTCACCTTCGCCACCGACCTCGTCACCTCGGTCGTCGAGGGGTCGACGGGCCGCATGAGCGCGACCGACACCGGCGGCAAGTACAACCGCCTCCTGTTCGCCGCGCCGTCCGTCTGCGGCGAACGCAAGGAACTGCGGATCCACTCGTCGTTCGACGAGGGCGCCAACTGGACCGGCACCGCCGGCAGCTTGCTCGTGTGGGGCCAGGACGCGGCGTACTCGGACATGGTTCCGCTGTCCGGGTCGTCGGCCGGAGTGATCTTCGAAGCAGGAACGGGGGGCGAATACCGCAACTCGATCCGCTACGCCACGGTCACCGAAGCCGCGCTCGGTGCGCCGGCCTGCGGCGGCGGCTACAGCGTCATCGACTCGGCGCCGCTCGGCACCGGGGCCGCGGCCGGCACGGTCTACCTGTCGTACAACGCTTCCAACGGCAAGAACTGCGTCAGCACGATGAAGACCGCGTCCGCCGGGACGGCCACCGCGACCTCGGCCTTCCTGGAGGTCAAGGGTTCGGCGCGGGTCACGGACTCCGGCTCGTTCTCCTACTTCGCCGGCCCGGTCCAGGCCGCGGCGGCGGACAAGTGCGTGCAGTGGGGCGGCTCGGCCGGCGGCCAGGCCTACACCAGCGCGTTCGAGCACTGCAGCTGAACCACCGAGGGTGGGACCCGCCCCCTGGCCGGGTCCCACCCTCGCGGGGGGCCCCCCCCCCCCCCCC
>NZ_JBEZYB010000120.1:0-19402 GCF_040638285.1 Amycolatopsis sp. NPDC026612
GGGGTGTGGGAGCTGAACGGCAGGTTCGACGACGAGACCGGCACCCGCGCCAGCGCCCTGCTGGACGCTCTGGCCGAACGCCGCACCGGCGACGAAGGCCCGGACTTCCGGTCCCCGCAGCACCGCTACGGCGACGCCTTCTCCGACGCCGTCGACCTCGCCCTCAACTCCCCAGACCTGCCCATGCAAGCCGGCGAACGCACCCACGTGATGGTCGCCGTGTCCCTGGAAGACCTGAAGTCCGGCGTCGGCCACGCAACCCTGGGCGATACCGGCTCGATGTCGGCGGCTGAGGCCCGGGTGCATGCCTGCGACAGCATGATCATCCCGGCGGTGCTGGGTGAGAAGAGCGAGCCGCTGAACCTCGGCCGTCTCCGCCGTCTGATTTCGGCGGGTTTGCGCCGTGCCCTGTTCTTGCGGGACCGTGGGTGTGCGTTCCCGGGCTGTCATCGCCCACCTCGGCATTGTCAAGGTCACCATGTCCGGCATTGGGCCGACGGTGGTCCCACCGATCTGAACAATCTGGTGTTGCTGTGCGCTCACCACCATCGGTTGTTGCACCGCTCGGGGTGGGAGGTCCGCATCGCCGCCGATGGTCTCCCGGAGTTCCTGCCGCCGCTGTTTCTGGACCGGCGCCGAAAACCCCGGCGCAACAACATCCACGAACCACTGCCATTCGCAGCCTGAGGTAGGGGTAGGCTCGCAGCCCAATGGCTACGGGCCTACACCCACGGCCACCTGTCCAGCTCCTCCACGCCCGCATCTGGACCAGCGAACGGCCTCGACTCCACGCTGCTGGCGGAAATCAGCCCGGGCCACCCGGCTCCACCAACCATCACGCATCACCATCGCCACGGCCCACCGCCACCGACCAAGCCCCGCAACGACCAAGCCCCGCAACGCCGCGGCAAAGGCCTGACACCACCGACTTCCTCAGGTGTGCGTCCCGCCGTCGATGCGGATTTCGGTGCCCGTGATGAACTTGCCGTCGTCCGAGGCCAGCATGGCCACCACTCCCGCCACCGCCTCCGGGCCGGCCACCGGGTTGCCCACCTCGGTCGTCAAGCCCGTCGGCAGGAGGGGCAGCAACCGGCCGAACAACGTGAAGTCCACGTCCTTCGGCAGCCAGCTCGCCGCCGAGTCGGTGATGCCGCTCTTCACACTGCCCGGTGCGATCGCCACCACCCGCAGGCCCTGCTTGCCGTATTCCAGGGCCAGTGCGTGCGTGAACGACTGGATTCCGCCCTTGCTGGCCGAGTACGCCGCCATGTACGGGTGGGCGAACGATGCCGATGTCGAACTGAAGTTCACCACCACGCCGTTGCCGCCGTCGAGGAGGGCGGGCAGTGCCGTCCTCGTCACCAGGAACGTGCCCGTCAGGTTGACCGCGAGCACGCGGTTCCACATCTCGAGGGAAGTCCGCTGCGTGTGCTCGGCCAGGAGGATGCCCGCCGCGTTGACCAGGACGTCGAGGCCGCCGAGAACCGAGATGGCCGATGCCGTCGCCGACGTCACCGATTCCTCGTCCGCCACGTCCATCGTGAACGTCGTCAGTTCCGGGGGACCCGCGAGCCCGGCCAGGCCCGCGGCGTCGACGTCGGTCGCGACGACCCGGGCTCCTTCGTCCAACAGGCGGAGTGTGGTGGCCCGGCCGATGCCGGACGCGGCTCCCGTCACCAGGATCCGGCGATCACGCAGGCGTTCCATGGTGATCACCGTAGCCGGTCAGGCGAGCTCGGGCACCTGCTCGCCGGCGGGCGGCGGGCCCGGCGGTGTTCCGTCGCCGAACGGGTGGCCGCCCAGCTGCTCGCGGTGGTGCGGGGTCAGCCAGCCGGCGACGTCCGGGCCCAGCGGGACGATGCCGGTCGGGTTCACGTTCTTGTGCACCACGTAGTAGTGCTCCTTGATCTGGGCGAAGTCGATCGTGTCGCCGAACCCCGGCGTCTGGAACAGGTCGCGGGTGTACGCCCACAGCACCGGCAGCTCGGCCAGCTTCTGCCGGTTGCACTTGAAGTGACCGTGGTACACCGCGTCGAACCGCACCAAGGTGGTGAACAGGCGGATGTCGGCTTCGGTGATCGTGTCGCCGACCAGGTAGCGCCGGTCGGCCAGGCGCTCCGACAACCAGTCCAGCCGGGCGAACAGCTTCCGGTACGAGTGCTCGTACGCCTCCTGGGAGCGGGCGAACCCGCACTGGTACACCGCGTTGTTGACGTCGGTGAACACCTTCTGCGCGACGTCGTCGATCTCGTCCCGGAACTTCTCCGGATACAGCTCGGGCGCGCCTTCGCGGTGGAATGCCGTCCACTCGGTCGACATGTCGAGCGTCATCTGCGCGAAGTCGTTGGTGACGACCTTGCCGCTCGGGACGTCGACGAACGCCGGCACCGTGATGCCGCGGGAGTACTCCGGGTCGCGCTTGAGAAACGCCTCCTGGAGCCGCTCGATGCCGAGGACCGGGTCGCGGCCGTCGGGGTCCAGGTCGAAGCTCCAGCTCCGCTCGTCGTGCACCGGCCCGGCGATCCCCATCGACAGCGCCGGCTCGAGGCCGAGCAGCCGCCGGACGATCACCGCGCGGTTGGCCCACGGGCACGCCCGCGCGACGACCAGGCGGTACCGGCCGGGCTCGACCGGCCAGCCGTCGCGGCCGTCGGCGGTGATGCGGTCCGGGAGGTAGTTCAGGTCGCGCTTGTACTCGCCTTTGTCGCTCATCGGCGTCCTCAGCAGTCGTCGGTCGGGGGAGTGGCGTCCAGGGCCACGGCCAGCCGGGCCAGCACCGGCCCGGCCGTGCGGATGTCCTCGGCGCTCAGGTGATCGAACACCGAAGCCCGCACGCGCGCGAGGTGGCTCGGGTAGGCAGCCTCCAGTCTGGCCAATCCTGCTTCGGTCAGCACGGCGTTGGACGCGCGGCCGTCCGCGGCGCACCGGCGCTTCTCGACCAGGCCGCGGCGGGTGAGGTCGTCGACCACCCGGCTGATCCGGCTCAGCGACAGCCCGGTGGTCGCCGCCAGCCCCGAGATGCGGAGCAGGCGCTCCGGCGCCTCGGACAGCGCGACCAGCACCCCGTAGTCGGTGATCGTGAGCCCGGTCTCGGCCAGGAACTGGTCTTCGAGCGCGCGCGGCAGCGCGGTCATGATGCGCATCAGCGGCCGCCAGAACGCGGTTTCTTCGGCGTCGAGCGCGGACAGATCACCCATACCGGCGAGTCTACCCAAAGCTTGCTTGCGCAACCAGTAAAACTGAGTACAGTGTCGTTGAACCCTCAATCACCAGGGGGCGCCACCACGAGGAGAGAAGAACAGCGATGACCAGCGCGACCACCTACCCCCAGCTGACCGGCGAATACACCCTCGACGCCGCCCACTCGCGGATCGGGTTCGTCGCCCGGCACGCCATGGTGACCAAGGTGCGCGGCAGCTTCAACGAGTTCACCGGCGCCGCGACCATCGACGGCGACGCGCCCGAGAAGTCCAGCGTCCAGGTCACCATCCAGGCGACCAGCATCGACACCCGCAACGCCGACCGCGACGGGCACCTGAAGAGCAACGACTTCCTGTCGATGGACGAGTACCCCCAGATCACCTTCGCCTCGACCGAGATCAAGCAGACCGGCGACACCAGCTTCGACGTCACCGGGGACCTGACGATCAAGGACGTCACCCGTTCGGTGACCATTCCGTTCGAGTTCGAAGGCGCCGCGAAGGACCCGTTCGGCAACGACCGGATCGGCTTCGAGGGCTCCACCACGGTCAGCCGCAAGGACTACGGCATCACCTGGAACGCCGCGCTCGAGACCGGCGGCGTGCTGGTGAGCGACAAGGTCACGCTGGAGTTCGAGATCTCCGCGATCAAGTCCGCCTGACCCCGCGAGCGGGGACCGGCACCAGTGCCGGTCCCCGCTCGCCCGCAGCCGACGGCCCCCATCAAACCGGTGTCGCGGAGCCCGTCCGGCACGCGACAATCGCCGGTATGTCCACCACCACGCCCTTTCCGGTGCTGGCGCTGATCGGCGCCGTCTCCGGGGCGGTCACGGCGTGGTTGCTCCTCCGCCGGGACCGGCCCGCCGGGGTGGTCCACCCGGCCACCGGGCCCGAGGCCGGCTACCCCGAGATCGAGCGGAAGATCTTCGCCGACGAGCGCGACGTGCGGCTGGCCGGGGTGCACGAGTTCGCCGAACTCGCGGACCGCGAACCCGGCCTGCGGCAGGACTTCGTCGACCAGTTCTTCATGCAGCTGGGCTACGGGTGGCCCCAGTCCGCGGCCTGGCAGGCGGTGCTCTGGCCGGTGCTGCTGCGGCGCCTGCGACGCGGGGCACCGGAGTTCTGGCCGGGGACGAACCTCCACTCGAAGCGACCGATGGTGCTCCACCAGCTGGATCTGCGCGGTTGCGAAGTAGGCGAGGTCTTCTTCCGCGGGGTCCGGTTCGTCGGCGACGCACGCTTCGACGGCGCGGTCGCCGACTTCGAGCACACGACGTTCACCGGCATGGCGGCCTTTCCCCGGATGACCACGTACGGAGAGCTGTGGTTCGACGCCGCCCGGTTCTCGGCTCGCACGGACTTCGCGGACGCCGCTTTCGATGACGATGTGTCGTTCGAGTGCGCCGGTTTCGCGGGCCCCACGACGTTCCGGAACGCCCGGTTCGCCGCCGACGTCCTGTTCGGTGGCGCGCGCTTCAGCGGCCACGCCGACTTCACCGGAGCGATGGCGGCAGACTTCTTCCTCACCGGGGCGCGCGCCCGAACGGACGCGTACGTGCGGCGGACCTGGCCGCCGGGCTGGGAACTCGGCCGGCCCCGGCTGCGCAAGCCGGGGCACTGGGCCGACCTCACTCGGGCCTGATCGGCAGGTCCGTCCCGTCGCGGAGGAACACCGGGATCCGCTCCGGCGGAGCCGGCGCCTCGACCCAGTCGCCGCCGTCGTGCCGGGTGCCGGTCACCGCGTCCGTCCAGGACGCCCCGGCGGGCAAGTACACCCGCCGCGTGGTGACGCCGGGTTCGAGCACCGGCGCCACCAGCAGGTCCGGGCCGAGCAGGAACTGGTCGTCGACGTCCCAGGCCGCCGGGTCCGCGGGGAAGTCGACGAACACCGGCCGCATCGGCGGGATGCCCTGCTCGTGCGCCACCCGCATCTGCTCCATCAGGTACGGCCGGAGGCGTTCCCGCAGCCGCAGCGACGCCGTGATCGACTCATACGCCGAAGAACCGAACGACCAGACCTCGTTGGGGCCGCCGGTCATCTCCGGCCCGAACGCCGGCCGCGGGTCGCGGAAGCCGTGCAGGCGGAACAGCGGGCAGAACACCCCGTAGGAGAACCAGCGGACCATCAGCTCGCGGTACTCCGGCGAGTCCGGGTCGCCGCCGTGGAAGCCGCCGATGTCGGTGGTCCACCAGGGGATCCCGGCGACGGCCACGTTCAGCCCGGCCCGCACCTGTGCGCGCAGCGACGCCCACGTCGCCCCGACGTCACCCGACCAGAGCGCGGCCCCGAACCGCTGGCTGCCCGCCCACGCCGACCGGCTGAGCAGCACCACCTCGTCGTCGCCCTCGGCGCGGATGCCGTCGTGGAACGTCTGCGCGTTCACCTGCGGGTAGAGGTTGAACACCTCCGCGCCCGGCCCGGCGTGGAAGCCCAGGTTGTGCGGGTGGCCGGGCTGGATTTCCGGCTCGTCGCCGTCCAGCCACCACGCGCGCACACCCAGGTCGTAGTAGTTCTGCTTGACCTTGGCCCAGACGAACCGCCGCGCCTCCGGGTTGGTCGCGTCGTAGAACGCCACCGGCATCTCGACGTCGAACCCCTTGTCCTTCCACGGCGCGTGCGCCGGGACGCCGCTTTCGGCGGCGACCAGCAGGCCCTGCTCGTGCAGGTCCCGGTAGTTCTCCGACAGCGGGCTCACCGACGGCCACACCGAGACCATGAGCTTGACGCCGAGCGCGTCGAGCTCGCGCACCAGCCCGGCCGGGTCGGGCCACTCGGCCGGATCGAACTTCCAGTCGCCGAGGTGCGTCCAGTGGAAGAAGTCCGCCACGATCACCGACAGCGGCAACCCGCGTTCGTGGTACTCCCGCGCGACCGAAAGCAGCTCCTCCTGCGTGCGGTAGCGCAGCTTCGACTGCCAGAACCCGGCCGCCCACTCCGGCAGCATCGGCGCGTGCCCGGTCGCGTCGGCGTAGTGACCGAGGATCTGGCGCGGGCCGTCGCCGGTGGTGACCCAGTAGTCGAGCTGGCGCGCGTCGTCGGCCACCCAGCGGGTGCCGTTGGCGGCCAGCTCGACCCGGCCGACCGCGGGACTGTTCCACAGGAACCCGTAGCCGCGGCTGGACAGCAGGAACGGCACCGACACCTCGGCGTTGCGCTGGACCAGGTCGAGCACGAGGCCCTTCTGGTCGAGGCGGCCGTGCGTGTGCTGCCCGAGCCCGTAGATCCGCTCGTCGTCGTAGGCGGTGAACCGCTGCTCCAGCCGGCCGTAGCCGTTGCGCGAGGGCATGAACAGCCGCGCGCCGGGCCACCAGAAGTGTGCCCGCTGCTCGGAAAGCAGCTCCTCGCCGGTGTCCGTGCGGACGAACCGCAGCTGCGCGTCGATGCCGGTGTCGGTGTCGGCGATCTCGACGATCGCGGTCAACGCGCCGTTGACCACCCGGCCGTGGCGTCCGTCGGCCTCCGCGGTGGCGGCGGACGGCTTCGCGGGCAGCAGCGCCCCCGGGACGTCGTCGAGGATGTGGTGCCGTCCGGCGCGCACGCGCAGGCTGTCCGCGCCCCACGGCTCGATGCGCAGCACCTCGTGCCGCACGCTGACTTCGAGCGAGCGGCCGTCTTCGGTCGTGGCGATCACGCTGTGTCTCCTTGGGATAACTCAGTCTTTGACGGCGCCGCTGGTCAGCCCGGCGACGACGTAGCGCTGGGCGACGACGAGCAGAACGGCCGCGGGGATCGCGGCGAGGACGGCGGTGGCCATGATCCCGTTCCAGTCGGCGGACTGGTTGCCGACGAACCGGTAGATGCCCACGGTGATGGGCTCGAACGACTGCCCGGTGGTGAGGGTGACGGCGAACAGGAAGTCCGCCCAGGCGAACAGGAACGAGAACAGCCCGGCGGTGACCAGCGCGTTGCGGCTGACCGGCAGGATGATCGAGAAGAACGTCCGCCAGTACCCGGCACCGTCCACCCGGGACGCTTCGGTGAGCTCCTTCGGCACGGAGATCATGAAGGCCCGCAGCAACAGGATGGCGAACGGGATGGTCGCGGTCGAGTCGGCGAGGACCAGCCCGAGGTAGTTGTCGATCAGGCCGAGGTTGCTGAACACGGTGTAGAGCGCGTTGGCCATCACGATACCCGGGATCATCTGCACGATGAGCAGCACGAACACCAGCGCCGGGCCGCCGCGCACCTTGAGCTGGGCCAGCGCGTACGAGGCCGGCGTCGCCACCAGCAGCGACACCAGGACCGTGCCGAGCGCGACGACGACGCTGGAGAGCAGGTTCGCACCCTGCGTCGAGACGGCCTTCCGGTAGCCGTCCAGGGTGCCGTCGACGGGGAAGAACGCCGGATCCGGGCGCAGCAGCGCCCCGCTCGGCTGCAGGGAGGCGTTGACCATCCAGTACAGCGGGAACAGCAGGACCGCGACGATCAGCACGCCGAGCAGGGTCCGCGGCCAGTTCGACGTCTTCATGCCGCCGCCTCCGCCAGGGTGGCCTTCGCCGAGCGGAGGTACAGCAGCCCGAACACCGTCGCCACCACGATCAGGACATTGCCGACCGCGGCGCCCTGCCCGAACGCGAAGTCCTGGAAGGACAGCCGGTAGGACCACGTGGTCAACGTCTGCGTCGCGTTGGCCGGCCCGCCACCGGTGACGACCATGATCACGTCGAACACCTTGATCGTGTAGACCAGCCCGAGCATGAGCACGATCCCGGTGACCGGCCGCAGCAGCGGCCAGGTGACGTGGCGGAACCGCTGCCACGCCCCGGCGCCGTCGAGCTCCGCGGCTTCGTAGAGCGACGCCGGGATGGCGCGCAGGCCGCCGTGCAGGATGACCAGGTTGAACGGGATGCCGATCCAGATGTTGGTGATGATCACCGCCGGCAGGGCCCAGCTCGTGCTGCTCAGCCACGGCACCGCGTCGAGGCCGATCGCCCGCAGGCCCGCGTTGAGCACCCCGTGGTCCTGGTCGAACATCCACCGCCAGATCGCGCCGCTGACCACCAGCGGCAGCAGCCACGGCAGCAGGAGCAGCGACCGCAGCAGCGCGCTGCCGAGGAAGCGGCCGTTGAAGAACACCGCCAGCGCCAGGCCGAGGCCGAACTGGAAGACGAGCGACCCGGCGGTGAACAGCACCGTGTTGAGCGCCGCCGTCGAGAACAGCGGGCTGCCCAGCACGGCGGAGTAGTTCGCGATGCCCACGAAGGGCGCTTCGCCGGTGTAGAACGACTTCACCGTGTAGTTCTGCGTGCTCATCACCAGGTTCGCGGCCAGGGGATAGCCGAAGAACACGACGACGTAGGCCAGGGCGGGCAGCAGGAACGCCCACGCGGCGAACCGGCTGTCCCGGCGGGACTTCCGGCTCGCGCGGGGTGGCGCCGAGACCGTCGGGGCGGCGGCGAGCGTCACGAGCCGCTCGCCTGCTGCGCGGCCTTGAGGGCCTGGTCGACCGGCGTCTTCCCGGTCAGCGCCGCCTGGATCGCGTCGGCCAGTGCCTGCGAGACCTTCGGGTACTTCTCGCCGAGCTCGGCGGTGCGGGAGCGGGCCGTGCCGACCTCGGCGACGAAGGCCTGCATCGCCGGCTGGTCCGTGCCGAACTTCTCCGCCACGGTCGTCTTCGACGGGATGTAGGCGTGGGCCTTGCTCCACTCGACCATCGTCGGGTCGGACAGGATGCAGGAGAGCACCTTGCCGGCGGCCTGCTGGGCGGGTCCGCTGGTGACCGGCACGGTGCCGACCTCGCCGCCGAGGGCGACCACCGGCTTGCCGCCGGCCTGCGGCACCGGGATCGGCACGACGCCGTAGTGCAGTGCCTTCTGCTCGTCGAGCCGGGCGATGTTCCACGACCCGTTGATCATCATCGCCGCGTTGCCGCCGACGAACTGGTCGGCGACGTCGTTCTGGTTCCAGGTCACCACGGACTTCGATGCCGAACCGGAGTTCACCAGGTCGGTGACGTACTGCAGCGCCTGCGTGGACTGCGCCGAGTCCAATTGGGACAGTTCGGCGCCGTTGCTCCAGAAGAACGGGAGGAACTGCCAGGTGCCCTCTTCGGAGGGAACGGCGGAGAAGGCGAGCCCGTACTTGCCGTCCTTGGTCAGCTTCGCGGAGGCGGCTTTCAGCTCCTCCCACGTCTTCGGCGGCTCGACCCCCGCGGCCTGCAGGAGGTCCTTGTTGTAGATGAGCGCGAGGCCGTTGACGCCGGGGGCGACGCCGTACACCTTGTCCTGGTAGGTCCCGGCCTTGACGATGCTCGGGTAGAGGCCGTCGGTGGTGATGCCGTAGTCGGACAGCGGCGTCAGCGCGCCGGTGGCGGCGACCTGCTGCAGCGTCGGGTTGTCGGTGAAGAGCAGGTTCGGCAGCGTCTTCGAGCTGGCGCTCTGCAGGACCTTCGGCAGCATCTGGCTGGTCGGCACCTTCTGGCGCTCGATCTTGATCCCGGTCTGCGTGGCGCAGGTGTCGAGGATCTTCTGCCAGGCGGCGGAACCCTGCTCGTCGGCGTAGTAGTCGAGTTCGGTGATCGACGTGGCGGCCGGCGCGCCGGCGCCGTTCGGCGTGGACGGGGCCGGGCTGGGGCTGCAGGCGGCCAGCAGCGCGGCACTCGTGGCCAGGATCAGGGCGCGACGAACTACGGACATGGTGATTCTCCTTCGGCGGCGGAGCAGAACCGGTCTGTGTTGATCCTTATCAATCCGGCCACAGCCACGGGGGGCCTACTTTTGGCCGGATTGGCAAGGGCGCGGCGACGCGGTGCTTTCGCGCTGGGTGAGGCGGGGTCCGAGCAACCGGACCTCGGGCGTGGTTTGGCCGGCGAGCCGGCGCATGGTCATCTCGACGGCCTGGGTGCCGACCTCCTCGGCCGGGATGGCCACGTTGGTCAGCGCGACCGCGTGCTGCTCGGCCATGCTGTCCGGGCAGACGGCGATGACCGAGATGTCCTCGGGCACCCGCAGGCCGCGGTGGCGCAGGTCCGATAGCAGCCCGGGCAGCACGGCTTCGTTGTGCACGACCAGGGCGGTCAGGCCGGGTTCGGCGGTGAGCAGGTCGTCCAGGCAGGCGCTCACCGCTTCGTAGGAGTGGGCGCACGGCCGGGAGGCCGCCCGCACGTCACGGCTTTTCGTGGCTTCGTCGAAGCCGCGCAGGAACCGCGTCGCGTAGCTCGTGCCGCGCCGGTAGACGGCCGGGGAGGGGCCGATCAGCGCGATCGAGCGGTGGCCGAGCTCGGCCAGGTGGGCGACGCACGCCGAGCCGGCCGCGGTGAAGTCGAGGTCGACGCAGCTCAGCCCGGCCGGGTGGTCGGGCACCCCGATGAGCACCACCGGCAGGTCGAGAGCCAGCAGCATCGGCACCCGCGGGTCGGCGGTTTCGACGTCCATCACCATCAGCGCGTCGGCGATCGCCGACGACGCCACCCGCTGCAGGGCGGCGGGTCCTTCGTCCTTGGTGAGCAGCAGCAGGTCGTGGTCGTACGCGCGGGCCGCGGTGACCGCCGAGGCGACGAACTCCATCACGACGGCGACGTTGAGGTCCGTGCGCAGCGGCACGACCAGCGCGAGCACGTTGGTCTTGCTGCTGGCCAGCGCCCGCGCCCCGGCGTGCGGGTGGTAGCCGAGCTTGCGGATGCTGTCCTCGACCAGCCGCCGGGTCTTCGGCGAGATCGAGCGTTTGCCGCTGATCACGTACGACACCGTGCTGGGGGCGACCCCGGCCGCGTTGGCGACGTCGTTGATGGTGACCACGGGCGGCCTCCTGGGAACGGGGAGGAGAAGGGGCTGTCGAAGCGCATCGACGATGGCACGAAGGTAGGTGACACCCGCCCGAAACACAAGCATCATTCGCCGTCCGCCCGTATTCGATTCGAATTCGACGACGGTCTCGTTGGTCGAAAGTGTCGAAATCGCCTGTTCGTAGCTCTTCCCGCAGTTCAGCGCGGTGTGGCGACCGGTGGCCCGGTGGGTCTGGGAGCGTTCACAGGAAGTCTTGACCTCGTGCTCACCCGGCTGTAATAGTCGTCTCGATCCCCACCCTTCGACGCGAATGTCTGCGCCGCGCCGTCGAAACGATTCGACGATTCCGGAGGCCGTCCGTGCGCCTGTCCCTGTTCCGCCGTGCCCTCGTCCCGGTGGCGGCCGCGACCCTGCTGCTGGCCCCGTCGCCGGCGCTCGCGGCCCCTCCGCCGCCCTTCCGCGATCCCGCGTTGCCCCTGGCCGCGCGGATCGACGACCTGCTGTCCCGGTTGACGGCGGACGAGAAGATCTCGCTGCTGCACCAGTACGAACCGGCCATCCCCCGGCTCGGCATCGGGGTCTTCAAGACCGGCACCGAAGCCCTGCACGGCGTCGCGTGGTCGACCGATTACGACAACAAGGGCGCGGTCGTGAAGGCCGACGGCACGGTGTTCCCGCAGGCCATCGGCCTGGCCAGCACCTGGGACCCGGCGCTGGTGAAGCAGGTGGGCTCGGCCGTCGGGCAGGAAGCGCGCGGGTTCAACGTCCGCAACCCGACGCTGTGGGGGCTCAACCTCTGGGCGCCGGTGGTGAACCTGCTGCGCGACCCGCGCTGGGGCCGCAACGAAGAGGGCTACTCCGAGGACCCGCACCTCACCGGCGAGCTCGCGACCGCGTACGGCCGCGGCATGCAGGGCGACGACCCGCGGTACCTGCAGGCGGCGCCGACGCTGAAGCACTTCCTCGCCTACAACAACGAGGTCAACCGCGACACCAGCAACTCCTCGGTGCCGCCGAAGATCCTGCACGACTACGACGAGCAGGCGTTCAAGATCCCGCTGGAGGCGGGCGCGGCCAACGCCGTCATGCCGTCGTACAACCTGGTCAACGGGCGCCCCAACCACGTGAGCCCGGACCTCGACGGCAAGCTGCGGAAGTGGGCGCCCCAGGACATCGCCGTCGTCAGCGACGCCGGTGCGCCGTCCAACCTGGTCAACACGGAGAAGTACTACGCCACCAAGGCCGAAGGGGACGCGGCGGCGATCAAGGCGGGGCTCGACAGCTTCACCGACAACGACACCGACGGTTCGATCACCGTCGCCGCGGTCAAGGAAGCACTGGGCAAGGGCCTGCTGAAGATGGCCGACGTCGAAGACGCCGACCGGCACCTGCTGTCGCTGCGGTTCCGGCTCGGCGAGTTCGACCCGCCGGGGCGCAACCCGTACGCGAAGATCACCCCGGCCGTCATCAACTCGCCCGAGCACCAGGCCCTGGCGCGCAAGGCCGCCGACGAGCAGGTCGTGCTGCTGCGCAACAACGCGAACGCGCTGCCGCTGAACGCCGCGCAGAACAAGAAGATCGCGGTTGTCGGCCCGCTCTCGGACACCCTGTACGAAGACTGGTACAGCGGCGCGATCCAGAAGAAGGTCACCCCGGTGCAGGGCATCCGGGAACGGCTCGGTTCCGCGGGCACGGTCGCGTCGTCGGAAGGCGTCGACCGGATCGCGCTGAAGGACCTCTCCACCGGCCGGTACCTGACCGCTCCGGGCACGACCGGCAAGGTGACCGCCGGCGGGACCGTCGCGGGCACGGCCGAATCCTTCGACGTCTACGACTGGGGTGCGGGCAAGAACACCCTGCGCGCGGCGGCGAACGGCAAGTTCCTCAGCTATTCCGGCGGCGCGCTGGTGAACGACGTCGACCAGCCGGCCGGCTGGTTCGTGCAGCAGCAGCTGAAGCTCGACGCGCAGCCCGACGGCAGCTACGTGCTGGAGTACGCCGGCAACGAAGTCGACGAGTCGTGGTTCGGCCCGAACAAGTTCGCCGTCGTCGGCGCCGACGGGGTCCTGACCATCTCCGCTCCGGACGCCGCGCACGCGACGAAGTTCGGCCGTGACGTGCTGACCAGCGGGGTCGGCAGCGCGGTCGCCGCGGCCCGGGGTGCGGACACCGCCGTCGTCGTGGTCGGCAGCATGCCGTTCATCAACGGCCGCGAGGCGAACGACCGCACGAGCACCGAGCTCGCCCCGGCGCAGCGCGCGCTGATCGAGGCCGTGCAGAAGGCGAACCCGCACACCGTCGTCGTGGTGGAGAACAGCTACCCGACGACCGGCTGGGACACGCTGTCCGTGCCCGGCGTCGTGTGGACCAGCCACGCCGGCCAGGAGACCGGGCACGCCGTCGCCGACGTGCTCTTCGGCGACCAGGACCCGGGCGGGCGGCTCACCCAGACCTGGTACGCCTCCGACGCCGCGCTGCCGGGCATCCTCGACTACGACATCGCGAAGACCGGGATGACGTACCAGTACTACCGCGGGAAGCCGTTGTTCCCGTTCGGGTACGGGCTGAGCTACACCAGCTTCCGCTACGGCAACGTCCGCACCGCCCAGTCCGGCGGGAAGGTCCAGGTGAGCGTCGACGTGACGAACACCGGCGCCCGCACCGGGTCCGACGTCGTCCAGCTCTACTCGAGCGCGCGGCAGTCTCGTGCCCAGCAGCCGGTGAAGCAGCTGCGTGACTTCTCGAAGGTGACCCTGGCGCCGAAGCAGACCCGCACGGTGCGGTTCGAGGTGCCGGTGAGCGAGCTGGCCTCCTGGGACGTCACCCGCGGGAAGTCCGTGGTGGAGTCCGGGGTCTACGACTTCTCGGTCGGCCGCAACGCCACCGACGTGGCCGGTTCGCAGCCGGTGTACGTCGCGGGGGAGCGGATCCCCGCCCGCGACCTGACCCGCCCGACGGCGGCGGAGAACTTCGACGCCTACCAGGGCACGACGCTGACGGACACGGCGAAGACGGCGGGCACCTCCGTCGCGGCCACCGCCGGCAGCTGGCTGGCGTTCAAGGACGTCGCGTTGAACGGACCGGCGAAGTTCACGGCTTCGGTGTCCAAGGCCGACGCCGGCACGACGCGCGTCACCGTCCGCCTCGACTCGCCGGGAGGCCGCGTGCTGGGCACGGTGGCGGTGCCGTCCACCGGTGACCACTACGCGTACCAGGCGGTCACCGCGGCACTGGCCAAGGCGTCCGGCCGGCACGACGTGTACCTGACGTTCGACGGCCCGGTGAACCTGGCGACGTTCTCGCTGCGGTGACCCGGGGTTTCCGGCCCGAGTGACCGGCCAGGCCCGGTTCTGCCACGGTGAAGCCCACGGCAGAACCGGGCCTGGTCGTGCGTGCGGAAGTCGTCCGGCGGGGCGCTCCGCCGACCTGACGGTGCCGATCTGGCTACCGGGTGTAGTGTTCTCGGGTCTCGAACAGCCCACCCGACCGGAGGACCACGGCGTGAGACTGCCGCGCCCGCACCTCACGGATATCACTCGATCGGACCAAACCGAACCCGTGCGCGCCGCACCATTCCGGGCCAAGATGGATCGGTTACCCCGAACCGGTGTCTGCACCGACCCCTTGGACAGCCTGAGGTGACTGCTTCCCATCCCCGCGGCGACGTCCCGCGGAAGAAGCCCTCCGCCGATCGCGCGGCGCGAAGATTCGGCACGCTCGCGCGCAAGTGGGGCTACCTGATCAGCACCACGGCCTACCTGCCGCACACCCCCGAGGAGATCGAACACGAGCTGGCGGCGCTGGCCGGGCGGCTGTTCGAAGCGGTCGTCAGCGATCCGCCGGATCTCGACGGGGCCGCGGCGGCGGGCGCGCGGCTCGTCGAGCTGCGGTGCGTCGGCGCGAAAAGCCTGCACCGCAGCCTGGAAGTGCTGGCCAAGGCGCTGCTGCACGAACCGGAACTGCGCGCGGTCGACGGACTCGCCGAGCGGGTCGTGCTGGTGCTCGGCGCGTTCAGCTCCGGCTACGGCGAGGTGCTGCGCGAGGACATCCAGAAGCGGCAGGAGGGCCTGAGCCGCGCACTGCTGAAGGTCGAGCAGGAGACGCGGCAGAGGCAGGTCATCACCCGTGCGCAGTTCGAGGAGGTGTTCGCCGGCTCGGCCAGCGGCGTCGCGCTCACCGAGCTGGACGGCCGGGTGCTGCGCGCCAACGCCGCGCTCGCGAAGACGCTCCACCGCACGCCGGCGGAGATCGCCGAGATGAGCCTGTTCGACCTGGTCCACCCCGAGGACGTCGAGCAGCTGCGGGAAAGCTACCGCGAGCTGGTGGCCGGCCGGCTGCACCGGCTGCGCGCGGGCCGTCGCCTGGTCGGCAAGGACGGCGAGCCGATGTGGGCGACGTTCGCCGCGTCGGTGATCCGCGACGCGCTCGGCGCGCCGCGGCAACTGCTCACGATCGTCGACGACGACACCGAGGTGTCGCTGCTGCAGCGGCGGCTCAGCCACCAGGCCCTGCACGACGTGCTGACCGGGCTGCCCAACCGGCAGTTCTTCAGCACCCGGCTGGAAACCCTGCTGCGCGACGCGGACCCCGCTCGCGGCGTCACGCTCTTCCACCTCGACCTCGACGGCTTCTCGCAGATCAACGGCGGGCTCGGCCAGGAGCTCGGCGATCGGGTGCTGCGCGGTGTCGCCGCGAAGCTGAAGGTCGTCTTCGACGGCGAGAAGGCACTCGTGGCCCGTCTCGGCGGCGACGAATTCGGCGTGCTCGTGCAGAACACGGCGGACACCCCGGGTGTGGTGACGCTCGTCCGCCGGATCACCCACGAGCTCGCCGAAGCGGAGTACGTCGACGGGCAACGCGGGGTCGCGGTGTCGGCCGCCATCGGGGTCGTCCACCGCCCGCCGCGCGGCACCACGCCCGCGGAGCTGCTTCGCGCGTCGGACCTGACCCTGCGGCGCGTCCAGCGGACGGGCAGCCAGTGGGGGCTGTTCGACCGCGAGCTGGACCGCCGCGACCGGCACGACTTCGGCCTGGCCGCGTCGATGGCCGGCGCGTGGGAGAACGGCGAGATCGAAGCCGGCTACCGCGCGCTGGTGCCCGCGACCGGCGGCTCGATCGAGGGCGTCGAGGCGCGGCTGCGCTGGGCGCACCCGGCCGAAGGCGTGCTGCCGCACGAGACGTGCGTCCGGCTGGCCGCGGAGACCGGGCTGGACCTGCCGCTGGGCACCTGGCTCCTGCGCACGGCGGCCGAGCGGCTGGCGGCGTCCGGCATCGGCGTGCCGCTGGTCGTCGAATTGACGGCGCAGCAGGCGGCGGACCCGGAGCTGGTCGGCGAAATCCGCCGCGTCCTCGACGACACCGGCCTGGCGCCGGACCGGCTGCGCCCGGCGTTCCCTGCGGCGGCGCTGACGGCCGCCGCGTCGACGGGGAACGTCGGTGACGCGGCGGAGAACTTCAAGGTGCTGGCGGAAATCGGCGTCCGGGCGGAGATCCACGGCTTCGGCGACGTCACGTGTCTCGCGGAGTTCCCGGCCCACACGGTCCGGCTCGCGGCGAACCTGGTCGCCAAACGCGAGCACCCGCTGGTGACGGGAACCCTGGCGGCCTTGGTCGACGCGGTGCACACGGTCGGGGCTTCGGTGTCGGTCGCCGGGGTCGAGACCCTGGATCAGGCCGTCTGGTGGCAGGACCGGGGCGCCGACGTGGTGTCCGGCCCGGCGTTCCCGGAGCTGCCCGGCGGTCTCCCCGGCTGCTGAACCGGCGGCCGGCTGGAGAATTTACGCCGAACGGCTCAGTCAAACTGGCCTGTTCGGTCCTGTCGCGCGAAGTGATCTCCTCATTACCCTCCAGTAGCAGACAGTGGTGCCGATCACAGTCGTCCAGGAGGTCTCATGACGTCGCGCGTCCGGGGACCGGGCTCCGAAGACCGGCGCGAACTGCGGCTCAGGCACCTGACCGGCTGCCTCACCTGCACGCTCAAGTGCGTGTACTGCGGGCTGCCGGTGCGGCTCGCCGGACCGGGTGACCACCCCGGCTACGGCGTCGTCGAAGAAGTGACCGGCGAACTGGTGCTGCTGCACCGGTTCTGCCGCAGCGCGCTCGGCCGCTGCCGGACGCGGGGGTGCGTGCTGCGGCGCGCCCACCTCGGCCGCGCGACCGAGCAGTACGAAACCGGCCGTCGGCCCGGGCGCTACCAGCGCCTCGGTGTCCGGCGGTCGCCCGACCTCGATCTGTACCGGAAACACTGGCGGGTCGCGAAGATGCGGTACGCGTGCAAGGCGTGCCGGTACTACACCGGCTCGCACTGAGCCGGTCCTTCCATCACGACGCGGAGGACTCGTGCTCGTTCGTCTCATCCTCGGTCTGCTCATGACCGTCGTCGGCCTCGCCGTCGCCGGCAAGCGCGTGGCCTTCCTGTACCGGCTGATCAAGGCGGGCCAGCCGGACACCAAGCGCTCCGGCGACCTCGGTGCCCGCGCCTTCGCGCAGGTGCGCGAGGTGTTCGGCCAGCGCAAGCTCCTGAAGTGGTCGGTGCCCGGCCTGGCGCACTTCTTCACGTTCTGGGGCTTCGTGATCCTCGCTTCGGTGTACCTCGAGGCGTACGGCGCGCTGTTCGACGAGAAGTTCGCGATCCCGTGGATCGGTCACTGGGCGGTCCTCGGCTTCCTGCAGGACTTCATCGCCGTCGCGGTGGCCGTCTCGCTGGGGGTGTTCGCGGTGATCCGGATCCGCAACGCCCCCGAGCGCAAGGAGCGCGCGTCGCGGTTCTACGGCTCGCACACCGGCGGCGCGTGGCTGATCCTGCTGATGATCTTCAACGTCGTCTGGACGATGTTCTTCTTCCGCGGCGCCTCTTCGGCGTCCGGCAACTTCCCGTACGACTCGGGCGCGTACGTCTCGCTCGGCGTCGGGAACCTGCTGGAGCCGCTCGGGCACTCGACGACCGAGGTGCTCGAGACGGTCGGCCTGCTGCTGCACATCGGCGTCATGCTCGTGTTCCTGTCGATCGTGCTGTACTCCAAGCACCTGCACATCTTCGTGGCGCCGATCAACGTGTCGGCGAAGCGGCTCCCGGACGCGCTCGGCCCGCTGCTGCCGATGGAGTCGGCGGGCAAGCCGATCGACTTCGAGGACCCGGGCGAGGACGACACGTTCGGCCGCGGCAAGATCGGCGACTTCACGTGGAAGGGCATGCTGGACTTCGCCACGTGCACCGAGTGCGGCCGCTGCCAGTCGCAGTGCCCGGCGTGGAACACCGGGAAACCGTTGTCGCCCAAGCTCGTCATCATGAACCTGCGCGACAACCTGTTCGAAGAGGCGCCCTACATCCTCGCGGGCACCGAGCACGAAGGCGCGCGCCCGCTCGTCGGGCCGGAAGCCGACGGCGGCGTCATCGACCCGGACGTGCTCTGGTCGTGCACCACCTGCGGCGCGTGCGTCGAGCAGTGCCCGGTGGACATCGAGCACGTCGACCACATCGTCGACATGCGCCGCTACCAGGTGATGATCGAATCCGCGTTCCCGACCGAGCTGGGCGGGCTGTTCAAGAACCTGGAGACCAAGGGCAACCCGTGGGGCCAGAACAACTCGGAGCGGCTCGCCTGGACCAAGGACCTCGGCTTCGACGTCCCGGTGTTCGACGGCGAACTGGCCGAGGACGTCGAGTACGTCTACTGGGTCGGCTGTGCCGGGGCCTTCGACGACCAGGCGCGCAAGACCGTCCGCGCCACGGCCGAGCTCCTGCACATCGCCGGCGTGCGGTACGTGGTGCTCGGCAACGAGGAATCCTGCACGGGTGACCCGGCGCGCCGGGCGGGCAACGAGTTCCTGTTCCAGATGATGGCGCAGCAGACGGCCGAGACGCTCAACGCCGTGTTCGAAGGCCGCGAACCGCGCCTGCGCAAGATCGTCACCACCTGCCCGCACTGCCTCAACACCCTCGGCCGCGAATACCCGGACCTGGACGGGCACTACGAGGTGGTCCACCACACGCAGCTGCTCAACCGCCTGGTCCGCGGCGGCCAGCTGACCCCGGTGAAGCCGGTCGAAGACGGCCCGAAGGTCACCTACCACGACCCGTGCTACCTCGGCCGCCACAACAAGGTCTACACGCCCCCGCGCGAGCTGGTCGGGGCGACGGGCGCCGAGCTGGCGGAGATGCCCCGCCACGCGGACCGCGCACTCTGCTGCGGCGCCGGCGGCGCCCGGATGTGGATGGAGGAGCAGATCGGCAAGCGCATCAACCTCGAACGCGTCGACGAGGCGATCGCGACGGACGCCGAGACGATCGTGACGGGCTGCCCGTTCTGCCGCGTGATGCTGACCGACGGCCTGGTCCAGCGCCAGAGTGAGCAGAAGGCGCAGAACGTCGACGTGCGCGATGTCGCCCAGCTGCTGCTGGAACGGGTGAAAGCCGCGGACGCCCCGGCGCCGAAGGTCTGAGATCCCCGGGCCGCCGCACGGCTCTGAGCCGTGCG